>JARLHO010000024.1 GCA_031292215.1 Syntrophobacteraceae bacterium | reverse complement strand
TTGCAAGAGCCACCGGGCAGAGCCAAAAATTCGGCGCCTTCCTCGATTCGGTCGTCGACAGGTACACTGAATTTATGATCTACCTTGGCATCTGGTGCTACTTCTGCCGCAGCGAGGACCCGACGCTTTACTTGCTGCTCATCTTGCTCATTCTTTTCGGCTCGCTCATGGTGAGCTACACAAGAGCCCGTGCCGAAGGGCTGGGTGAAAGGTGCCTTGGCGGGGCGTTCCAAAGAGGAGAGCGAATCATACTGCTTGGAGCTGCAGGAATCCTTAATCCACTCCTGAATCTCTTCGCTTCAGCCCCCACCACTCCATGGTCCAGGGATTTGGCCCTAAAAGGCGTGCTCGTAGTCCTTGCATTCGGCGCCAACCTGACCGCCATGTGGCGCTTCATCCATGTCCTCAATAAACTAAAGAAGAAAGCCTAGCGCTCCCCCCCCCCGGCAGTGCAGTGCGGGAAGAAAAGAATAACGCCGCAGACTCAAACAGGGTTGGCGGCCTTCTTTAACACCACCATATCGTCTTCTCTATAAATCTCGAAAGAATCTCCCACCCTGAACCCTAGCATTTCGATCAAAAGTGCCCGGTTAAGCGTAACGCTTCCACTTTGACCGATCGTTCGAAAATTGCCGGTTTTGATCACCACGGTGGGATTGGACACCGGGGGCCTTTGTCGTTCGCGCTTGCGAAACGGAGTTCTGTCCTGAGATTGTGTGACAGGGAGCACGGGGGTTTGGGCGACAGGCCGGTTGAATTCCACCTGGGGAATTTCTCCGAGTTCCATCAATCCCTTAAGATAGAGATCCTGGACCTCGCTTTTAAATCGCAAACCGAAGACTTTCTGGACCGATTCGAGCGACCTGCCGTTTCTGATCTCGTTTACCACAAGCTTTGGATCGATATTCTTGTACTCGATCTGCATACCTTTCCCTTTTCGCACTTTAGTTGCGCGGAGTAAAAAAATTAACGGCATTCCCCGGATCGGGGGCAACACTTCACTTTTCTCGACCGAAGAACATTGATATCACAGGTTACTTGAAACCCGACGGATCAGGCTCGAAAGCCCGATTCATTTTTCAGGGTGACAAATCATTCTTTGGGGAACCTGGAATAAACCCTAAATAGCCGCATTCATATTGTCAAGGAGGTAATCCAACACGATTTTAAAACGGTTTTCCTGAAAAAGAGAACTCCTCCACAGGAGAGGACTTTATTATATCAGCTAAACTGAGCATGAGTATAGGATTTTGAGGCCGGCATCGAATTTTTTTTACCCCGCTGGGGCTATACCCAAAACCTTCGACCTCGCCCCGTCACCACTCCCAACCCCAAGTAACTCCTAGAGAGGCAGAGTCGTTTTCGAAGAAGTCGAAAAACAGAAAATGTCGGCGAAAACGCAGCCCCCAGTACCCTAATTTACTGTGCAATGTCCGCAATTGTCTACTCGCATACTACCGGACATCCTTTGTCCAGGGGAACAACCAGAAGATAAATCCTTTTTAGCTTCGATAATAAATGCCGATTTCCCGGTGTGCTGGCTATGCGCTATTGCGCGCTTTAGGCCTTCTTTTTACCGCAGGTCTGCCATCTCCCTGATCGGTATCGGTTTGAACGGCAGCGGTTGCCTCTGCCTTTTTTTGTTTTCTTTCCTCTAGGAACTTGACCAGGTTTTCAGGAAGGCCTCTTTTCTTGGCTGCTTTGCTTCGAGCTTTTGTCAAAGACCTTGCGGAAAGGGGCTGCTTGAGGGAAAATCCCCACTTTTGTTTGTATTCTCGAGGCGTAAGATTATGCACACTGAGGTGTTTGGTAGTAAGCTGCTTCATCTGAGTTCCGCACTCAAGGCAAATAATCTTGTCATCCTGAATGGATTCCTGCGGCTCTTTTCTTGCCGGAAAAGCCTCTTTGACATCTATTTCCTCGGCGGCAGCGCTGTCCACAAACGCCCCCTTCTCTTCGGCTTTCTGCATTCTTTGAAGAGTGGAGAAAGTCTTGAGCAGAGACTGTTCGATCTGTTCAGCCGACATTTGCCCGACCGACGCCTGAGCCTGAACAATCTCCGCCGCAATGTCCAGAAGCTTTTTCATTTTCCCCTCCGACAAAATATCCCAATCTCAAGATATCATTTGAGATTATAGTATATCATTTTTTAGGTTTTTAATCCTAATAGGCAAAATAAGACATCAAGTCAACAGCAATCGTTAAAATAATCCGAACAAATAATAAAAAAATAACACGTGTAATTTGGGGGAGTAACGCTCAGGTGGTTTGGGCAATTTACATCCATTTCGGGATTTAATTCTTCCTGGAAAACTTTTCAAAAAGAAGAGCAAAAGACCTCATGAATACAACGGGAGTAAAGATCAGGGACTCCGAGTCCGGTGGATATTCCTGAAAGGTTAACAGGGTGGACATCCAACGGAGCCAACCTCGGGGTGGTTTCTTTTCGCAAGACTTTCCGCAAAAATTAAGTCATTACGTAACATATCCGTCACGCATTCGCAACAAACTCGGCTGTAGTATTGCGTGCTGCTTGTTTTTCCGGGCTCCGCAGGCGGGCGGAAAAATATGGGCTCTTTGAGTATTAATCATCCAATATTCGTAATCTTAGATCACCGGCCGTAGCGAACCATGTTATAGTGCCGGCATGCGATAGACACCCCAGCGAGGAACGGAATGAACCGGTCAAAAATTCTGGTTGTCGAAGACGATCCCGATATTGCTCAGCTTTTGGCCATCACCATGAAAAAAGCCGGGTTCGAGGTTGCGGTCTCAGAAAACGGCTATGAGGCCTTGAACCTTATTCGCAGGAATCCGCCCGATTTACTCATCCTGGATTTGATGATTCCAGGGATAGACGGCTTTGAGGTCTGCAGAGAAATCAAGCGAGAACCTCGAACAGCCGGGGTTGCGGTCCTGATCCTTACCGCCCGAGGGGAGGAAATAGACCGCATTATAGGCCTGGAACTCGGGGCCGATGATTATGTCGTAAAACCCTTTAGCCCCCGGGAGCTCCTTTTGCGGGTGCGGGCAATCCTTCGCCGCTCGGGCAATGAAAACCATCCCAAGGTGGTTTTCATTGAATCCGGCATGGAAATAGATTTCGAAGGCCACCGCCTCAGCATCGAAGGACAGGAAATCGTTCTTACGGCAACGGAGTTCAAATTGCTCTCCGAGTTGATAAACAACAGGGGAAAGGTGTTAAACCGCGAACAACTTCTCGACAGGGTGTGGGGATATCATTTCGAAGGGTATGCTCGCACAGTGGATACTCATATCCGCCGGTTGAGGCAAAAATTGCTTACCTGCGCCGACTGGGTAGAGACAGTGCGTGGTGTGGGGTATAGATTTCGGAACTGATATGCGCCCTGAATTCAGACTTAGAATCGGTCTTTTGCTTTTGGTGTGGTTTTTTTTCTTTACGGCTCTCTTTGTGTCGGCTGTCTACAGAGATCGATGCTCGGCGGACGGGGTTGCCGTGATTCAATACATAGTCATAGCCGCAGGGTTTTTCCTGGCGCTGGTGAGCCTTATTTTCATTATAAAAACAAACCATTCGGTCGACATACTTTCCAAGGCGGCCGATTCGATCGGGCAGGGCAAAGTGAGGTCTCTTACACAGTTCTATCCCGGCCAATACCTCTATCCTCTCGCAAAATCGATACGGGACAACGCCGAGCGGGTTGAGTCCTACATACAAAAGATCACCGAACAAAAATCTCAGCTCGAAAGCATCCTGGACGGCATCGAGGAGGGCCTCTTGCTGCTAAATTCCGCGGGCCGGATAGACTCGTCAAACCGCGCGGCCAGAAACATGTTTTCCTCGGTACCCGAACTCAAGGGCAGAAGGCCCCTTGAGGTAATCCGGAGCCCGGAGCTCCAGGCGGCCTGCAACCGGGTTCTCGCAAACGAAATCCATTCCTTTCACAGTGAGGTGGCCATGGGAACGGACCGGTTCTACCATGTTCACATTGTGAGGGTAGAGCAATCAACCCGGGAATACGGCGCGATCCTAGCCCTCCATGACATCTCCGAGCTAAAAAGGCTGGAAAAAGTCAGGCGTGACTTCGTTGCCAACGCTTCCCACGAATTGCGAACGCCCCTTACTTCCATCAAAGGCTACACCGAAATGCTCCTCTCTGATGAAAGCGACCCGGATGTGCGTAGTTCGTGCCTCGAAGTCGTTTTAAAAAACGCGGATAATATGATTAAGATCGTAAATGATCTCCTCCAGCTTGCAAGGACGGAAGACTACGACAATACGACGGATAAAAGGCCGGTAAGGACCGGGGAAGTCCTTAGCGAAGCAGTCAAAGCGTGCGCTCCCCTGGCCGAGCAAAGAAACGTGGTCATTGAAAGCAACCTTTCGTTGGAAGCTCCGATAGTGCGGGCCGATTTCGATCAGCTCGTGCAGGTGTTTCGAAACCTCATGGAAAATGCGCTGAGGTATAGTCCGGCCGGAGGGAAAGTGGAAGTTTTTTCGGTTGAAAAAGACTCTATGGTGACAATTGGAGTGGGCGACTCCGGGCCGGGGATCCCGAAAAAGGACCAGCAGAGGATATTCGAGCGATTTTTCCGCGTTGAAAGGCATCGGGGCAAAGAGGCCGGAAGCACCGGGCTGGGGCTTGCAATCTGCCGCCACATCCTAAGAAACCACGGCGGAACCATCTGGGTAGAAAGCCCCCGCAAGGGCATGTCCTCGGGATCGATTTTTTTCTTTACACTTCCGGCGGCCAATAGTGGAGATCCGGAGCAGGCCGACAACGCGCGGCAGTAACCACAAGGGCTGGGAGGAGGCTAAGGATTGATCTTCCCGCCAGGATAGTGTAATTTCCCTCCGTACTCTATCAGTGTGACGTCCCGGCAGTGTCACGTCCTGGCCTCCAGGATGGAGATCTGCGTAGTTTTTTCGCAAAGCAAATTCGAGGTGAAACAGGTGATACTCCAATTTCCTCCAAACGGTCGGCGGGCCCGCTCAGGCTTGGTCAAAGCCGGACGCGAAATCGAGCTGGAAAGTTTTCGGATCATCGACGAGGAGATGGGTCCGCACTCTTTTCCGTCCGATCAGTGGCAGATAATTCGAAGGGTCATCCATACGACAGGCGATTTCGACTATGCCAAGAGGGTCTTTTTCACGCCCGATGCCGTATCCAAAGGGATTGAAGCCCTGAAGAAAGGATCGGCCATTTACGTCGACACGCGGATGATCAAGGCCGGCCTTTCTCCCTGGCGCCTCGAGTGGCACGGCAACGAGGTGGTGTGCCCGGCCGCAAACCCGCAGAGCCTGGAACTGGCTCAAAAAGCCGGGGTGACCCGAACGCTTGCGGCCTTCCGCGATTGCGCCCAGGTTCTTAATGGCGCAATCGTCGCCATAGGAAACGCGCCTACCGCGCTTCTCGAAGTGAGGCGACTGATAAAAGAAGAAGGCGTTCGCCCCGGATTGGTCATCGGGGTCCCTGTTGGATTCGTTCAGGCAGAAGAGTCCAAAAGCGCTCTCATACAAGTCGCAGAACAACCTTCGATAACCGTTATGGGCAGAAAAGGCGGCAGTTCGATCGCCGTGGCCATAATACACGCGCTCCTGGAACTCGCTGAAGATTCCGATGGCAGATAATGCATCCCAAGGCGGCGGCGCAAAAGGCCCCCCTGCCCTTCGGTCCGGCTTCAGTACGGGAACGGCGGCGACGGCCGCCGCCGTTGCCGCTCTGCGCGGTTTAATTACCGGCAACTCAGCCGAGGTCGTAGCCGTCCGGCTGCCTTCAGCCGTTTATCTGGCGGTGCCCGTGGCGGTTTGCAGCGTACATGGCGAGAGCGCATGCGCCTCGGTAATAAAAGACGGCGGTGACGACCCCGATGTTACTAACGGCGCCGAGATCAGGGCAAGGGTGAGAGTTACCAGCCATGCCCCCGGAAAGAGCGCGGGAGAAACACTCGACGGGCCTCAAATTATCGTGTCTGCCGGCAGGGGAATCGGCATGGTCACAAAGCCCGGCCTTCCGGCGCTTCCCGGTGAGCCGGCGATTAATCCCGTACCGAGGCGGATGATTTCCGAAAATATCACACTTGAACTCCTGCGCTTCGATCCATCTCGGCTCGAAGAGCTGCACAAAAGATTTAGAGGTCCCGCCAAAGTGCGGGGTGACGAGGGCAAACCCGCCCTTCGCCTGCCTTTTTACTCCGCTCAAAACCACTTTGAGCTGTTGAGTGCAGCCGGTACATTTTCGGTCCTGGTTAAAATCGAGGCCCCCCGAGGGGAAGAACTCGCTTTACGCACCCTTAACCCCCGGTTGGGCATAACCGGCGGGATCTCCATTCTGGGGACAACCGGCATCGTCCGGCCATTTTCTCATGAGGCTTACGAACAGACAATCCAGGCGGCTTTTTCCGTAGCCGCCTCCAATTGCGCAGGTAGTGTGGTGCTTAGCACCGGAGGCAAAAGCGAGCGTTTTGCAAAACTTTTACTCCCGACACTTCGTCCCGAGGCTTTCGTCCAGATCGCCGATTTCTTCTCGTTTGCCGTACGGGAGGCAATACGGTTTGGTTTCCAAAAGATCACCCACAGCGTATTTTTCGGAAAGGCCGTAAAGATGGCCGTGGGGCATCCTTACACGCATGCCCATTCTGCGCCGATGGACCTCGAATTTCTCGCGGCCACGGCCCGAAGCCTTGGACATGATGAGGAGCTTTGCGCCAAACTGGCTTTGGCCAATACCGCGAGGCATGCCCTGGATATTTTAGCGGACAAGGGCGCCCATGACATCGTCGAAGCGATTGCCCGAGAGGCCGCCAGTCAATCGGCGCGCCTGGCCGGCCGGGCCGCTCGAATACGGCTTTTTCTTTTTGACTATGACGGGAAGCTGCTAGCCGATGTGAGTCAGAAGGAGATGTCTTGAGACCCGCCGACTGGAAACCGCCTCTAATTGCTGTCATCGGATTGGGCGCCGGTCCGCAATGGCTTGGCGCCCGCGCACTCGAGTGGATCGGGGCCTCGCAAGTACTTTTGGGCAGTGCAAAACATCTCGAATCGTTTCGAGACCACGCCGGCGAAAAATTATCTTTTACATCCCCTCTTTCGCAAAGCGTGGAAGAAATCGGCAGGATTTCGAAGACCAAGCGTGTTGCGGTAGTGTGCTCGGGGGATCCGCTCTTTTTTGGCATCGCAAAGACATTGCGCGCAAGGTTTGGCAAAGAGCGCCTTTTGGTAATCCCGAATGTAACCAGTGTTCAGACGCTTTGCGCCCGAATCTGCGAGAACTGGGACGCAGCCGAGGCGGTAAGCTTTCATGGCCCTACGGCGGAGGGTGATGTGGAGCGGGTCCTTGAAATTCTCCTAAAAGGCCGCAAGGCAGCTATTCTAACCGATCCGCAGCATACCCCCCAATGGATTGCAAAGGAGCTCATCGGGGCGGGTCTTACCGAATGGCGGATGTTTATCGGCGAGGACCTTGGAACCGATTCGGAAAAGATCCGTTCGTTTTTACCCTCTGAGGCCGCCGGCATGGAGTTTTCCCCCTTAAATGTCCTACTCATTTGCCCTTGGGAAGTTGGGGCCGGGCCGCAGAATTCGAGCCTTCCGCAAAGGATATTCGGCTTTGAGGAGGAGGCGTTCGAACGCGATGCCGGAATGATCACGAAGATGGAAGTAAGGGCAGTGGTGCTTGCCACGCTTGAACTCGAGCACGGGCAGGTGCTCTGGGACCTTGGGGCCGCAACCGGGTCGGTTTCGATCGAAGCGGCAAGGATCGCCCGCCTGAGCCAGGTTTTCGCCATCGAAAAGGCGCCGGCACGATACGCCAAACTTCTTAAAAACCTCGAAAAATTTGGCGCCGTGCGGGTCAAGGCGATACGGGCCGAGGCATCCGGGGCCCTCGAAGGACTTTCCGCCCCCGACCGTGTATTTATCGGAGGAAGCGGGGCAGACCTTGGCGCGATACTTGAGACCGTATCCCGGAGGCTTCTTCCGGGCGGCCTGGTAGTCCAAACGGCGGTCTTGTTTCAGACGCTGCAAACGGCTGCGTCCTTTTGGCAAAACGCAGGGTTTTCGGTTTCCATTGTCCAGCTCCAGGTGAACCGGTCGGTTCCAACGGGAAAAGAGCTCAGACTCGAGGCCTTAAATCCCGTTTTCATCCTGTCGGCCAGGCGCAGGTAAGAGGCAGCCGCCCGGAGACGACGGCCGCAGGCTTTGCCGACTCCCGAAGATCTTGTGCGGGTTTTCTGAAAACCGCTTAAGCCGTCCAAGGCCCAAAGGAGCTCTCGTACCTTTGGCAAAATTGATCCCAGGTGAACCGGTGTTCCTGGGTCCCGTAATGTTCGACCGAAAATGAGGCCGAGGTAGCGCCCATCCGGCAGGCGACATCCCAAGGCAGCTTCATTGCCGCAGCCTTCAGGACCCCTGAGCGAAACGCATCGCCCGCCCCCGTCGGATCGAGGACCGTACCGGCCGCAACTGCAGGTATCGAGAGCTTTTCGCCCCCATGGTCCAATACGGCCCCTTCCGGCCCCTTTGTGGTGATTATCATCTTTGCGGCTTTATAGAGATCTCTCATCTCCCAGCCGGTCATCCGGAGGAAAAGCGAGAGTTCGTAATCGTTTGAGATAAAGCAAAGCGCTCCGGAAACGGCTTGCCGCAGTTCCTCGCCATTCCAGATGTTAAGGCTTTGCCCGGGATCGAAGAAAAAGGGGGCGCCGGCAAGCCTTGCTTTGTTTGCGAGGTTTTTCATATCGGTTTTGTTGCCCGGGCCGATAAAGACCATACTGAAGGCGTCGAGGACAGGAAGGTCGGCCTCGAAAGCCATCGCGCCGGGATTAAAAGCCGTTATCTGGTTATCGTCATGATCGGTGGTAATGTAGGCGCCGGCCGTAAGGACTCCGGAAACGAGCTTTATGTGGGATAGCGGCAAACGATTTTTAGCGAGCCATTTTTCATAGCGCGGGAAGTCCTCGCCGCAGGTTGCGACGATTACCGGAGACTCTCCCAAAACGGCCAAGCTGTATGCGATATTTCCCGCAGTCCCTCCGAATTTTTCGACGAGCCCGTTTATATTAAAGCAAACGTTTAGCATGTGAATCTTATCGGGCAGGATGTGGTCGGCGAAGCGACCCGGAAAATCCATGATACGATCGTAGGCCAAAGAGCCGGATATAAAAATATTCATTGGTTAATCTCCTGGATATGCTTGGTTGGGGGACCATACATTATTCTTTCGGATTTGGAAACCATGAAAGCGCCCCTCTCCGCGGGGGGTGAGTCCTTCACTCGATTGAATGATCCGGGCCCTTCTGGTAAACTAAAATAAGTCATAAAGGTGGCTAAAAAAAACGGCGGGCGGATTTTTGTCATCTTCTCCGCTTCATTGTCGTTACGGTCTTTAGGACCGATGGTTTTTTTATTTTCCTCTTGCAGCACATTTTCCCAATCTCGCAGACGCCGTACCGGTAAAGGAGACAAGATGAAAGAGGCAGTAATAGTAAGTGGCGCCAGAACAGCGGTTGGTAATTTCATGGGATCTCTTAAGGACATCCCCGCAGCCGAGCTTGGAGCGATCTGCATTCGTGAGAGCCTAAAGCGCGCGGGCCTTAGACCCCGCGCCAATGAAGATATGATGTCTTTTGCACCCGAAAGGCTTAAGGGGAGCGGCCTGATCGAGCTCGAGCAAAAGTATGGCCAATGGGATGAATCGCACCGCGAAATCGAGGTCGACGAGGTCATAATGGGCAACGTGGTCCAGGCCGGGCAGGGACAAAACCCGGCCAGGCAGGCCACGCTTTTTGCCGGTATGAATAAGGAGATACCGGCCTTTACGGTAAATAAGGTTTGCGCCTCCGGGATGAAGGCCATCGCTTTGGCCGCGCAGGCGATCGTCGCCGGAGACGCCGAGGTCCTGGTGGCCGGAGGCATGGAAAACATGAGCAGGATTCCTTACGCGCTGCCCGCCATGCGTAATGGCGCGCGCATGTTTAACGCCGAAGCGGTGGATCTACTGGTCCATGACGGCTTGTGGGAGCTTTTCTACGGCTACCACATGGGGGTTACGGCCGAAAACATAGCGGAAAAATACGGGATAAGCCGTGAAGACCAGGACAAACTCGGCCTTGAGAGCCACCGGCGCGCAAGGGCGGCAATTGCCTCAGGAAGGCTAACGGGTGAAATCGTGCCGGTCGCTTTGCCAAAGTCCAAGACGGGCCCGGCTGTCTTTGAAATCGACGAACGCCCCATGGACACAACCCTCGAGAAAATGGCAAAGCTCAAGGCGTTTTTTAAAGAAGGGGGAACGGTCACCGCGGGCAACGCCTCCGGGATAAATGACGCGGGGGCGGCGGTGGTGGTAATGTCCAGGGACAAGGCGGACGCACTGGGACTAAAGCCCCTGGCCCGTATAAAGTCCTACGCCGCGGGCGCCATCGACCCGGCTTACATGGGCCTGGGAGTCATTCCGGCCACCCGGCTGGCGTTAAAAAAAGCCGGCTGGACCATGGAGGAGGTGGAACTTGTCGAACTAAACGAGGCCTTCGCCTCTCAAGCCCTCGCCTGTATGCGCGAGTTACACATGGACGGGGAAAAGGTAAACGTAAATGGGGGCGCTATTTCGATAGGACATCCCGTTGGATGTACGGGCGCAAGGATCACCTACGGACTGGCGATGGAAATGAACCGCCGCAATGTAAAAAAGGGGCTTGTCACCCTGTGCATCGGCGGCGGGATGGGGTTTGCCATCACGTTGGAAAGTGTATGATTTGATCTGAGGCGACTCGGCCCGGGGTTGATAGATAACCCGGGCCCGGCAGGCGACCGGGATGGGAAAAGAGCGGTTTAGCGCGAGATGGAGAGGAAATAGTGATACACATCCCCTCTCCCCGCTATTCCGGATAGCTTTATCGAGTAGTTCCTGCCCCGGTAAGAAAATTTCGCCGGCGCCCCGGTCCTCAGACACAGATTCTCGATGCCTTCGCCGCTCCTGATATCTCCTGCAACCGTCAACCCTTTTGCGCACCTGTCCTGCGGCAAGGCTTGACGCAGCACCAGGCGCACATTGCCGTCAAAAAGGGTTATAGCCTTCCCGGCGCTCACCCAACTAGGTTCGAGGACCTCTTTAGCGGGCGCCGTTTCTTTAGCGGGCGCCGTTTCTTTTCCCGCCTCACGGGACTCTTGCAACGCGGCTCCCCTGGCCGCCGTTTTGGTCGTATCCGCCGTTACGTTTAATATTTTCAGTCTGGTTCGCGGAGCGAGCAACGAAAGATTTTGACCCGTCACGGATTTTTCGCTATTTCGGATTTCCCCTGTCCGTAAATTTTTACCCGTCAATTCTCTTTTGTATTCAAACCGGGCAACCAGAAAGGCCGCCAAAACACAGAGACCGATAAGGCACACAAAACGGATAAGCAGGGTTGCTACGCGCATGGTTTCGCTTTTTTTCCTGTCGTTGGGTGGCATGCGAGCTCCAAGTCTGGGACTATGAGCAGGTTCATGCTATTATAGATAGGCGTTGCGATGCGCGTTGTAAACGCAAGCCATGCTTATTTCCTTTGCGCCGACCGACCAGCAATAACCAAAGGGGGTGTCCGGATGAGAAGGTGCTTTGGTTTAGTTTTGGTTTTTGCGCTCCTTCCGGTTTCTTTGGGGGCCATGGTTTCTACCGGCAAATCTCAATACATTGTATCCCACAGTTTCCAAGTCAATTATGTGATCGATCAGAAGCAGACCGATTATATTAGCAATCTTTTCAAACACCAGCTTCCTCTACAGGTCCCTAACGCCGGTGTTGTCGGGTGTCGCAACTTCACCCGGGTTTGCCGGGATGGCGCAAAGGATTTCGGCGTAGGCGCAACGTGCGAAGTCCGAAGCGGGAACAACCGGTTCTTACTGCTCCTGTGTGAAAATAGCCGGCTTGGCAGGCTAAGATGGGCAGAGTCCCAGTCCCATGCGCCGAATCGAGAAGCGGTCGTTGCATTTATCGAAGAAAATTGCCTGCAGAGCGGCAGGCGCTAGGGATTTCGACCTGCGCCCGTGGCCGTTCCGGCGCGCCCCCATGCTGAAAATACAGGAAAAAAACAAAGCCATACTTTTTTCAACCCATTGATTTTTCGTGATATATTCGATTTTACGCACCCAAATAACAGCCAGATAACAGCATGGCTAACAGCGAGATAACAGCAGTGATAACAGCAAGATAACAGCAGTGATTTACAGCCTGTAAGGGGTGGGGAGTGAGTGGGGGGGGCTTATAGTAAAAGCTATTCAGTATTCTTTTTTAAAAGAACCTCGAAACGAGCGGGATTCGATGCGGGCGATACGGCGGTCCCTCGGCGCCCTTTGGCGCATGAATCCGCAAGGGATATAGCACGAAACTGTTTCGCGTCGCAAAACGGCAACCAGAAACGGCAACTGGAAGCGGCAAGACAAGCGGCTACCAGAAGCGGAAATAGAAAAAAAGGTCTGAAGCCATGCGGAGGCAAAAAAACCGGTTTTATACCAGGTTGCGCTCAAGCCACGCCGCCATGTCCTGCGATGTGGATTGAACGAGAATGAAGCTGGAGGTTTCCTGGAAGATCTGAGTTGATGGGTTGCGCTGAGAGACTGTGTCGTAACTGGCCGCCCGGGTAGAGGCAAAGGGGAGATATCCCGATTGATGGTTCTGATCTGCGACCCCTCACGGGGTCGTCTCCGGGGGTATCGGCCTCACGGCCTCAATTGATCCCTTGTATGTTTGAACGGAGTTTACTCCGTGGTGAACGAAAAGGGTTGAAATCCCCCCGCCCCCCCTTTGAAAACTGACAATTACCCACACATGCGCCCACTTACCCGATCGCCCCCCTTTCGCAGAGGCTGGGCCCGATCGCCCCCCTTTTTTGCAAAGGGAGGGTGGGGGGATTTAGAGTTTGTTCGTACAGTACGGATAAAAACTCCGTCCATGTTCTTAAGAATATCGAGGTCG
>JARLHO010000023.1 GCA_031292215.1 Syntrophobacteraceae bacterium | reverse complement strand
TCTAGACCCCACTCCTGATGGTTGTCTCGGCCATGGAGCGAAGTGGATGAAATGCAGGTTCTTGGTAATTTTTCTGAATTTTTTTATGACTATGTTCCGCTTTGGTCGCTTTGGGCCGAGCGCTATATCGAATATCCAGACGACCTGTGGGGGATTGCCATAAAGGTTATCATATGATAAACTCTATGTGCTTTGTTATTTCTTGTCCAATCCGTATCCAAAGAGTTAGTCGAATCCAACGGCGGCGGTAAGAGGGGCGCTTGGCTTGCGGGGGAATCGCGGGGCTTGGGGGTTTTCCTTCTTCCGTGTTAACGATACGGCCGTATGCCGCAATGGTGTCGCGCAATAGCCGGGGGCTTGCGTTGCGGCATGTTCGGGGCAGCAAAACTGAGTGTGGGCCGCCAATTTTTGATCGCGGGAGAAACATAGTGCGAACAGCTCTATCTGCGCTGCTTTTGATTGCGTTTCTATGCGCTGTTTCGGCTAGCGGGGCGGCAAAGTCGCCGCTTGATCTCCAGCAAACAGATGCAGCTCTTGGCGCCCTTGAACCTATAATAGGCGATTTTCCTCCAAACGTTCATTCCGATGTTGAAAAAAAAGCGGTTGAAAGAAGATATCGCAAGCTGGAGCGAACGCTCGATGCGCTGGTCGCGAAAAATCCCAGGGACGCAGGGCTTTTACTTCGCCGCGGCGAACTGCACTGCATGGGGCACAATCTCGATGTTCCCGGGGCATGGAAGAAGGCCGAAGCGGACCTGAAGGAAGTAATCGCCCTGGAGCCGCGCAATGAAAGAGCGATCCTAGAACTTGGAACTCTCTACGTCAACACCAACCCCATCTATGCTCCCAAGGCAGAGGCTCTTTTTCTGCAAGCCCTGAAAATCCGCGGAAATGGTCCTCCACTGGAAGTGGCCCACAGGGGACTTATGTTCGCCTGCTACTATCGGGGCAAGATGAAAGAGGCCCTGGCTGAGGCTGAACTTCTGGTGCGTTTGCAGCCTTCGAACACGAGCTACCGAAAGCTTGTAACCGTTCACCGCCGAGTTAAGCTTTGCCTCCGCTCTGAAAAAGAACCTGCCCCTGCTCGACGGAAAAGGAAGCACGAAGAGGCTTGACCAATCGGGCGTCCGAAGGCGCAGCCCTTTCGACCGGCCGTCGTCTCCCGGCCGGCCGAAAAAAGAGTTTCCTCTGTGTGCCTCCGTGTCTCTGTGGTTTGCTTTGGTTTTGTCGGGGCTAACCCGCGCTGCTCTGGAAAAGAACCTGCCCCCGGAACATCTTTTCATTGCTTTGGGTGTTCGGAAAAAACATGAGAGACTGTGGTGAACGCTTACGAAAGCTTAAAGGTATTATCGCTACAAAAGTGGGCGAACGAGACCGCCGATAAAGAGCTTCATCCAGTAAGGATTCAATTCTTGAAATTCCTTTGGCGGTATCCCGGGCGACCTGCAGGATGGTAGGCGGCGGCGCCCTAAGAGATATCCAACCCCTTTTCCAAGGAGCGATTGCTGATGGAACGTATTTTGATCAAACATTTGAAAGGGTCGAAAGCCAACCAGATTGAAATTTTCCCGTTGCCGCTTACAACCGAGATCTCCTTTGGCCGGGATCAGGCGGCGCAGGTGGCTTTTGACGCGTTAAAAGAAGATGTGGTGAGCAGATCGCACGCTCGCCTGTCTCAAGACGCCGCCAACCCCGCTCAGTTCACTTTGGCCGATCTGGGCAGCCGCAACGGAACCTACGTCAACGGAAAGCGTATCGCGGGAAGTGTGCGAATCGATCCGGGGGATGTCATCGAGTTTGGAACAAACGGGCCGCAGGTGCAATTCGACATCGATCCCCGCCCAGCCAACCTTGCTCCGGCAACACGCATGATAGGCGGCCAAACGGTAGTCCCGGCGGCAACGCGTGAGAGCCGCCTGGCGCCGGCTACGGCCATGTCGGGTAAGACATCGGCCACGGGGGCCGGGGCCGAATCCGGCAAGCCCAACGTGGGCAAAGCCACGGTGGAACGAATGATCGAGACAAGCAAAGGCAAGGACCGCAAGGTCTTCGCCAACGTGGCGATAATTGTGGTGGCCCTTGTACTCGTCGGGGGAGCTCTTTTGGGCTACCTGCGCTATCGGGACAATCTGCGCGTGCAGCAGCAGGAACAGGCGCAAAAAGCCGCTCTGGAAGCCCAGTTGCAAAAACAAAAGGCCGAACTCGAAGCCGCCAATAAGAAAAATGCCGAAAACCAAAAGGAACTGGCCGGAAAAATCGGCATGACCCCTGCCGAGATAGCCCGCAAATACGATCGCTCGACGGTGCATATAGACCTTAACTGGAAGCTCATGCAGACAGGGACGGGCAAGGTGCTTTTTCACCAGGAGGCGGCGGTATGCAAAGAACAGGTCAGGGTAAGAGACAAAAAGACCGGCAAGACGAGTGTCCAGGAAGTGCTTGTTCGCAGGCTCCAGGGTATGAACTGCAAGGTTGCCGCGTATCTGCCCATGTATATCTCCTTTGGAAAACATATCGAACCCTACATGAACACTCTAGACAGGGACCCGGTGGACGGCCATCCCTACCAGGCCGTGGGCGGAAGTGGCGAGGCTACCGGGTTTGTGGTGACAGGCGATGGATTTATTCTTACCAACCGTCACGTGGCTGCGGCATGGCAGACGCGGTATGAGGGCGCCGACCTCACCCTGCCGGGATGGTTTGTCTTTTGCAGTGACCAGTCGTGCGGACCGGGTAGCAGGAAAGAAATGTTGATTGGCGCAGACAACAAGGCCTTCGCGCAGGAAGTATCCCAATGGGTCCCGGCCAATACCTCGTATTTAGGCGGCGAGTATGTCGGTGTGACGCACAGCCTGGATGGCGTAAATGAAATCCTCGATGTGAAGTTTGCAGACACCTCGCAGCCCATAAGAGCCAAATTGGTCAGCTTTTCGCAAGAAGCCGACGTAGCCCTCATAAAAATAGACGTTCCGAGCGCGCTGGCGCCGGTAAAACTTAGCGATGATCCGGTAAACCAGGGTGATCAGGTAACCGTTCTGGGATACCCGGCGGTTTCCAAAACCCAATACGTAGCCCAAAAATCCGCCGATATCTTTCATCCCCAGTCCTCGATAAGCGAGGTCCCCCAGCCAACGGCCTCCACGGGGACCGTACAAAGGCTTCTAAACTCCAGCGCGAAGGTCTCCGAAACGTCCCTTATGACCTACTTTAGCTCGGAGGGCGACTATCTCGAACTGGGCATAAACACCACCGGTCCGGGAAACTCCGGAGGCCCCGTTTTTAATTCCAAGGGCGAAGTGGTGGGGATTTTCGACGCCTCCTGGTCCGACTATGCCGGAACGCGGGTCACCGCTGCCCTGCCGATCAGGTACGGAAAGGAACTGCTCCACATTCAGCCGGCCATACAGTAGGGCCGAAGGTGAAATGATGGACTCACTTCTCGGACGCTCCATCAACGAATACCGGGTGGTCGAACATCTCGGGGAGGGCGGCATGGGGGAAGTCTACCGTGCCGTCCACGCTCGCCTTGGCCGTGCGGTTGCGCTAAAAGTGCTAAAGCACATGGATTCGGACCGTGCCGCGCTCGATAGATTCCTAAACGAGGCGCGCATCCAGGCCGCCCTTAGCCACCCCAATATTGCCGTGCTCTACGAGTTGAGCGAAACGGACGGATGTCCCTGCATCATCATGGAGTTTGTCGATGGCAAGACCGTAAGCGAACTGATCCAAACCGCCGGCAGGTTTTCAACCCAAGAGGCGCTCCGGATTTTTAGCCGGATTGTCGGCGCCCTTTCCTACATCCACGAACGGGGGATCATCCATCGAGACATAAAGCCCAACAATGTCAAGGTGGACGCCGGGGGCGAAGTTAAGCTCCTCGATTTCGGGATTTCCAAGGCCTCCTTTAGTGAGAACCTTACCCGGCAGGGGGCCTTTATAGGCACCGAACAGTACCTGGCCCCCGAACAACTGGAGGGAAAACCCGCTACGGTACAATCCGACATCTGGGCCCTGGGGGCGCTGCTATACGAAATGACCACGGGCAAGGCGGCCTTTGAGGCGCCCTCCTGGGGCGAGTTGTACAAGAAGATAACCGATGTGGCCTATGAGCCTGCCTCCTTTGTCGTTTCCTCGATCCCCGAGCGGCTGGAAGTAATCATCGGGCGCTGCCTTAAAAAAAATCCGGCCCACCGCTATCCAACGGCAAGGGCCCTGCTCGAAGATGTCGAGGAGTTGGCGGGCTCAAGCGATGAAGTCTCAGGTAAGCCATCGATCCTTAAAGGGTTTATGGCTATTCCCCTTCTTAAGAAATACTGGGTCGTTTTGCCGGTTCTTTTGCTCGTTGCGGCCGGCGCGGGGTTTATAGCCTGGACGGGTCCCGGCCCTGTCCCCGTTGCGACTACGACTACCGGATTTGAGCCTTCGCCTCCCGGCGCCGCCTCCCTTGTTTCCTCGGAACCCGATAGCCCGAAGGGGGCAACGGCCGCCGCACCCCATTGCACCATAAGTATTGGCGTTTTCAACTCCGGCCGCGCAAGGCTCTATCTTGGCCCCGAGGGTGAGCGCACCGGACCCTACGAGGTCCCCTACTCGTTTTCCGTGGCTGTTGGAAGTAGCGTCCACTATCTTTTGAAGCTTCCCGGATACCAGGACAAAGAAGGTTCCTTTAATGTTGAAAAAGATCAGGTCTTTACTTTCACGCTCTGCAGGCGGGGAGAATTCTGCGCCCGGCAAAACTGGTAACGGCCTCGGGCGGGATGTCGAAGTGGGAATGGTTACCGACCCGGGATGCATTCGAGACCATAACGAGGACAGCATCGCCGTTGTGCGTCCGGGAGGAAACTATCCCTTGCAAAAAGGGGCGCTCGCAATCGTTGCCGACGGAATGGGCGGCCACCAGGCAGGAGAGTATGCGAGCCGGCTGGCCGTGGACGCCATAAGTCAGTGCTACTATGGGGACACAAAGAGGTTGCCTCCAGAAGATCTCGCGCACTCCCTGCAGGAGGCCAACGGCAAGATATTTCGGGAAGCCGCGACGGATTCAACCCTTCATGGGATGGGGACCACCGCCACCGCTTTGGCTTTGCGCCAGGGTAAAGCCTACTTTGCTCATGTGGGGGATTCGCGCCTGTACCGGATGCGAGAGGGTGTCATCGAGTTACTAACCGAAGACCACACGCTGCTCATGGCTCTTCTAAAAAGCGGTTCCCTCACCGAGGAGCAGGCCAAATACTTTCCGGATCGCCACGTCATAACGCGCGCCCTGGGTTCTCACCCCGAAGTCGAGGTCATGTCGCCGGAAAAGGGCATCGAGTTGGAGATCGACGATCGATTTCTCCTCTGCTCGGACGGCCTCCACGACCTGGTTGGCAGCGAGGATATCCGGGAAGCCCTGTTGGGGCGGACGGCGCAGGCCGCCTGTGAGCTACTGGTGGAGTTGGCGAAAAATCGCGGAGGACACGACAACATTTCCGTCATCATTGTCCGGATCGGCGAGCCGGCAAAACAAGACAGGCCCGCGCCTGTCACCAGGACTGATGAGGTTGGCAATGGTTGACCAGGTGATCGGCAACTACAAAATACTCGAAAAGATAGGCGAAGGCGGAATGGGAGAGGTCTTTAGGGGCCTTGACACGATGCTCGAAAGAGAGGTGGCGATAAAATCTCTTCGCCCCGAGCTTAGCAGGCGCGAGGACATCGTCACGCGGTTTCGCTCCGAGGCCGTTGCCCTGGGCCGGTTAAATCATCCCAACATCGCCATGGTATATAATTTTCTCCTTCACGGCGATCAGTATTACATGGTGCTCGAGTTCGCTCGAGGCCAGACCCTGGATACGGTGATAGCGCGGCGCGGCGCCATCCCGTGGCGGGAGTGCATTCCCATCCTTTGCCAGGCGCTGGAGGGGCTGGAGCACGCCCACAGGCTCGGGGTCGTTCACCGGGACATAAAGCCCTCAAACCTCATGCTGACCTCTTCCCAAACCGTTAAGCTGATGGACTTCGGGATCGCCCGCATTCTGCAGCGCGCTCGGCTGACACGGACCGGCCACATGGTCGGAACGCTCGAATACATGTCGCCGGAACACATCCAGGGGCAGGAAACCGATGCCCGGGCGGACATCTACTCGCTGGGGGTTGTGGGCTACGAGGCGCTGACCGGCCACACTCCCTTCCAGAGGAGCACAGACTATGAGATCATTCGCGCCCAGATAGAGGAGCGGCCAACCGAGATTCGCCTTCTTCGAGAAGACATCCCGGAAGAGGTAGAGAAGTCGATAGCGAAGGCGCTGGAAAAAAGCGCCGATAATCGCCACCAAAGCGCTGCCGAGTTTCTTTCGAGTCTGCAGGAAGCAATGGCTGCGGCGGGCGCCGGCGCTCCTTTGACGCGAACCGTTCGGACCAGTCCCGAAACCCGGCTTGCCATCGATCCGGTATACGGCGCCACCTCCGAATTTCACAACGGCGCCCCGCAGACCTCTTTTGCCTCAACTCTTGACTACAGCCGACAAACGACCGTTGACGGCGGCCGGGAGGGGGGGCAAAAAAGCAATCTCTCCCTTTTTTCCAATACGAAGTTTCTGGCCGCATGCGCATCGATAGTTGTGATTGCTGCGGCGCTCGTTTTCGTTGGCCCTTCGGTTTACAACCACATAAAGGGACCCGCCGGGCCAGGACCGGAGCAACTTACAAATGTCGGCCTGGATAACTCCAGGCAACTTAACCAGTATTTGATCAAAAAAAACGCGCAAACCGAACTCACCGACATGGAATACTCCTTTCGAATGGGTACGGCCAGCGCCTATCTGGTGAAAAATGAGACGGCGACACTTCATACCGCTGAAGAGTTCGTGAATGTCCCCGATGTGGACCCGCCCATTCGTAAACAAATGCAAAAAAAGATTTCCCAGTTAAAGCTCGCCATAAACCATAACATGGAGGTCTACGCGGGGCAGTTGCAAAATCTTCATAAGGCGAGCGGGGTCACCCCTGAAAACGTCAAGGCGGCCTTTGACAAGGTGATCGATGGTGAGGAAAGCGACACGGCCAAGGTCGAGATGACAAAGCTCATGTGGTCCCACCTCCAGAAATACGACAAGACGGACAAAGACACGTGGAAAAGCGAGATCGTTACTCAAAGCGATAAGTAATCGTTCGTGCGGCCGGCTTAAAAATTGTGCCGGTTTGGCTATGCTGAATTACAAAAAGAATGGGAGGACAGATGATGAGGGCCCGCAGGGTAGTAGGAGGAATCGTTTCAATAGTTTTGATGCTGGCTTTTCTTTCTTCGTGTGCTGCTCCGGCTATGATGGGCGGACAGGGGGGAGGGCCTAAGCCGACCGGTCGCGTGGTGGGTTCGCAGACCCTTACGGCCTATTCCGAAAAGTCGTTTGGAGGCGAACGGGTCGGTTATTTGAGGCCGGGAGATACCGTGGTGATCGAGCAGGAATCGGAGGGCTGGAGCCAGGTTACATTCGACAATGTGAGCGGGCGCCAGGTTACCGGATGGATCCCGGCCGACTATCTCGAAAGGGGCACGGCGCAAAACGGCGGCGGCAAGGACTTAAGCGGCATGAAGGCCCGAACGACGGTCGAGGGCACTTTGACCGGGGCGGGGGTGGGCGCGGCTGCCGGGGCGATCGTTGCGGCGCTGGTCGGGGTCAGCCCGGCCAGGGGGGCGGTCATTGGAGCCGCCATTGGCGCTCCGCTGGGGCTTGCGGCCGGAGTATACGTAGCCAACCAGAAGGAAAAATACGCAACGGAAGAACAGTACCTGGATGCCTGCATCGCTGAATCGCGCCAATACAACGAGGAGGCCGGAAAAGATATCGCGTACATGCAAAATTACATCGCCGAGGAAAATGTCCGCATAGCCAGGCTAAGGAGGGAAATCGCAAGGAGCGAATCGAAAAAAGGCTTGGCCCGGGCCGAACTCAAGACCATGACCGCAAAAAAAGAGACCATGGATAAGGTTATCACCTCGCTGGAAGGTGAAGCCGGCGCGCAGCAGCAGGCCCTTGGCAGCACGACGAAGGACCCGGATCGAATCGCCGCCCTCCAAAGGGAAGTGGAGAGCACCCGGGAGTCGATTGTGAAGTTCAAAAGGGAAAGAAACCAGCTTGTATCGGCTATGGCCAAGACTAAGGAGCTCACGCTTTAGGAGCAGGGGGAGGAAAATTCCAATGAAAAGGGTTGCTTTGTATATAGCCGGCATAGCGTTTGCCCTCTTTTCGCTGTGCAGTTGCGCGACCACGTCCAACCCGGCGGAGGGGGGCTTTTTTTCAGGTGTGCAAGGACTTCGGTCCGGGGAGTATCAAAACAGGGTAAACCAGAAGCAGTCGGACCTCGGTCAGTTAAAAGAGAGTGGAAGCCAACTAAGGGCCGAGCAGGAAAACCTCTCGGAGCGCTCTGCCGATCTGGCTTCCCGGGAAAGGTCCTACCGCCATCGACTGGCGCACATGAATCGCGATCTGGCAAGACTCCAGGCCCGATTGCGGAAATCGAGGATTAATACCAAATCCGGGCGGGCCCAAAAGGTGCAACTGGAAAAAAACCTCACCACGCTAAAAGTGCGGATACGGACGCAGGAGCACTCGGGCGGTCTTAGCGAAGATCAGATCCAACAGCAGCTTGCGGGTTTACAGCAGGAAAAGAGCAGGCTGGAACATGAAATCCTAAACCTTACCTCACAATAACTTGCCCCGGCCCGGGTACTCCCGGCCAAAAATTTTGTTGTGATGATCCAGGGATCAAAGCCATTAGCCGGGGGGGGGAGGCCGTCAGGCCGATACCCCCGGAAAGAAGGAGACGCCCCCCTGAGGGGGCTTACAATTACCCACACATACGCCCACTTACCACTTAGCGGAGACTCCCGAAAAGGGGCTTGGCCCGATCGCCCCCCTTTTTTGCAAAGGGGGGTTGGGGGGATTTCAAGTCTGTTCGTACAGCACGGAGTAAGCTCCCACATCCTTCATACGGTTCTTTCCCGATCCCCATTGAGGCAGCCGTCCTTCAAACGGTAAACCTGGTCGAAACCCTTTATCATCCGTTCGTCGTGCGTCACCACGATGACGGTCGTCCGGTTTTCCCTTGCGACCTCTTTTAAGAGTTCCATCACTTTCGCACCCCTCGCGGTATCGAGCGCGGCTGTGGGCTCGTCGGCCAGGATCAACTTGGGGGTATTGGCCAGGGCGCGGGCGATGGCCACGCGCTGCTGTTCGCCGCCCGAGAGAAGTGCCGGAAGATTATCCGCCCGGTGGGCGATTTCCATGTATTCCAGAAGTTCCCGCACCCTATTTTCTGCCTTTTGGCCCTTTATGCCCACGAGATTTAAAGGAAGCAGCACGTTCTGCCTGGCCGTAAGAAACGGAATAAGATTGTGGGCCTGGAAGATGAAGCCCACCTTTTCGCGCCGCAGGCGGCGGATATCGACCTCGGACCATCTGTTTTTCTCAAAGATCGTCTGTCCGTCGAAGACGATTTTGCCGGCGGTGGGCTCCAGGATAAGACTTACACACAGGAGCAGGGTGGTCTTGCCGGATCCGCTCGGGCCAAGTAGCGCCGCCAACTCGCCCCGGGAGACCGAAAGGTTTATCTCCCGCAGGGCGCGCACTTCGAGGTTGCCCGCACCGAAAGTTTTAGTCAGGCCTTCAATTCTTAAGGTTTCCATTCATCCCCCCAGGGCCATCGCGGGTTGGGTCTTGAGCGCGTGCCGCAGTCCGAGGATGCTTGCGAGAACGCCTGCGGCTACAGCCACTGCGAATGTGACGGCATCATCTGCAGGGAGCAAAAGGATACGCCTCGGAAACATCGAGTAGGTGTTACTTATCAGGACGAAGCCCAACAGGAAGGCGCCGACGGTAAGGAGCAGGGACTGCTCGATAACGAGCCTTACGATCACCCGGTCGGGCGCCCCGATGAGTTTCATTACGGCGATGCTCCGGATTTTTTCCATCGTAAAGGTATAGATGACGAGCGAGATTATGACAACGGAGATGAGCAGAAGGAGCATTCTGAAGAGCAGGAGCTGGTGGGTCATGCTGGTCAGCCTGCCTTTGAGCACAAGCCCGACTTCGTCTTTGGTGCCGTAGGCGTTCAGATAGAGCCATTTTTCAACCATGCGAGCCGTCTGTACGCGACTTATGCCCGGTTTAAGCTTGACCAGAACCGCGTTTATGATATGCGTGTCGGCCCCCGGGGGATCAAGAAGCTTTTGGGCCTTGTCCGGGGTAAGCCAGTTCTGCGCGGAGAGGGTCCGGAGCAATCTTTCCCGTTGGTTTCGGACCTCTTCGTTATCTTGCTGATAGAGCACTTCCTGGGCGTCGTGCAAAGAAAGATAGACTATCGGGTCCCCATCCGGGTCCACGGCATCGTTTGTAAGTCCTACCACCGTGTAGGTGTGAAGCCCCAGCGCGATCCGGTCGTCGATACGTGCGCCAAGCTTCACGTTGGCCACCATTTCATAGTGCGCCTGTTGGATCGGTCTTCCGGCGACGATCTTTTTCGGGCCGCCCAGACCCCCGAAGACATCGTAGCCCACGATGCTGAAATGCCTGCTTTGGCCGTCCACCATCCTTTCCACGGTATAGAAGATAAACGGGCTCGCCTTTTCGACCCCGGGAATCGATTTGACGCTGTAATGGAAAAATTCGGGCAGGGTCGATTGTTCGTTGAAGGGGCCGCCCCTATACCTTTGGACAACCCAGAGGTCCGGACCGGTTGCCTTGATCAGGGCCGTCCCCTCGTAGATGACCCCGCGATATATGCCGTTCATCGCGAGGACGATTCCGAAAAGCAGACCTACGCCGACCATCGTGGCGATAAACCGGCCCTTATGAAGCTTGAGATCCTGAAACGCGAGGTCCATCAGTCGTCCTTGCCGGCAATGATTTCCGGCCGCACTCTTTCACCCGGTCTAATCCCGGCCGAGTTTACGATCACCATTTCCCCCTCTTTTAGCCCCTTTAATACCGCGACCCGCCTTCCGTCATACAATCCAAGCGTTGCCGGGCAAAAGTTCGCACGGCCGCCGGCGGCAACAAAGACCCCTTTTGCGCCGTTTCGCTCCGTTAAGGCCGACAGCGGGACGGCCAGGGCGTCCTGGCGGCCGGCATCTATATAGACCTCGGTTTCCTCGCCGATGGTAATAGGCTTGGGCAATCGATCGAATTTTACGTCCACTTCCAGTTCGCGGGTGACGGTGTCTGCCTGCCTGTTCAGCCGCACTACCTCGCCCTGGTAAGTTTGTCCGGATCGCAGTCTTATCCGTGCTTTTTGTCCGACCTTGAGCAGAAAAATCTTGCTTTCGTCTATCCAGGAGGCGGCCCAAATCTGGTAGTCGACCATCTGAAAAATGGGAGTCCCGGGATTTATGGTGTCTCCTGTTTCGGCGGTCCGGACAGTGATGATTCCATCCATGGGCGCGAGGATGCGCGTATAGCCCAGTAGAGCTTCAGCCGTGCGGGTGTCCGATTCCGCCTGGCTAATGGCCGCTTTCGACGCCTCTACGCTCGCCTCGTTGGCCGCAACGTCGCTTTGCGCCACCCGCAGGGCGGCTTTGGTAATGTCGAAGGCCGCAGCCGAGATATACCCCGGCGTAAAGACTTCCAGGTCCCTTTGATAATTGCTTTGGGCCAGAAGAAGACTTGCCTGCGACTTTACGAGATCCGCTTTTGCCCGGGCCAGATCCCGTTGGGCGCGACTTTGCGCCCAACGGGCCGCAGCCTCGCGGTGCCTTAGTTCGGCTGAATCGAGATCGGCCAAAACCTGTCCCCGCTTAACCCTGTCCCCCTGATCCGCGTAGAGTTTTTCGAGAATGCCCGTAATCCTTGCGCTAAGCGCAACCGGCACCTTCGACTGCACCGTGCCCGGCCCTTCCACGATGTCTCGAATTTGCGCCTTTTTGACTAAGACAACCGCAACGGGCAGTCGGTACAAAAAAACTCTATAAACCGCAAAAATCACGATCAGCGCGGCGATAACGACGCCTCCAATTTTCTTCCAGCCTGGCGGTTTCACTGTTTTCGCCCCCCATTTTCAATTGCTTCAAGATAAGGCGTACCCAGGATCTGCCTGATTCGGGCACGGGCGACCTCATAGTCCGCCTTGTATTTTATGAGACTAAACCGGGAAGAGGTCAGGTCCACTTGGGCCTGGAGCACGTCCAGGCCGATGGCTTTGCCGTTTCGGTAAAGCGCTCGGGCGCTCCCATACGCTTCCTCATTTGTCTCCACGCTCTGCATCGTGTCACGTACTCCGCTCCCGGAATTCTTCAGGTCCTGCCAGGCCGTGGTAAGATCTATTTTCAGGCTGTTTAGCCTGTCGCGCTTCTTGTCAATCGATTGAAGATGCCTGGAATCGGCTGCCGCAACCTGCGCCCTCCTTAATCCGCCTTCAAAAATCGGAAACTCTACAAATACGCCGGCAATCCACTCGCCTTTAGTTCCGGCCGGATCCTGGCTACGTGTCCCGAGATCGCCCTGCAGGCTCAGCGTAGGGTAATAGGACCCCTTTGCGGCATTGACCAGGGCCTCGTTTTGCTTTATTTGCAGGTTCAATTCCCTGATCTCGGGATTGTGCTCGAGCGCTTCCTCCCACAGCGAGTCGATACCGGGCGCGGGAGCGAACGAACGAGGGAGCCCTCCCCGGATATCCACTTCGGTTTGCTCTTTTAAGCCTATGGTTCTTGCCAGGATTTCCCTGGCAAGCCGGAGGGCGTTTTCAGCGACCGCCTGCGCCTGCCGGGCATCCGAGACCTGGGATTTGGCCCGAAAGAAATCGAGCTTGGTAACTTTGCCCGCCTTGAAAAACACTTCTGTAAGGCGTAAAAACTCCTGCCGCTGCTTTAAGGCATAACGGGCTACGTTGAGATTCTCTTTTGCCTCCATGAGAAGGTAGAATGCCCGAGTCACGTCAAAAGCCACTTGGTCCCCCGTCCGCAGGGCCTCCTGCTTCTGGGCCTGAGCGCCGATCTTTGCGGCTTTTGTGCCGTACCAGGTCTGGCCGCCGTTGAATAGAAGCTGCTTGCCCGTAACGCCGGCAAATCCCTCAGCCGAGTCGGGAGTTATACCTTTCGGAGAACCTGCCCCTGGAAGCAACCGGTCTGGCTCCAACCGTTCATAGTAGGCCGCCGAGGTAAGCTGGGGAAAGAACTGAGACCTGGCCGCGCGGTAGTCCGCGGTGAGTTCCCGGATTTTTTCGACGGCCCCTCCAAGGGCGGGGTTGTACCGGCGCGCAAGGGAAAGGCAATCCTGGAGAGAAAGCCACCGGTAATCCGGAGTTTGCGGCGTTTGCGCGCCGGGGTCCGCAACGGCCAAAGACGCCAGGGCGAATAAGAACGAAAAGAGAAAAAGACCCGCATAGAATGCCTTGTTGCAACTGGGTCTTCCGACGCCTGACGTGCAGGCGGCGATCCTTGATTTGTCCAGTCTGCTTCGCTTCATGAATTCTTTCCTGGATATCATAATATGAATACCGACAAAACCGCGGTTGCGAGCAACAGCAACATGGCCAGTTGCTTGACGTAATGCCTGTCCGGGTTGTCTTGAGCCACGTTAAGTTTAATCTCTCGGGTTGAGGGTAGAATAAAAATCTAAAGGCGAGTATGATTAGAATCATATGTTCTGAATTTTCCGACCACATTTTCATTGAGGCTTGGATTGGGTCCCGAAAGGAACACGCGTGCTGAAAGAGTTTCCCATGTTTTCTAATATTCTCGGGGAGCATCTCACTAGTCTGGAAGCCATCTCAAAAGAGATCTCAGTCAAAAAGGGGGCGTTCCTTTTTTCACCAGGGGATACGACAAAGGGCTTTTTTGCGGTCCTGGCAGGGGCGGTTCGAGTCTATAGGGTCTCCTCCAAAGGCAAAGAGATCTCCATTGAAATTATCGGCGCCGGCTGCACCTTCGCGGAGGCAAGCCTTTTCTGCGATGTGTACCACTGCTGCGCGCAAGCTTTGAAGGACAGCACAGTCTGTCTGATCCGAAAGCACGCTTTCCTGGAGCTGATACAGAAGGATGTCCAATTTGCCGCCGCATGGCTCCGCGTTCTTTCTCTCAAACTCCTTTACGCTCATCAGCGGATCGAAGAGCTTTCCTTAAAGACCCCCGGGGCGCGGATCGCGAGCTACATTCTCTTTCTTGCAGAAATGCAGAACGGCGCATCCGTCGCTCTCCCGGTGCACAGAAAATCCATCGCGACCCTCCTCGGCATGACCCATGAGACATTCTACCGGACGGCAAAGGAGCTTGTGAATGAGGGGTTGGTGCGCTTTGACGGGCAGAACATAGAGATCTTGAATCGTTCGCTACTGGAAGAACTGGTGTAGCGATGAGATAAGCGCATAGGGAAGCCGTCTTGCCTATTCCTTCAATGCCCGGATTGGCTCCCGTCCCTCTGGTTCGTAGTCAGCGGATATCGGGTGCTCAGCTCGGAGGCTATGCGGGCGATGACGCTTTCCCAATCACCGGCTTTGGGCTGGTGGAAAAGGCGCATGGAGGGGTACCAGGGAGTTGTCTCGCGTTGGCGCTGCCAGCGCCAGCAACTATCGAAGCGATTCATGACCCATACGGGCGCCCCGAGCGCTCCCGCAAGATGGGCTACCGCCGTATCGACGGTTATGACCAGATCGAGGTTGGCAATCAGTGCGGCGGTGTCCGCAAAATCGATGCATTCGTCCATCAGATCGATTAGCCCCAGGGCCTGCGGCGCTTTGAGACCATCTTTTTGCAAGCTGAAAAAATGGATGTCTTTGTTGTCTGTAACCAAAGGCGCCAACATCTCGGGGGCGATCGAGCGACGGCGGTCAGTCAGGCCGAGGGAAGGCGAATGCAGGCGCGCGCTGCCCGCCCAGACAAGCCCGACTCGTGGTTTTGCGGTAGATAAGGGAGCTATCCTCTCTCGCCACTCCACAATCTCCAACTCGTCTGCGGTAAGATAGGGCCTCCTCTCGGGGATGGTTTTCAGTCCTGTTTGCATGGCTAAAGGCAGGCTCATCATCGGGCAGTGAAAATCGAACTCGGCGGGCTCTCTACAATCGGTAACCTCGACACCGTCGAGGGATTGGAGGAGTCGAACCAGGGGCGGCTGGACCTGCATCACGACACGCAGGCCCAAAGATGCGGCGACCGTCGCGTAGCGGCAGAACTGGATCGTGTCCCCCAGTCCCTGTTCCGGGTGAATGAACAAAATGCGATCTTTGGCCGGCTCGCCCCGCCAGAGCGGCCGAGGGTATTTTCGATGCGAATCCTTTAGCGGCCCGGTTTTCCAGCGCGCTTCAAACAGGCGCCAGCCTTCCTCGAACTCTTCTGCCGCAAGAAGGGCTACCGACAAATTGTATTGTGTTTCCGGGTCCGTCTCTTTTATTTTTGCGGCGCTCCGTAAGGCCTCGATTGCTTCTTTGAGCCTGCCGGCGCCCATTAGGGAAAGGGCGAGGTTATTTAGCGCTTCCGGATACGGGGGCCGCAACTCCAGCGCTCGGCGGCTAAGAGCCAGGGCCTGCTCGAAGGCGCCCATCTCGTTTAGCAGTATGCTAAGATTGCTAAGCGCTTCGGGATAATCGGGGTGTAACTCAAGGGCCAGGCGATAGCAGGCGAGGGCCTTACCATAATCTCCCAACATATAGCAGATGATGCCCAGGTTATTGATGCAAAAAGGATTGGAGGGCTCCCGGTCAACGGCTCGTTTGGAGTAGGCCAGGGCCGCGGGGAGATTGCCCAATTCTTTGGCGATAAGTGCAAGATCGTAGAGTATTTGCCTATCGTCGGGCTTAAGAGCCAGGAGCCTTTCGTAGATGCGGTAGGCCTCGGCCAGGTTACCGTTTTCCTTGTAACTATCGCCAAGATGTTGCAAGGCGAGCGTAAAATCGGGTTTGATGCGCACAGCACGCGCCAGTAGTGGGATCGCCCCTTCGAAATCCTTTCCCGTGATGAGGCAAAGAGCATAGCTGCACAAGATTTCAGGCGAATCCGGATTAAGAGCCAATGATTTGCGAAACCAGGTTCGCGCTTGGGCAAAGCGGTTTAACTTGCACTCGATTATACCCATCAGGTGCAGATACGTGAGGTCATCGGGAGTCTTGTCCAAAACGGAGCGGCAAATCCTGCCGGCCTCCTCGAGGCGATCGCGGGTCTCACTCAGCGGATCGAGAGGTAAAGTCTTTTGCAATGACACAATTATTCCTCCTGTAGCTCCCCGAAATTTGCAATAGCGATTAAGCCAATGCACAATTTATGCCATATCGTGTGGTTTTGGCTTCGACGCTGTATGGTCATGACTCCCTATCCGAGTCCTCTAATGATATCTTTCGCCAGGAAGGGAGTTGGGGTAGAATTCGAGCGCCCGGTAGAGAGGTTTTGCCGAGTTTGACCACGCAAAAAGGGGCTGGAGGCGATGAAGGCTGAATGGAAGCGGTTTTTGGATGAAAATGAGATCTTGGCTATCTGCGCTGTGGACCCGGATAGCGAGGATGAGGTGGTCTACATCTGCTGCGACTGCATAACCGAGGAGGATTTTCCCGAGGAGTGGGACAATCCTTTAGAGTCCCCGTTTCGCACGGAAACCGATCTCAAAGAAGACAGCGCCTTCGTTGGGATCTCCCAATTCAGGCCTGTGCGATGCTGCCGATGTGGAAAAGAGATTTTGTCGGGATATCGTTTTGCCTCATTTCGCGAGGATTTCCCTTGAGCGCTACTGAGCGGGCATGGACGACACAATCCATTTGGCGGATTTTAAGTCGCCCATATGCCGCCGGCGGTTTCCAGGCGGCGCCCTTTTCATGGTATTGCCTTAACGGCTTTCCCACGCCAAGGTTTTGAAATTGTAAAACCACCGTGGATTCGATGAGCCCCTCAGATAGTAGAGCCATGCCCCGTCGCCTGCCCTGTAGAGGTACGGGTACACTCCCTGGCGCGTCCACCAGAAATCGTTCATTGCCGGGTCCCAGAACCAGAGGCTGTATGTCGAGGTCCCGTAAGCATAGAGCCAGCCCAGCGACTGATGGTAAATCCAGGGAGAAGAAGTTGTGTCGAAAATGCCAAACCAGCTCAGCCATTTCCACCCGCTGCCAATATCTTGGGCGTCACGCCACAAAGCGGTAAGAGTCGCCACAAAGCCAAGTTTTAAGCTTCCATCGGCGGAACGCCAGGTCCCCACGATCTGGCCGGAGTTGTTTATTCCCGAAGCCACCGTGTTGCCACTGCCGGAGATTTCCGCATCAATCGTTGTGAAGGCGCCCCCGTTCCACAGGAACCCTTCCTGGTTGCCGCTGCCGTTCACGTACCAGCCAACGACTTCGCCGTTGTCGTTTATGCCCGTTGCCACCGTCTTTCCGGCTGCGTAAGGGGCGTCGAGCGAGACAAATTGTTTGCCGGAGTAGAGAAACCCACGCTGATGGCCGGAGATGTCGCTGTAGGAGCCGACGACGTCGCCATTATTGTTGATGCCGTATGGTATTGTGGTTCCCACGAGTCCGGGGGCGCCCGGGAACGGGTTGAAGCTGCCGGCGGCGTAGAGATAGGGGTAGGAGATGTCTCTACTGTCACGGTAAACCCCGACAATCGCCCCCTGGTCGTTTATGCCGTGAGCCTCTGTCCATGTGGCCCCTTGGGAATCGGGTAAAGCATTGGGATCGCTTAGCGGGAAAAAGGTGTTGTAGCAGTAGAGAAACCCGTATTCATGGCCGTTGGTGGAGTTGCTGCCGCTCACATAGTAATTACCGACAATCCCGCCCGAGTCGTTTATGCCCAACGGGCTGGTGCTGTTACTGGCGGCGTTGGGGGCATCAGGGAGTGTGAAGTAGGCGCCGGCGCTGTAGAGGAACATGCGGGATTGGGCGTTAGCGCTCCCGGAAGAGTAGGTCCCCGCGATGTCGCCGTAATTGTTGATGGCGCAAGCCTGCACGGCGGGGTTATCCGAGGTTCCGTAAAGCATGGCGATGGTGTACGGGGACGCCACGGCCCGACCGGCCATAGCCGGCGCCGCCACGAGCAGAGCGGCGAGCGCGAGGCGCAATCTCGGCATCTTCATAATGCGGCCCCCCTTTTCCGAGGTGATGTTCCCGCTATTTTACGTTACCGAACCCGCTTAGCCATGTCCCACCGTTTAAAGAATTGCGCGCCCCTTACAGGCGTTGCTCTGTACATCTTGGAGAGTGGTGATTTTTACATAGAATACTCTACTTGCCGGCTCCTTACAAGAGCATCCGATACGACGGGTGTAATTCGAACTGATACGCTAAGCGGCTTCCTCGCCGCACTGACGCCAGTAGTTGCCCCGGTCGGAGTTCGCCCTTGTGGTTTGCAGGGCTAACATATTGTCAGCGTTTTCCTTTAGCCACCAGGCTCCCGAGATTTTTAGCCTTTGCT
>JARLHO010000177.1 GCA_031292215.1 Syntrophobacteraceae bacterium | reverse complement strand
TCTCGCTTCTCGCTTCTCGCTTCTCGCTTCCCGCTTCCCGCTTCCCGCTTCCCGCTTCCCGCTTCCCGCTTCCCGCTTCCCGCTCCCTGCTCCCCGCTCCCTGCTCCCCGCTTCCCGCTTCCCGCTTCCCGCTCCCTGCTCCCCGCTCCCCGCTTCCCGCTTCCCGCTTCCCGCTTCCCGCTTCCCGCTTCCCGCTTCCCGCTTCCCGCTCCCTGCTCCCCGCTCCCTGCTCCCCGCTCCCTGCTTCCCGCTTCCTGCTTCCCGCTTCCCGCTCCCCGCTTCCCGCTCCCTCGCAATCACATGTAAATCAGCCCTCCTCTGTTTTTTAGCGATTTATCCGCAGCCTCAAGCATCTGTACCACCGTGTATCCGGCCCAACCATCATTTAGCGGCTTTGTGCCGTACTGAATGCAATCGATAAACTCCTGGGTCTCAAGCTTTAGCGCCTCGGTCGGGTCGAGTTTGGGCGACCACATGTCGCCCGAGCGATAGCTAACGAGCAAATCGTAGACACCGAGCCTGTTTCCGATCTCCACCCCCTTGTCGTAGACCTTTACTTTCTCGTCGGCGTCAAGGTCGTTCCAGACCACCATTTTCTTTTCACCGCCCAAAAGCGTGGTCCGCACCTTCACCGGAGAGAGCCAGTTGACGTTTACGTGCGCTATCACATTGTCTGGGAAATAGATCGTTACGTAGGCCACATACTCGTGCTCGCACACGTGGTTGCCACCGGTTGCCACCACGGCCTCGGGCTTTTGCCCGATCACGTAATTCATTATCGAAATGTCATGGGGGGCAAGGTCCCATATGACGTTTACATCGTGTTGAAAAAGACCCAGGTTTACCCTGGTCGAATCGTAATAGTAGAGTTTTCCCAGTACGCCCTCCTCGACCAGTTGTTTGATTTTTCTAACGGCGCCGGTAAAAAGAAACGTGTGATCGATCATGAGCTTGAGGTTTTTTCGCTCGGCAATCTCGATCAACCGCAACGCCTGGTCTGAATTGGAGGTAAAAGGCTTTTCCACAAACACGTGTTTGCCGTTTTCAAGCGCCTGCCTGGCCAGCTCGAAGTGGGTCGAAACAGGCGTAACAATGGCAACCGCATCGATGTCGGGCGCCTTAACCACAGCACTCAGCTCGGTTGAGGTATCTATTCCCGGCAAAGATTTTCTAACACGTTCCAAAGCGTCGGGGTTGGAATCGCAGATCCTTACAACCCGGCACCCTTCGACTCTTTCGAAATTTCTGGCGATGTTTGGCCCCCAATATCCATAGCCGACTATGCCAACCCGGATCATCTCCTCCTCCTTTTGCCGCAAATTTCGCGTAAATACGCCCAGGTCACATTCCGTTTGATCGGTTGGAAGCCGTTAATACGCCCCCTTGCCGCTCAAAACGGCCAGAGGCGTCATGAAAAGTATTTTCATATCGAGCCGGAGGCTCCATTGGGTCATGTAATTGAGGTCAAGGCGCACCATTTCGTCAAATGTAGTTCTGCTCCTCCCTCCGACCTGCCACATTCCGGTTATGCCCGGTTTCATCTCAAGCACTCGCCTCCAGTGCCAAAGATCGTAGTTTTCAAGCTCATAGGGGATGGGAGGGCGCGGCCCGACAAGCGACATGCGACCTGCCAAAACGTTTATCAACTGGGGAATCTCATCGAGGCTCGATCTCCTTAGAAACCTTCCAACCGGGGTGACCCGAGGGTCGTTTTGGATCTTAAAAACCGCGCCCTCCGCAGGGGCGCCGTTGCCCGCGCCTTTTTCCTCCGCAAGGATAAGGCTTTTCGTATACTCCTTGTGAATCGAGGGATCGTTATTGACGTACATCGACCGGAATTTTAAAAACATAAAAGTATCGCCGTATTGGCCCACCCGTTCCTGGCGGAAAAAGACAGGACCCTTCGAAGTAAGCTTGATCATTGCGGAAATGACAAGAAAAAACGGCGCGAGCAACACAAGGCCGATAAGCGCCCCGCATACATCGATTGCTCGTTTGATACTCAGCCCCCTTTTGTGCGCATTAAGCCGCTCTCGAATGTCCGGATAAAGGGTGAGGCGGCCCGATAAAACCTGTGGCCGGGACTTTTCCGAAAAATTGAAAAAGCTGATAGGGGCCCGATTGACTCCCTCCGGCCCAAGTTTACCAGCCAACCCGGCCTTTATTCTTTCTGCAATGGGCACGGATGGGGCCCGACCGTTCGAACTCGATATCTCGGTAAAAATGATGCCCGCTATGCTATCTTGCCGGTACCACCCCAGAATGTCTGTGTCCCTTTTGGTTTCCGCAAGACAGCTTAATACCTTTTCCCGGATGGCGCCGCAGGACTCGTCCCGGGTGGCCACATCGAGCAGCATCAAAACGAAGGGTCTTTTCGACCGTTCAGACCTTTTTCGCTCCAACACCAAAATTTTTTGGAAAGCCTCCTCGTTGTATTCGATCGTATAGAGATCATCGCACTCGCTCCGGCGCCCGGAAAAGGTTCTTTCGCATACGGGCGCAAACTTGGCGACCGCCGCCGACGATAGGTCTTTCATGATTTTGTTCCGCTTTTTAAGGTAAATAATCTGGTGTTCCAAACGATTTTCGCTCAAACCCCGTCCCGGGGCGAAGCGGACGGGCTTATAAACGCCTGTATATAGACTGAGGGATATAATAGCGTCTTTTATTCAAAACAACCCCCAGCATACTCCCCCCCACCCTGTAGATACTGTCGCGCAGGCGCCGCACAGTTTGCCACCTCGACCCTTCCGCCTCCACCACCAGCACTACTCCATCCACTTTGGAAGCGATGGCAAGACCGTCGGGTGAAATCGCCAAAGGTGCTGAATCGATCAAAACCAGCTCAAAATTTGCCCTGAGCTTTTCGCACATCCGGTCAAACGAGGAGTTAAAGATTTCCGGCGTGGAAACAGAGGAATTGCCACACCGGCTTACAAACAATTTAGACTGCCCCACACGTTGAAAGGAGTCCTCGATATTGCTTCCGCTTCGTAGCGCGTCGACCCAGCCGATGCCGCTTTGGATATCAAAGAAAAGATCCTGGCTGTGATTGAGACGGTCCGCGTCAACCAGCAGCACCGAATGGCCTATCAGATCGGCCGCTGCCCGGGCAAACTGCCTGGAAACCGTGGAAGTCCCCTCCCCTTCCCTTGCGCCGATGAACTGGATAATCCTTGATGGGAAATGTGGCAAAAGGGCCTCTATGAGCTTATAGAGGCTCAGCATCTCGTCTTCAAATCCTAAGGCGGCGGCCTCCAGCGGGGCGAAAGGAACCGGTGCGATTCGTTCGAATGGCCCTTTCCCCTTCTTTTCCCGGTGAACGTTTTGCAGCGCTTCGTAGATTTTGCTCATGGCCTCGCTCCTCTATAAACAAGCATAGGCCCCGTTTCTCTTCCTTATTATCTATAAGAATGATCAGCAAATACGGATTTTACCGGCCATTTGAGATACGGAGTTTTCCTGCTACGGAAGAAGGATCTTTGCCCCAACAGAGATTTTGTTGATGTCCTTAACCTGAGGATTAAGCTGTTTAAAAGAGGCCAGCATGGCGGGGCTGACAATGCCATAGATGCCCATCAACAGCTTGCTCACGCTATCGCCCGACCTTACCACCACGAGCTGAGACGATGGCCCCCCGGACGCCTTTTTTACGGGCAAGACATCGGGCTTGGCCGGTGCGGGATCGATCCCCGGGGGTTTTGCGGACGGGGCTCTATCGCCACCGCTCCTCGGAGCAATCGGTGCGGAAGGCTCGGATCGCGCCGAGGGAAAACCGTTTCCCGCCCGCTTTACCTCCGGGGAAGGCGCGGATTTGCTCATCTCCGGGGCGGGCGCCGCTTTGCCGGCCTCGGGGGAAGGCGCGCCATTACTCTTCTCGGCCACCTCTTGAGCCGCAGGCTTTGCGACATTTTCTCCGGCCCCCTCACCGGGGTCCGTCCCCCCCATTTTGTCACGATGGACTTTAGCAACCGCAGGCTCTTTTATTTTCACGGCTAAACTTTGGACAGCCCTCACGATCTTTACTCTATCTTTGTGAACATGGGCAGGCAAAGGCTCGTGGAGCTTTTCCACAATTTTTCGTTTTTCCGGCGAAGGCTTTGCCGGATCGGGCACAATGGTTCGAAAAACCAGGAAAGCCGCCACCATAAAACCCGAAAGAACCGGCGCCCAGATAATTTTCCACCGCAAGCCCCGAGGTGGCCGCGGTCCACGAAAATCTCTAATCACCTCTTCTGCAATCTTTTCATCCACCGGCTTGCACCGGTAGCCCGCGCCCGTTACAAGCGCATTGTCGCACAGAATGTTTATCGTTCGCGGAATGCCCTTTGACTCTTTTATGATGCGCGTAAGCGCCTTTTTGGTGAAAATCGGATTGTGGAATAACGATGCCTTCATAAGCCGGTGATTGATATACGCGAAGCTTTCCTCGCTGGTAAGCGGTTCGATGCGCGAGCGAATCGCCATCCGCTGTTTTAACTGCCGCAGCTCGGGCAGATCCAATTTGGCCTCAAACTCGGGCTGACCGACAAGAATTATCTGTAAGAGTTTATCCTGCGAGGTTTCAAGGTTGGAGAGCATCCGCAGCCGCTCGAGGGTTTCCACCGGCATGTTCTGCGCCTCGTCGACTATCAAAACGACGTTACGATCCTTTTTGTATTCCTCGATAAGATAATTAAACAGCAGGTCAACGAGTTCCGCAGAGTCTTTGCCTGCGGTCCGGATGCCAAACTCGGAACAAATCTGATCGAGCAGCCGGTCAAAGGAAAGGGCGGCGTTAAATATATAGACTATTCTAATCTTATCCGGGTCGGTTCCTTCCAGGTAGGAGCGAAGAATAGTCGTCTTCCCCACTCCCACCTCCCCGGTTACGGCAATGAATCCTTTTTTGGTTTCAATACCGTAGTAAATCGAAGCCGAGGCTTCCTTATGACTCTGGCTAAGAAACAGGAATTCGGGATCCGGAGTTATGTGGAAAGGACTTTTCTTTAATTTGAAATAATCGAGGTACATTTTGCGCCTCTTTAATTCTTGATCGGAATGGTGATCAACACGGGAAGCTCCAATCTCTTTTCGGCCTCCATCTCCGTGCTCATCACCTGTTTGTTGCTCTCCAACAGGTAGGCGATCCCAAGGCTCGCAAAAAGAGAAAAGATAAGGGATGCGGCAAACAAAAGGGCCAGGGGCGTGGGCTGGTTTACAGGAGATATCGGCGCCGCGGCGGCCTCGATGACACTTACACTGGTCATCTTATCGCGGCCCAGTTCGTTATACACCTTGGCTTCTTCGAGTTTTCGCCGGTAGTCCTCATACATCCGCTTGTTGGATGCTATGGCCGAGGCCAGCCCTCGGTATTGGTTTTCCTTTCCTTCAAAGAAGGCGAGTTCGTTGTTTATATCGCCAAGCTGACTCTGCGTGCCGGTGTACCTCACGGTTAACGCGCTTAACTTCGCCTTGCCGCCCAGGATCTGCTTTTGGATTTCCTGGTACACGGGGTCCGCCGAGGCAATATCGGGATTTTCAGCTGAATTTTTCTTGATGTAATCTTCAACAGTTGCAATCTTTGCGCGAACAGTTGCGATCAGCGGGTTGCCTTCCTTAAACTTCGCGCTTAGCGTCTGCTCCTGGAGCTTTAGGGCGAGCAACCGGGACTGGGCGTCCCCCGCGCGGCTAGAAGCCGCAGCGGTCAGCTCGGAGCGCGGAATCGACTGCAATTCTTTTTCCAGTTCGGCGATCGTTTGCTCCACTTCCTTTATTCCGTTCGCCGTATTGTTTAAGGCTATGTTTAGGTGCGAACGGCGCTCAAGGACCATGTTGCGCTGCTGGTCGAAGGCGATGATCTTGGTTTTTTCAGAAAACGCCTTCATGTCGTTTCGTGACTGCAAAAGCTTTGCTCGGTAGTAGTCGACCTTATTTTGGAGAAACTGCGCCGACTTGGGATCCTTATAGATTTCACCGCGCTTATCGATATAGTCTCGAACGAGCTCATTTACTACGGCGGCAGCACTTTTGGAATCGCTTCCTTCAAAGGTTACGTCCACAACACCGCCCTTTGCCGGTTTAACCTTTATGTATTTTTCGAGCAGCAAAAGTGCCTGGTCTCTTTTGCTAATACCGGTAAAGCTTCTGTTGGCAAGAGACGGGAAAATGGCTTCAGGCGTAAAAGAATCGATTATTTTTTCCTTTAGCCCCCGGCTCTTAAGAATACTGATTTCGGCCCCGAGCATCTCCGCCTGGTCTACGGCCGGCGCCTCGCGCTTGCCAAGAGATGGATCCGGATAAAAATTCTCCCAGCCAAACTTTACCAGAAGCGAAGACTTGGCCTCAAACCTTGGCGTGTAGAGGACCCTTTTGTATACCAGCGACATGAGGCAACCCAGGAGGCTAAACACCAAAAAAGACACCACTATAGTCTTCTGATGTTTAAAAAATATGGACAGGTAGTCGCGAAGGTTGTTGGTAGGCCTTGCTTCCCGAACTATAAACATGCGTTCGGCAGAACCGGCCGCATTGGTAGCAACAGGGACGTTTCGCTCCGAAGATTCGGACTCGGCCATTTTTTCATCTCTTCATGGAAAAGGTAAATCGGGTAGGAACGGGCGCAGGAGGCTCAAGTCTTACCAGGCGCCCCGGGACTTGGCGGCGCCGCTCTTATGAAACTTCAGCGGCGTGTCGCCGCAGACGGGTTGCCAAGCCCCGACCTGCCCGACTGGCTGCGCCTGCGGCATCACGGACGGCAGTCCGCGCCGCATGCCGCCAAGGGTTCAATTTTATGGCTATTTCCTTTTGCAATGACGGGCCGCTAGTAATGACGCGCATGGAGGGGCAAGGCTCAATCGCCCCCCTTTTTTGCAAAGGGGGGCCGGGGGGATTTACTCTCCCGTCGCTCTCTCTTATGAAACTCCAAGTTTCATCCTCGTTCAAACCGCATCCAACGAAGCGGCGGCCCAGCTTGTAGAAACCTTCATTTGCAGGTTGGGTGGAACGTAGAGATTGTGTCGTAAGAGAAATTCCCAAATTGAGCTCTTGGGGCGCCGGCGCGCTTAAATATATCGTTTGCCCTAAGCGCCAAGGCATGAATTACCGCAAATTACAAGCTATTTCTTTTTTTCTGTCGACTTCATGCGATCGAGTATCAGCATCCTTTGCGCCTTTTGCCACTCCCACGGGGCAATCGCGGGCGGCTGAGCCCAAAGTCCAATAAAGTTCATCTGGGCCACTCCCTCGAGCTTTTTCCATTCCACGCACAGATGAGATTTGCTCTCGCAGGGCTTAACCCACGCAAGCCCGTATCCAAGAAGTCTGTCGTTAAGATAGGCCCCCGATCCCTCGACTCGTACAAGCGAATTTTCTATGCCGTAATTATCCGTAAAAACAGGGGTAATATCCACGTTTCTTTTAAGCGAAAGAAATTTGGTCATAAACATCGCCTTGCCGTGAAACGGCTGCCCGAAAAGAGGGCATGCAATGCCAAAGAGACGAACTTTTCGCGAAGCGCCATTTGCCGAAACCGTAAGCAAATCCCCTCCGTCGACATTTTCGACCCTGCCCATATAGGCAAAGCAGGACGAAGGCAATAACCAAAAGAGCGTAAAAAGCACCAGAACAATTACCAGGGCATTGGATTTACCGCGAGACATCATAACTTTGGGCTCCCTCACTTCAAGGTTTACCTATGGCTCCGCCAACTCTATTACATCCGCGAATAGATTAGAAAATGATCGCCCTTGAGGTAGCAGGCGCCACAAGTTGCACCTTGAGCATCAAAATAGAGTGTTATCCTGGAAGGTAAAGGGTGAACGGAAGTATTAGAAACAGGGTATTTTAAATACCTTATCATTGATAACATCCTTTGGTATCATGCAGTTAAGTTGACGCAATCTGCAGAAGATTTTTTTGCAAAACCCCTATCGGGGCAAGAGTTTACACGCAATACCATACTTTAGGAGACTATGCTACTTCCCCGGGGTCCGCAAAAACCCCTCAAACTCAATTTTTTTGGCCTAAAGCCCATGTTTCATGGAAAGCGTCTTTTTCGGACGTAGAGGGTATGGTTTTCCGTTGGTTTACAAAGTGGTGGGGGCTATTTTTTTAACTCATTTCCAAACGGTCTCGCCCCCCCCCCGCAGGGTGGCGCTGCGCTCTTTTTTCCAGCGCGCCCTCCGGGGGTTACGGGGACAACCGCCTCTTCCTTAAAGGCTACCGTTTGGCTGCGGCAAAACCTGAGGCGAACGACCAATTGGGCCTCACACTCGCCAGAACCGGGCTCGTGTTTTGGACCGTAACCGTGCATTGCGCCGTTGCGCTCAGTTGGTCTACGGGGTTGGTAACGGTTAGCATAAACACCAGTTGCGCCCCCTGATCGGTTGTCCAGGTGGGGGCGGTAAAGGTCGGGGCAGCCGATGTCGGGTCGGAAAGGGTCACCGGGACGCCGCTTATCTGTGTCCACCGGTAGGTGTCGGGGGACCCCGTGGGGTCTAGCGAACCCGTACCCTTAAGGGTCACAGTACTCATGGGAACCGCGCTCAGGTTATCGCCCGCATTGGCCACCGGCGGCTGGGAGTCGCCCACTACGTTTACCGTCCACAGGCCCCGTGCTTCCAGCCCGTACTGGTCCTGTACGCTCAGTTCGAACACGAGGGTTTCGCCGCCGGCGCCGGGATCGGGCGCCACAAAGGAACCATTGGGGGTATCGGCGTTAAGGATCGAAACGGTTGGCCCCGAGATTTGTGTCCACGCATAGGTTGCTATCGTGCCGTAGGAGTCGGAGTAGGACGATCCATCCAGGGTCACATTGGTGTAGGCCGAAACCGTCTGGTCGGGGCCTGCGTTTACCGCGGGGCCTTTGCCGGTCGAACTGACGTTTACCAGGCAGGTGGAACTGCTGCTGACTCCCGCTGCGTTCGTGACTGTGAGCGCAAAGCCAAGAGAGGCAGCCGAGGAAATATTTTGAGGCGTGAAGGTGCACTGAGGCGAGGAAGGGTTTGACAACGCAACCGAGGGGCCCAGGACCTGTGTCCACTTGTAGGAAGCGATTCGCCCCCCCGAAGCCGTCGAATTCAAGCCGTCCAGCGTTACGGTCGCCCCGCTTTTTACGACCTGATCGGGTCCTGCGTCTGCTACCACCAAAGAGGTGGGCGAAAAGAGCGCCTCAATCGTATGATCGCCGGCCACATTCTGAAAAGTGTAATTGGTAGCGACCGCACCGGCGCCGCCTCCGACCTTTGCCGAGGCCGACTGCGTTTGCCCGCTCGACACCTGGTTGCCATCGACTAGAACCGCGCTTAGGGTGTAGCCGGAAGCGGGCGTCATCGAATAGGACACGTTAGTCCCGGAGGAAAACGGATTTGCCCCCGACGGCGAGATGGTTCCGCTGCCCTGGGCGGATGCGGTTATTACACATTGTTGGGAGGCAAAAGAGGCTTGTATGCTGTGATTGGCGCAGACTCCGGTGAATGTGTAGCTCGAAACCGCGCCGACCGATTTACCGTCTACTACGACGTTTGAGACCTGGTAGCCGGTGTTGGCCGTTATCGCGAACTGGGCGTTATTTCCAGAAATAACGATTACCGAGCCGGCAGGAGATATCGACCCGCCGCCCTGGAAACTCGTCGAAATCGTGTAGCTCTGGATGGGCGAAAAGGCCGCCGCGATGGTGTGATTTGACTCTACGCCGTTGAATGTGTAGCTTGATACCGCGCCCACCGATGCCCCGTCGACCGTAACGGTTGCAATCGCGTAATTGGCGGCCGGACTTATCGTATAGGTCTGGTTGGCTCCTGGGGCCACACTCACCGGGCCCGAAGGAGAAATGGCGCCGCCCGCTTGGCTTTGGGCCGAAATAGTGAAATTTACGGGCGAATTTACGGGTGAAAAGGTGACAGATATTGTATGGCAGCTCGTCACATTGGAAAAGGTGTAAGTCGCTGTTGGACTCACCTGCTGGCCGTCTACCTCAAGAAGAGCTATCTGATACCCGGGGTTTGGGACTATCGAGTAGGTCTGAGAGCCGCCGCCGGCAACAGAGCTCACTCCAGCGGGGGTGATCTGTCCGTTGGCGCCCGCCTGGGCCGTTATGAAGTTACAGGCCAATTCCTGGGAAAAAGCGCTTTCCGTGGCGCTCGAATACGCCGTTACGGCAAAATAGCAGGTCTGTGAAGCCGAAAGATTCGTTACCGTATAGGTGGCGCTGCCACCGGCGTTTACCGGCGTTTGGTAGTTACCGCTTTGAGTTCCGAAATAGACGTTGTATCCGGTGACCGATGGGTCGCTTGCAGCGTTCCAGGCCAGTACGGCTTGCGCTGCCCGGGCCCGGGCCGAAGAACCCGCAACCAGCGCCAGGGAAACGATTAGGATTGCCCCAATGTATCCGATGGATCTTTTCATCTTGACCTCCTCGAAGAGTCGCTTGGCAAACCCAGCGTCCTAAGGAGGTGCTGCATCCGCCCAGCAGTCCTGCGACCGTATCCCGATGCTCCGGGACTTAGGCCAGTAACTTTGCGTCCTGCGCTTTCGCGCAGTTTGCCCTTTATGGTGTGGTGCCTAATATCGTTGAACGATGGAAAAGCAAAAGCGATGCCAGGGAAACAGCTCCCCGTAAGACCCTCACGGAAGCGCACGGGACATACGTTTGACCGCCCGGCCTCCATGGGGAACAACGGTTGCCAAGGCCGAAATTTCAATCCCGAAGCTTCACTTAATTACGGATTAGTAATTCATCCCCGAGACTAATTGCCCGGGCTCCCGGGAAGAGCACCTGCAACCGCATGGAAATCATTGCAAATCAACTCCGATGAGGGCAAAATTGACGCTGCGGACGGCTATCTTTTTCCAGGGACGCGCCGAAGGAAAAATCGAAAGGGAAATCAAAATGGATCTTCAAAAACCCGCCCTGGTTACGGGGGCGGCAGGTTTTATCGGTTTTCACCTGTCTTTAAAGATGCTTCGGGCGGGATGGCAAGTGGTTGGTCTAGACAATGTCAACGACTATTACGATGTGCGGCTAAAGCGGGACCGGCTCGCTTTTCTCGCCAAATTTCCCGGGTTTTGCTTTCACCAGCTCGACCTCTTGGACCATCTTGGAATCGAGGATATCTTCACAAAGTATTCCTTCGAGCTCGTAGTGAACATGGCGGCCCAGGCCGGCGTTCGCTATTCGCTCGTTAATCCGAAAGCCTACGTCCAGAGCAATATCGACGGGTTTCTACATCTTCTCGAAGCCTGCAGACGCACCGAGGTAAAACACCTGGTCTTTGCCTCATCGAGCTCGGTCTATGGCGGAAACGAAAAAATACCCTTTTCGATACACGATAACGTCGACCACCCCGTTTCTCTGTATGCGGCCACCAAAAAAGCAAACGAACTCATGGCCCATGCTTACTCGCATCTCTACTCGATCCCCTGCACCGGCCTTCGATTCTTCACCGTCTACGGCCCCTGGGGACGCCCCGACATGGCCCCCATTCTTTTCACCCGCGCAATACTTGCCCGGGAACCGATCCAGATTTTTAACGACGGCAAAATGATCCGCGATTTTACCTATATCGACGACGTGATCGATGCTCTCATGCGCATAGTCGCCCGTCCTCCCGCCCCCAACCCCGAGTGGAATGGACTCGCCCCGGACCCCGGCTCAAGCTTTGCCCCCTTTAAGCTCTACAACATCGGAAACAATAAACCCGCTCAGCTTATGGAATTTATATCGGCCATAGAAGACTGCCTGGGGCTAAAGGCTATAAAGGAGTTTCTCCCCATGCAGCCGGGCGATGTACGGGCGACTTTCGCCGATATCGAAGACACTGCCAGGGAATTTGGCTTCCACCCCGAAACGCCCCTGCGCGAGGGGGTCTCGCTTTTCGTAGACTGGTACAGGCGATATTATCGCGTCTAGCCTCAAGTGCCGGCGCGTCGGAAATCTTTACGAACTTGATTGCAACCCCTAAACCGGTATCCAATACGATTTAGCTCCGTTTTTTGAAACTTTGCATGTTGGTTTTCTTTACACTTGCGCTCCTTGCCGCACGAGCGATGCATGACAAGATGCTCCGTTACATCATATATTTACCTCGCCTGAAACAGATAGGCATCTAAATTGCATGCTTTTCGCCAGTTTCGGGGGGGGTCTTGTAGCGTTACGTGGATTGCCGGGTTGTGGACGGCCAGGGGGGGTGTTGTGCACCGAGAGCGGAGAAAGCACAAACGATTTGAAATCCGCGAAGAGGTTTTTGCCGCTTTTGTGATACCCGATGCGGGAGTAATCGTTGGCAGAGTGTTGGATGCAAGCCAGTGTGGTATCTGCGTTCAGTATCTGGCCACCGGAAAGCTGGATACCGGTCCAGTGAGCATCAGCATATTCGGATTGGATTCACCGCGCATGAACCGGGTCGAATCCACCGTGATGTACGATTTGGAGGCGCCCGAAAATTCGTGGAGCCATCCTCAAACAAGGCGGTGCGGAATACGCTTTGAACAACGCCGTTCCGAATTTAAGACTCAGTTAAAAGCGATGTTTAGAGTAAACGCCGCTTTGGAACCGCGATGTTAAAACGTCCGAAGACCTGCGCTTTGCGCCGAGTGTGCCAGGCGGCAGGGGGTATTTATTTCGAATTCCTGGCCGGCAATTGATGCTCGCCTCCCCCGGGAAATATCAATCGGAAAGTCGATCCTTTTCCCGGCGCCGACTCGAGCTCCATCAGGGCGCCGTGTTTTTCCGCTATCTGCCTGGATATGCTTAGGCCCATCCCTGTGCCCTCAGGCTTTCTGGTAAAGAAAGGATCGAATATGCGGGCCTTGTCTTCCTCCAAAACGCCAGTTCCCGAGTCGTGAATCTCAAAGACCTGACCCTGCTCGCCATTTGAAAATGTATTTATTCTCACTTTGCCGCCGCCGGGCATCGACTCGATCGAATTGATTATGAGGTTCATCAATACCTGGCAGATCTGGTTAAAATCCATCACGATTGAAGGCAGATCCGGCCCGAGCTCGACTGAGAGTTCGACGTTGGCCTTGCGTAAATACATTTTCGACATGTCCACGCAACGGCGCACCGCATCGTTTAGCTCGGAGGGGACAAACTGAGGATCGCTTGGCCGCGCGAACTGGAGAACCTGCTGGACAATGCGGTCCATCCTGCGTATCTGCTCGAAAACGTCTTGAAACATCTCCTCCTGGGCGGGTTTTAGCTCCAATTCGCGCCGTAGCATCTGGGTATTGAAATTTATGGTGGCCAGGGGATTTCGAATTTCATGGGCGATCCCCGCGGCAAGAGTTCCCAGCGCCTTTAGCCGTTCCGACTGCTGGAGACGCTGTTCGAGTATTCTCGCCTGCGTGGCGTCTTTTTCGTAATAGACGACCCGTTCGAGCTCTCCGGAAGATACGTTTAAAACCGGAAATGCATAATAGTGGTAGTAGCCGCCCCAACGCGGGTGCGGGCCCTCGGTTCGAACGGGCCGGGCGGTTTCCATGCACGAAAGGATCGGACAGTGGTCGCGCGCCTCAACGCTACCGTAAAGTATCGGAGGGTATTTGCGCCCGACAAGGTCCGGCCCATAGACCACCTCGCTCGTGCGGTTCACCCGGTAAATCCGCATTCTTTTGTCCACCAGAAATATCGCGTGGCCGATGGCGTCAAAACTTATTTCCAACTCCCGCTTGGCCCGCTCTATCGAGTCGAAAAGCTTCGCATTCTGGATCGTCACCCCGAGCTGGTTTCCAATCGCGCCGAGCAGTTCGCTCTGTCCGGCCCCAAGCTTATAGGCGCCGTCATTTGTCACATAGAGCAACCCTACGACATTGTTATTGGACCGTAAGGGGATGCAGATGATTTCCTCGACCCCCTTTTCCTTCATCCGGTCGCGAAGGGCGGCAAAGTACAGTTTGCATATCGGAAACCATCTGACGCGGTCGACCTGCCAGTACTTGTCCATCATCTCGGAGGGTATTTTAAGGTACTGGACGGTGCTTAGAAGCCGCGGCGCAAACCCGTGGTGGGCAGAGAGCTCGAGCAGCCATTTGTCCCCGGAGCTTTCCTTTACGAGGTAGAGGGCGCCCATCTTGCACTTGAGTGTGCTAAGGATATTTGCAAGGGCTCGCTTTAGAACGTCTTTGAGATAAGGGGAACTGGACAGGGCGGAGAAGATATCGTAGAGTATCTGGAGTTCGAGATGCCCGGCCAGGCCTTGCTGGCCACTTTGCGCAGACTCGGCGTTGTTCATCTTTACCTTTCCCGCAATTGGGACTTACGCATCAGCTCTTTAGACCTCTTTTCGCGATTGCTTCCCACCGGGCGCGCACGACCTGCGCAACCCTTATGGACGCACCATCGATCATCTTGCCGTCAAGGGCGATCGCCCCCACCCCGGCGGCCCTGCCCTGCTCGTAGGCTTCCAGAATCCTTGCCGACCGTTGTAAATCTGCCTCCGAGGGCGAATAGAGCTCGTTTACTATCGCTATCTGATCGGGATGGATCACCCATTTGCCATCGTAGCCCAGGCCGGCGCTCATAGAACAGGAGCGTCTAAGACCTTCCGGGTCCTTATAGTCTCCATAAGGGGCGTCGATTGCGGCCAGACCGGCCGCCTTGGCCGCCATCGCCATCCGGCTTAGCGGAAAATGAAACCTGTCGCCCGAATAAAGAGCGCCCCTTTCGCCATGACCGCTGATACCCCCCCCGGGCATGGTAAGGGATGCGCTGTAATCGGCCACCCCGAAAACGAGCGCCTCGATTCTTGGCGAACTGAAGGCGATCTCCTCCACCCTCATCATTCCTGCGGCCGTCTCTATCGAGGGGTGAAGCCCGATACGTCTTCCAAGCCCCATCCGCAACTCTATCTGGGTAAGAAAGTAATCCACCGCCTTAACCTCAGCGGCATCATTTACCTTCGCAATCACGATCGTATCGAGGGACTCGCCGGCAGCCTCGACTATATCAATTAAGTCGCGGTAAGCAAAGGGAGTATCCATCCCGTTTATTCGGCACGATCTAACATGCGACCCCGGGCTCGCGCCACGCAAAATGGCGATGGCAAGCTTTCGCGCCTCGTCCTTTTGGTCCACAGGCACCGAATCCTCGAGATCGAGCATAACGACGTCGGCATCCAGCCGCCACGCCTTTGCGGCCATCTTCTCCCTGTGGGCGGGAACGGAAATAATAGAGCGGCATGGACGGATCGTCTCTTTCACGGCGGCCTCCATATGTATCGATTACCTGTCAATGGGTGCGGGAGCAAGAGAAGATTTGAGCGGCCCGGAGGCGCCGCCCGAAAAGAGGAACGGGGAGATGGTTTGCCATACCAAGTTGCGTCAACTTGGACAAGCACAAAATGCAGATACCGTCTTAAATAGCAAGACGTATTGTAGAAGTAGGTTGGGTTGAGCGCATGCGAAACCCAACAAACCAATCTTGTTCAAACTGCGTCCGAGGACGTAGCGGTCCAGCCCATAGGAAGCTCCACGTACGCCCACTTACCCCTTAACGGAGACTCCCAGGAAAGGGCTTGGCTCAATCGCCCCCCTTTTTTTCAAAGGGGGGCTCGGGGGGATTTACTCCCCAGCCGCTTGCAATGGCGCGCATGGACCGGCTACGCTCGCTCGCCCCCCTTATTTGCAACTTTGCAAAAGGTGATAGGTGGGCGCACGTGTGGGTAATTGTAAGTTTTCAAAGGAGGGCTGGGGGGATTTCGACTCGGGAGTAAACTCCCTCCCTATTCTTAATCTCATGCTCTTTTAAGATACAAGGTTGGGTGGAGCGCAAGCGCAACCCGTCACCCCAATCCTGATCCCAACCCGGCATAAGGCCCGCCCGGAAGATATAGCGAACCGGGCAGGCCTTTGACAAATCAGATTTCAAGCCACGAATCGGAGTAGAGCGCCTGGCCCATGATAACTTTGGCCGTCTTTACAAAACTGCGCTCCTCATCGGAGAGATGCGTCATATCGACGGCCTCTCCGTCCTCGACCTTGTGCACCAGGGCTTCCAGGCCGGGGTGCTTATCCCTTGCGATCTCATGGAGCATCGTATCGTAGGTGTCCACGATGGCCGAATACATTCCATGGCGCTTGAGTATGATCAGCATGACCTGGTTAAGGATCGGACGCAGGTGATCCGGAGGGCCGTTGGAGACGTTCGAAAGCCCGATGGTGCTTCTGCACCCGGGGGCTATGTCTGCGAACATCTTCATGAATTCCAAAACGCTCATGATCTGGATCTGCTGCACGTTTACCGGCGTCTGGATAGGGTCGACAAAGATTCGTTCCGGCTTTATGCCGAATTCGCCCGTCGCCTTGAACACCAGCTCCGCGCACAGGGCGCCGCGCTCGTTTTCATCCCTGGGCATGCCCTCGGGGCCCCACAGAAGTCCTACGAACTCGGCGTCATATTGTGCCGCAAGCGGCAAAAGAGCTTCCATTCTCTCCGGCCTGACCATGATCGAATTGATGAGCGGCCGATGCTTCTTGCACGCCTTCAACCCCGCTTCTATGGCCTTGACGTTCGAGGTGTCCAGGGCAAGAGGAATATCTACGACTTCCTCGATGACCGGAACCAGCCACGTCATAAGGTCCACGCCGGTCTTGCTGGCAGGACCGATGTTTAGGTCAACATAGTCCATCCCGGCCTTGGCCTGCTCGATGGCAAGCTCCTGAAGCGGTTTGGCCTCTTTGGCCTTTAGCGCTGCGCCGTACTTCTTGCTCATAATGTTTAGGTTTTCACCTATCAGCTTCATTAACTTGGCCTCCAGTCTACGCTTTGAAACTCTTGAGGAATTTTGGAATCTGGCTAGCTTCTCTTGGGCCCACCGAAACGGTCCAGCCCGCTCCGAGTTCCTCTTCCAACTCGCCGCTGATTCCCGCGGCATACCCCGGGATGATCACGTTCTGGTGCTTTATCTTGTCCTTTATCCCGCACTTGTTGATGAACGTGCCAACCGATTCCCCCGAAAACTTTCCAGCCGCCCAGGCGGTCATGACCGAAAGTCCCTCGGTGTCCTGAACGAGCAGCCAGGACGGAACCCGACTCCCCTCGACTTCGCCCGAGACGATAAAGTAGGTGAGCGAGAAGTTACACGTTACGAGCACCGGAGAATTCTCGTCCGGATTGTTTATCGGGTAGATACCCTGCTCGGCGGTCATCGGTCGCTGCGGGTCGGTGTAGATGTTAAGTCGCTCCAGAAGAAGCGGGAAAAGAACGTGAGGCTCGATATCGCTCATAACAATCAGAGCGCCGTATTTGGCAATGAAGGTGGCAGCCACCAGCGCCTCTTCCATTAACCCATCGCCCATCTCATTTGCCATAATGATGGTCGGAAATCCCAGCGGGCGGAACCTGTCCTTCAGGGCCGAGCGGCGGATAAGAATCTGCTCTTCGAAGGCCTTCTTGAGATTTCGCGAACCGGTGTCGAGCACTATGTCCTTTACACCGAGCGCGGAGAGTTTTTCGCTAATGGCGATTACACTCTCTATCGTGCCATCGCCTTTAACCGCAACCGGGCATTCGGCGGCTTTGGCAAGATTTCCAAGCGCTTCGGCGTTCGCTTCTGTCGCAGCGTAGAGCAGCGGCTTTTTGTCCTTAAACTTATCTGCCGCAGTAGTCAGAACATCAACCGATTCGGAGATAAAAATCATCGAGGCGCCGACTTCGTCGACCACCCTTTTGGCAAGAGCGCAAAAAGCATCCGCATTGCCGCCCGCGTCTTTTATCGCAAACATCTCGGCCCGAAGCTTCAGGCCAACGCGATCGTACTGAGCTTTTTTAAACCGCTCGATCTTTCCGGAAACCGAAGCCGCGTCTTCATCGGTTGCAACCAGTACGGCAAGACCCGGCGCGTTTACAAAGGTCTTCTCATGTCTAAACAGCACGGTCTCACCGCCGACTTTTACGGCATACTCACCCGTTCCTATCGTTAGCGGCCGAATCGGAGGGGCGGATTCGGAAGCCAGTTTGTCCCTGGCTTCCTGCGACACGTAGGGACAGCTATCAAGTTCGGCCTTGGCTGCGGCAAGGTTCATCGCAAAGGCCAGGCAGGTAGGAACCCCGCACTCGCCACAGTTTGTCTTGGGCAGCAATTTAAAGATTTGAATCCCGGTAAGACCCATGTGCGTCTTCTCCTGCTATAGGTTCGATTTCTGATATTGAGACCGGGCGAAGGCAAAAAGCCCCCCGCCCGGACGTTTGATCAGCCAAGAATGCTTTCCATCGTCAAAGCGGGATGTCCCACTTTTTCGAGAAACGCGTAAACTTCGTCTTCCGTGGTGCCGTTTTCCTCGGTGGCGATCATGTCGATGAAGTTTGGAATGCCGATTTCCTCACCGCGCTTAAGAAGCCTGTCCTTTAGCTCGTCCTTCAAAATCTTGGGGATCCACACAAGCCGCTGAAGGCCTCCGTCACCAACGATGAATTTTCGCTGCGTGATGTTGTACTTGCTGTGGCCAACAAACCCGGGGGTCACCAGACCGCCGCCGATCGTGCCGGCAAGCGTGGTGAATTTCATACCGCTCGGGGTCATGCCCGTATAGTCGCGGTTTACCGACATGATGCCGTTACACATCGGAAGAACCGCCGCAATGCACTCGCAGCAACCGCAGGTGGTCATCGGGTCGTATACCAGGCTGTAGAAATTGTAGGTCGCAATCGACTGCCTGGAAGCCTTGTAGACGAAATCGTTTACACCCTTCCAGTTGCCAAGCTTCGCATCCAGGGTTTCGCCCTTAAGGACCGGCTGGTTGGGACCGGTGGGATTGATTTCGTTGGAGGCCTTGCAGTCAAGCCAGTTATAAGCCCCGCAAAGTCCGGTGCGCTCCGGGCTGATCACGCAGACGTGGGTCGGCGCGAAAGACTGGCACAGCGTGCACGAGTAGTAGGTCTCGCAGGCTTCGTCGGTCATGCCTTCGATGCGCTCGTCACGGATCTTGTAAGCCTTGCGCGCAACGCCCAGCATCTCGGTGACCTTGGCTTCTTCAGTGTAAATCTTTACCTGGCACTTGTCGAAAATAGCCCCGAAATCCTGGTGGTATTTCGCGTGCAGGATTTTACCGATGTGTTCCAGGGTAAAACCCTTATCTACAGCCTGCTTGCCGATCCGATACCAGGCAATGTCGCGCTGGCCGATGTGCATGATGCCCTGGGCATAGTTTACCAGGTGGTGCATCTGCCGCTCGAGGATCGGTTCATAATCTTCCTGCATCTTCCGGCCCGCGACTTCAACGAGCACCGCCATCGGAAGCCTCGAACCCTGCTTTATGTCTTTGACGTCAGGGCCGATAACCTCGACTCTGCCGTCTTCCACAGCGTCCATCGCAGCGATTCTAACCAGTTCGCAGCAGTGAGTCTTTCCGCCGCCGCACTCCAGGTAGACGTCGTCTTTTCGTACGCGCTCGCCCTCAAAAGCCGGACCGTAGGCAAGAGGGATCGGTATCTCGGTAATGTTTACCTTGAGTCCGCGAACCTCGATCGACTTTGCGGTCATCTGGTCGTAGGGAACGCTAGATACCACGTGTTCGTAGGTGCAAACGCCATAGGGCTTGATCTCGGGGATATCGGTATCCGCAATGGTCGGGAAACCCCAGTTGATACACCCGGCGGCGTTTGCCGCCCACTCCGCGTTTACTTCGCCAAAGGCGTTTACGAACGCGAAGATGCGGTCCTTGTTGTATTTAAGAATCGACTGGTAATCGCCGGGCTTTACACCGCCGAAGGCCATGGCCGCGCGGTTTGCAAAACCAAGAGCAAAGACCGCCCCGGAGATGTCCGGCCCAAAAGGCACAAGACGCGTGCCCCAGCCGATCTCAACACCCGCTTCCACCAGTTGCTCGGCAAACGAGGTGCCGTTCTGGTTGGCTGCCATGAAAATATAGAGGTTCTTTTTCTGGTATTCCTCGGCGATCTGCTTGGCAATAGCCGGGGTGGGGGCCGCGCCGACGATGGCCGCAAAACCGGGGGCCGATCCGTCGACGAATTCGACGCCGCGCTTTCTCATGATCGTGTCGTCGGCAGCGCCCAGCCAGACCTTGCCGTTGGCCGGATCGCAGTCCTCGCCCAGCGTATAAAAATTGGGCGTCTCGACGTAGCGGATCGCCTCGACAACTTCTTCGGCCAGAATTGCTGCCATACCGGCATCCAGGGTCCCCCCCAGGTAGGGAAGGTGGATGTTGTGTTCGAGCTTTACGTGCGGGGGAAGAAGCTCGCGGCACTTCTTCATTACCGGCTCGGCATCGGCCAGTTTTTCGACCTTGATACCCAGGATCGAATAAATAACGGGAAGGTAATAAGCCGTATTGGGGAATTCCAGAGGCTGGTTCGGGCCGTACTTATCCATGGCCTGCTTGAACTTGCCTTCGGCTTTGGAAACTATATTGTAAGCTCCCTGGATCGCTGCAAAAGCGACTAACCTGGACATAACTAAACTCCTTTTCTCTTTTTCCCTGCAACGCAACCGGCTTCAAGCCGGAATTAAATTACGGATTAACTCTCCAGCACCACGCAGATTTTTAGCCTTCAGCCGTTCTGCGATCATCCATGCTGAACAGTTTCCGTTCGCGCTGCTCGGAAATGCCGAGGGCCGCCCTCTTCTTATCGATGTGATCAATAATCATGTAGGCCATCTCTATCGGATCGTTGCAAAATCCCCACTTTCCGAAGCCCTTTTCCTCAAGCCCGTTAAACAGCAGCTCGTGGAACTTCGTGCCTTCCACCGTCGGAAATGTCGTGCCGAAAACGGTGTAGACGCCCGAAGCCACAAAGTACTGACCGATGCTGATCGCCTTCTCGCTCATGTACTCGGGCGCCGCGCCCGCTACCGGCAGATCCGAAATCTTGTCGCCAAGTCCGCCATTCTTCACCATTTCGGCTACGGCAATGAGTATGCGGCTGTTGTCGACGCAGGACCCAAGGCTCAAAACGGGCGGAATTCCAACCGTCTCGCACACTTCCTGGAGGCCCAGGCCTGCAAGCACTGCGGCATCCGGCCTCATGAGGCCGGCTTTGGCGAGCGATATCTGCGAACATCCGGTCTGGACGACCAAAATGTCATTTTTGATCAGCTCTTTTACCAGTTCGACGTGCAGGTAATCGTGCTTTACGCGCGGGTTGGTGCATCCTACCACACCGGCTACGCCGCGGATTTTTCCGTTTATGATGTTGGCGTTAAGCGGGGTATAGGACTCGCGGAACTCGCCGCCCAGCATGTAGTTTATATACTCGTGCGAGAAGCCGTGTACCCCCCAGTCCTGCCGCGAGGGGATCACGACCTTGGCCGTACGGCTTGCAAAACGCTCGACAGCCATGGCGATGATCTGGTTGGGTGCGTCAAAAGGGGCGTGTTCGCGAAATTCGATGTGCACCGCCCCCTCGATGTGAGCTCTGGGGTTGGTCGTAAAAAACCTCGTGCCGTAGCACTGGGCGACCTTCACCAGGGACTGCATGATGCACTGGACGTCTACGCCCATCGCATCGACTGCGCCCGTGGCGATAACCGGCTCGACCGAGAGAAAATTTCCGGCATGAGGAATGCCGTGGCGACCCAGAACTTCGGCGCCCGAACAGCACATGCCAAGCAGGTTGATGCCCTTTGCCCCGGCGGCCTTGGCTTTTTCAATGTTTGCCGGATCGCTTGCCGCAACCACCATGGCTTCGAACATCAGCGGCTCGTGGCCGTGAATAATGACGTTTACCTGGTCTTCCTTAAGGAACCCCATATTGACGCCGGCCACCCTGGGCGAAGGCGTGCCAAACAGAATGTCGGAAATCTCCGTTGCAACCATGGAGCCGCCCCAGCCATCGGCCAGCGCCGTTCGCGAGCACTGCTTCACGATGTTGTCGTAATCCTGGTCAACGCCCATGTGGGTGCGGTGCATGATTTCCATGATCTCGCGCATCGCCCCGCGCGGAACGATGCCTTCCTTGCGCCACGATTCGAGGGTCTTCGCCGGAACGCGCTTTGCGAAAGGAATTTCGCCTTCAACCTGGGTGTATGTGCGCTCGAGTTCCGCATAGAGATCCTTGGCTATAGCCATAACCTCCCTGTCGGCGGTCTCGATCCCGATGCTTTCGGCAACGCTTTTGAGCTTCTTTACGTCCTGGATCTTGAAATGCTCGATCTTGCCGTTTACCACTTCCCGGAAAATGTCGAGCATCCCCATGCCGTGGTCGGTATGAGCCGCGCAGCCGGCAGCGACGTTACGGGCAAAGTTTCGGGCGGCAATGGTATCGATTGTCGCACCGCAAACCCCGACCTTCGAGTATGGGTCTTTGGCGTTTAGTCGGCAGGGGCCCATGAAGCAGTTCTTGCAACAGGCCGAATCGGCGCCGATCGGGCAGGGCTTCATCTCCGCCGCGCGGGTAAAACAATTATCTTGTCCGTCAGCCTCCATTTTTCTGAGCATCTGGAGGGTGGTCTCGCAAGTCGTAACGTCCCGATAATCCACTTTCTTTGCCTTCTTTTCTTCTACAACTACTACCGGTTTCTTTTCATCAGCCATGTAAGCACCTCTTTTCCCCTTCCCGGGGAGGTTCGTTTTACCGAAAACACTTGTTCCATCATTCCCGGCAAGGGTTACATCATTTTCGCTATATAGTTTCTCACCAGTTTTATGGCTTCAGGGTGGCGCATAACCACCACGTCGGCCCCGGCGAGCATAAGGTCGACAGCGGTTACCGCCTCCATCAAAATCCCGCGCTGGGCCGCGTCGCCAAGCTCCGGGGCGTCCTCGGTGCTAAGATTTGACTCTTTGCACTTCCACGTCTCATTGGCCACGTTGGCAATCATGGGCTGCTGGAGCTTTTCGTCTTCCTGGGTAAGAGCAGCCTGCCCGGCGCGCTCCATAACCGAATAGGTGTACTCGAGTCCGTAGCCGAGCCCGCCTGTTGTGGGATCGATTAAAAGGTTCTCCGCTTTCACCCCCAGGTTTCCAAGCAGGATGTTTAGCTGTTTGGCCAGGTTTATGTCAATTGGCGAAGACGCGACAACCAGTTGATTATAGCCAAGGGATGCCGCCCCTATCTGCTTGTAGTCGCCTTCTTCGACCGGAGAGAGCGCAACCTTTTTCCCCGCGCAGCTTTCGGCCACAAGTTTCATGACCTCTGTGTCTTTTTCGTGATTGGCTACGCCCCACACAATCACGGGCACATCGACGGAGTCGACAACTTTTTTTACCGTCGCGGCCACATCGGCCGCCGCGCGGTTGTCACCATTGGGGTCGGCAGACTTGGTCTGGACCACTATGATCTCGGCCCCGTACTCTTTTACGCATTTGCTCGCCCAGGCCGCGGGGTCTGCCAAAACATCGCCGAAAGGAGCCTTTGCGGCCGCCGCCCAGTCCTCGCTCGGGTCCTTGTCCCATACTTCCATCGCAATTCTTGGAGCGTTTGGCATCGCCCCCTCGAATGAATGAAAAGCATACACGCCTCTGCCGCCAATCGTAACCGCCTTGTCTCCGCTGCCCAAGGTTACTTCTCTGATTTTTCCCGAATACACCTGCTTTGATGGTTGAAATGTCAAGGTCAGCCTCCTTCTTGAGAGTCGATTCCATGTTTGTCCGCGAGCCGATCAGGCTTCAAGCCTACCTAAATCAGCGGAATACACGTCTAGTAAGACATTGCCGTCTTAGAGCCAAAACCTTGGGATTCTTTCCTGCCGGACCGAAAGCGCTTTCCTTCGGGGTTGCCTGAAAAGCTCTCAGGGTTAACGCTCGGTTCCACCGAGTATTTGTTGACCGATTGCAAAGAGGAAAGCCCGAGAACTGGTAAAACCGGGGAAACGAAGCGACTGAAGATCCGCAGGCAAGTGGGTAATTATGCCTCAACCCCGTCCCCTCCTTCTCAGGCAGTGGAACCAACGCTTCATAAATAGATTACCGTAAAATGTCAACAATTTTTCCTGAAAGCACCCCGCGCGACCGTGGTCAAAACTGCCCATTGCGCCCCACAAAGTAATTTTTCCCCCGCTGTGGCGTTTGAGTTCCAATGGCTGAAAATAAAGGGTGGGAAAGTCGAAAACCTGCGGAATTTCCTTGTCTTTACACCGTCTTTTCTATACACACCCACAGTACTTAACGACCAGCCGCCCCCCCTCCCCCGGAAGATGGGTGGGGAAACTTTGTCAGTAATCCGAACTTATCCCTGGAAGTAAAGAAATGAACCTTTTGGACGCAGGCAAAAATTCAAAGATTCGTATCGTTCACTCCCGCGTTTTGGCCGCCGTGGTCTTACTTTTGCTCATCGTCTGCGAAAACAGGCCGGGCAGTGGCCTAAGCCAGGCTCTGATCAGTTTCGCAGGCCTTGGCTGTGTAATCGTCGCCTCCTTTGGCAGGACCTGGAGTTCCCTCTACATCACCGGACGAAAAACCACCACCCTGGTGGAATCGGGGCCTTATTCGACAACGCGAAACCCCCTCTACCTCTTTAGCCTTTTCGGGGCCGCGGGGATCGGGCTTGCCTCGGGCAGCTTTCTTATTCTAGCCCTTTTAACCCTTTCTTTCGGCCTCTACTACCCCTTCGTAATTCTTGGCGAAGAAGAAAGCCTTCGAAAAATCCATGGCCCCTCGTTTGAGGCCTACGCAAAACGGGTGCCCCGGTTTATCCCCAAAATATGGATCTACACCGAGCCGGAAACCTCCTCGGTAAACACCCGGCAACTAAGAAAGGCCATCCTCGACGCAAGCTACTTTCTGTGGATTTACGGAGCGGTGCAACTTATTGAACGACTCCACGCGGCGAAGGTATTGCCCACATTACTCAGGCTCCCCTAAAAACCCCTCGGACAGGGTCTTTTCAAACAAGGCAAGGTCTGCGTCCGACCAGAGGCAGAAGATGACCGTCTCGATACTTGTCGTACGGCTCGACAGATATTCCAAGACCGTCTTTAGCATTATCTGCGCGCACCGGTCCTTGGGAAAGCCAAAGATTCCCGTGCTTATCGCCGGAAAGGCAATCGAGGCAATCCCTTTTTCCGCTGCCCGCTCAAGGCTCGCAAGGGTTGCGCCGCCAAGCTTTTCGTCTTCTCCTCCCTCTCCAAATACCGGCCCTGCCGCGTGAATCACGTAGGACGCCTTGAGCCTTCCCCCTCCGGTTACCGCCGCCTCCCCCACCCGGATCGGACCTATCCGGTCGCACTCCTTTTGGATGCTCGCTCCTCCCTTGGTCCTTATCGCCCCCGCCACGCCTCCCCCCAACTGGAGTCGCGTGTTTGCGGCGTTTACGATCGCATCGACCGCAAGCTCCGTTATGTCGCCACGGACAAGTTCAAGTTTTTTCCCCTTGATTATTTTTTCCATTCGTGTCCTCTTGCGTCTAAAATAAGAATGGGCTCAGTTTATCACCTTTTCGCAAAGCCCTGGTTTACAAACCCGGAGTTTTCCGATATAGGAAACAATTCATATCCTTAGGGCGGCACGATGACTTTTACGGTCCAGGATCATTTTTTTCGCAAGGCAAAAAAGCACCATTACCTTGCACGAGCCGTTTATAAGCTCGAAGAGATTCAAAAAAGGTTTAAGATACTTAAGGCTGGAGACCGCGTCCTCGATCTGGGCGCGGCCCCCGGCTCATGGATACAGCTTGCGGGCGAAATCGTGGGGGGCGCCGGCCTCATTGTGGCCATCGATCTCAAACCGATCGAACATTCTTTCCCCAAGTTCGTCGTGACTGTTCAGGGAGACATCTACGACCAGGGCTTCGTTGAAACCGTCCTGCACGACCATGTCCCCTTTAACGTTGTGCTAAGCGATATGGCCCCCTCCACCTCGGGCATCAAGGCAGCCGACAGCGCCCGATCTGCGCTTCTTTTCGAGCGCGCATTCGAAGTGGGCCTATGGGCTCTTGCCCCCGGAGGAACATTCCTGGCCAAGTTGTTTCATGGATCGGACTTTCACCGGTTGCTGGCGGAGGCAAAAAAACATTTCAGCCAGACCCGGGTGGTTAGACCCGAGGCCACCCGAAAACAGAGCAAAGAGATTTACATACTTGCTCTGAATAAGAAAACGTAGACAGGAGGCGTTTTATGTCAGGTCACTCCAAATGGGCCACCATCCGCCACAAAAAAGGGGCGGCTGATGCCAAACGAGGAAAAATATTTACCCGGTTGATAAAAGAGGTGATGGTGGCGGCCCGGATGGGCGGCGGAAACCCGGACGGAAATCCCCGTCTTCGGGCCGCGGTCCTGGCCGCAAAGGCTGAAAACATGCCCAAGGAAAATATCGACCGCGCCATAAAGAAGGGCACAGGCGAGCTTGAAGGCGTAAACTACGAGGAAATAACCTACGAGGGCTACGGCCCGGCAGGCGTTGCCGTCCTTATCGATATTATGACCGACAACCGAAACCGGGCGGCGAGCGAAATTCGCCACATCTTCAGCCGCAACAACGGAAACCTGGGTGAGGCGGGATGTGTCTCCTGGATGTTCGATAAAAAGGGCAGCATAGTTTTGGACAAAAAAACCATGCCCGAGGAAGAACTCATGGAACTCGCCCTCGATGCCGGCGCAGAAGATGTCAAAGACCAGGAAGACCAGTTTGAAGTCATTACGGCGCCCGAGGAGTTTTTAAACGTTAAAGCGGTTTTCGACGAAAAAAGGATCGGCTACGAACTGGCCGAAGTGACGATGTCTGCCCAGACAACGGTTCGAATCGAAGACGCAAAGATCGCCCAGCAACTCTTAAGACTCATGGACACACTCGAAGAACAGGACGATGTTCAAAATGTTTACGCAAACTTTGACATCCCCGACGATATCATGGAATCGCTGGATTAGAAGATGATCCGAACAATCGGAGTGGACCCGGGGTCCCGCTACACCGGATTTGGGATCGTTGAGGGGGATGGCTCTCATCTGAAGCACATCCACCATGGAACGGTTAAGATTGCCTCCTCGCGCCCGCTTCCCGAGCGGCTGGAAATCATCTTCGAGCAGCTTAAGGACTCCATCGGCGCCTATGGTCCCCAATTTATGGCGATCGAAGAGGTCTTCTTTGCAAAAAACGTCAAAAGCGCCCTCACTCTCGGACAGGCGCGCGGGGTTGCAATCCTTGCCGGAGTCGGCTCGGGGCTTTCCATTCACGAGTACTCCGCCTTGCGCATTAAGCAATCGGTTGCAGGCTACGGCAGAGCGGCAAAGGAGCAGGTCGCCGGAATGGTCCAAAGGCTTTTGCGCATCGACAAAGAGCTTGAACCCGATGCCGCCGACGCCCTCGCCGTAGCGGTCTGCCACATTAGCACCTGGTCGTCCAACCTCAGGTGGAAGGTTCCGCAAAGGCAATGATAGGGTTTCTCGAAGGCAAATTGCGGGTAAAAACCCCCGACTATGTCATCGTCGATGTCAACGGCGTAGGCTATCATGTGCAGGTGCCGCTTAGCACTTTTTGCGACCTGCCAGACCTTGGCCACCCCGTCATGCTTAACATCCATACCCACGTGCGGGAAGACGCCATCCACCTTTTCGGTTTTCGAACGGTTGCAGAAAAGGATATGTTTTTGCTCCTGACCGGGGTAAACGGCGTTGGCCCCAAACTTGCCCTGGGGATCGTCTCGGGGATAAGCCCCGATGGGCTAAAGGAGGCGATTGTCCGCCAGGATCTCGTGCGGCTGAAAAACGTCCCGGGAGTAGGGAAAAAAATCGCCGACCGGATCGTGCTCGAACTCCGGGACAAGGTGCAGGGCAAAGGCCGCGAGAAGGCGGGTCCCCAGCAGCCCTTGACTGAGCCGGGCGACACCTTTCCGGATGCTTTTTCGGCGCTCCTAAACCTTGGCTATCGGTCTACCGAGGCCGAAAAAGCGCTGAAACTGGCCCAACAGGGGCTCGGGGAAAACCCGTCGATAGAAGATCTCCTGCGGGGCGCGCTACGGGCGCTGGTATGAGGCCGACCAGGCGAGCGCAAATGTTAACCGTGCAGGCGCCCATTTGCCGCTCCTTATGTGAAACTTCGTTGGGCCAAGATCGTCCCTTAAACAGCCAAAGGCTCAATTTTATAGCCCATTTCTTTTTGCAATGACGCGCCGCCGGTAGTGACGCGCATGGAGGGACCAGGCTCAATCACCCCCCTTTTTTGCAAAGGGGGGCCGGGGGGATTTACTCTCCCGCCGCTCTCTTAGGAAACTCGAAGTTTCATTCTCGTTCAAACCGCGTCCCAGGACGGGGCGGCCCCGCTTATGTAGGTTGGGCTAAGCGCAGCGCAGCCCAACAAACAGAAGCAAGTGCCGTGCCCCCTCCGCCTAATGCGCCCAGCCGCGAGATTGCGAAAAGATGTCGGACCGTGTGATAAATCCACAAAAAGAGGAAGAAGACCTGCCCATCGAGGGCAGTCTGCGACCCCGAAGCCTTGCCGAATACATCGGGCAGGAAAAGGTCAAAGAAAACCTCCATGTTTTTATCGCCGCAGCCAAAAAACGGTCGGAGCCCCTGGACCACGTGCTTTTTCACGGCTTCCCGGGCCTTGGCAAGACCTCCCTTGCAGCCGTCATAAGCAATGAGATGGGGGTAAGCCTTCGGAGCACCTCCGGGCCGGTCATCGAAAGACAAGGGGATCTGGCCGCGATCCTTACAAATCTTGAGCGCGGAGACGTCCTCTTTATTGACGAAATCCATCGTCTTAATCACGTCGTCGAAGAAATCCTCTATCCGGCCATGGAAGACTTTAAGCTCGACATCATCATCGGCCAGGGGCCATCGGCTCGCACCGTAAAACTCGATCTTCCCCCGTTTACCCTGATAGGGGCCACAACCCGGGCCGGCCTCTTATCCCCTCCGCTTCGCGACCGGTTCGGCGTCTCGCTAAGACTCGAATTCTACAGCCCCTTGGAGCTAAAAAGCATCATCTTGCGGTCGGCAAAAATACTTGGAACAGCCGTCGAGGAGGAAGGCGCCTTTGAAATCGCAAGGCGCTCGCGCGGGACCCCAAGGATAGCCAATCGCCTTCTGCGAAGGGTCCGCGACTTCGCGGAAGTCCGCGCCAATGGAATCATCTCCTTTGAGGTGGCTGATGCCGCCCTCAAAATGCTCGATGTGGACCAAAAGGGCTTTGATGCGATGGACCGAAAAATCCTTTCCACTATCATCGAAAAATTCGACGGGGGACCGGTAGGCATCGAAACCCTCGCCGCCTCGGTCTCCGAAGAAAAAGACACCATCGAAGACGTCTATGAACCCTTTCTCATCCAGGAGGGGTTCATCAACAAAACCCCCCGCGGCCGTCTCGCTACCCGCCTTGCCTACGAACATCTTGGCATTGCCTATAACACCTGCGCCCACCAACTGAGATTGTAAGCGATGCGAGAGGCAAACTCACTGTCGAAAATGGCCCCGATTAATAGAAAAGATTTAGGGCTTGTCCGTAGTCACCGGCACTGTAACTGCCTTGTTATTATTATATACTAAATCAAACGATATTCATTTCCTGCACACAAGTTGCCAATCTATCCCGGAAGGCGGATTTTTCCTTAAAAAATGCTCGTTTAAGTTCGAGGGTTGCGCCCCCCGCAACCCTCCAATTACCTCCCGGGATCCGTCCTGTGACCGCGCTAACAGGCGTTAAGCGCTTAAGTTGTTTATAAAGCTTGCCCCGGAAAACATCCCTTGCGCCTCAAAAGCCTCCTCGCTCATCTCCTGGTCGTAAAACAGGCCGCCCGACTCCTCTTCTCCCGAGACCCCTTCCGAAATCTCATCGGATTCCACGCCCGACTCGTTTACTTCAATTCGATCGACGACAGATGAAAAACCCATGGAATCGGAAATCAAATGGAGGACCAGTTCGCGCTCGCTCTCGCTACCTAGCCTTCCGTCCAATGCCACGACCCCTTTTTTGAAAGAAACCCGGAGCTCTTCGGTCTCGATTCTCTCGTCGTTTTGCAGCCGTTCATAGATCAGGCCGATAATCTGCTGAGCGCCCAAATCCTGGTATTCTTCGGGGATTTTTCCCGATATCGCCACTTCCATTGTCTGGGGCAGACTTCCGTGCCTTTTTTCGAGGTCGCGAGCGCACTCCACGCAAAGGCGAGCCCAAGGTAACACCTGCAACCTTTTCGGTGCGATGTCGTCACCACATGACTCGCAAATCCCGTAATCGCCCACTGACATTTTGATCAGCGCCAGGTCGATCTGCTCGATCTCTGTTTTCCTGCTTTCATCGAGCTTGTCATAGGGCTTGACAATATTGGCCTTCTGAGCTTCCTCTTCCAACTCTATCGCCGGCTCTTCCAATTCCTGCCAAGCGGCGGCAAGCCTTTGCACCCTCTCCAGAATCCCGTTGCGCCTGTCAACGAGCATATTTTTAAGGAAAACCACTTCGTCCTTGGTCATCATCGACTCCTCCTAAGCACGACAAAACTCCAACCATCATGCGCCTGGTTTAAGGTTTCTATAATAATCATTTACGTTTACTCCGCAATAGACCGGTATGACGGCACTACCTTTCCGATAAAGGCAAGCCGCCCCCCTTCTTTCCCTTGCAAACCACTCCGACTTAACGTATTTATCTCCCCGCCAAGACTTTCTGCTCGGATTGAGAACTTATCGCAAGCCTTCACAAATTCACGGAAAACTCGACCGACAATTTTTCCGGTTGCAGGCTTCGAGAGGGGTTTGATGTTCATGCAGCAGCCATCGCTCCTCGGGAGCCGATGGGCAATTTCAAAATTTTTCGCAAAAACATTGGGAGGAATCGAGTATGTGGCGCAGGGGAAAAATCCTAAGGGGCATGGGCCTTTCTATTCTTTGTGTGGGTCTACTGTGCTCGACGTTGTGCTCGTGCTCGATTTTCCAATCCACTTGTCCACCTCCTGCGGTAAAAATGGTCCAACCGCCGCCTCTGCCGCTGCCGGCCCCGAAAGAAAATGTGCCCTACGCGACCGTGGACTTCAATGTGCCCCTCTCCCACATAACAAGCCCTGTCATCTACGTGTACAAGGCAAAACACAGGCTTTTGCTGATTGAGGGCAAAACGCTCGTGCGCGAATACCCCTGCGCGCTTGGCCCCCACCCGAAAGGCACGAAATACTTTCATGGCGATGGCAGGACCCCGGAGGGCAAATTTGCGATCTGCAAGAAAAACCCTTACAGCAGCTATCACAAATCCCTCGGACTAAGCTACCCGTCCATCCGGGAAGCTCATGACGCCCTGTCGCGCGGTCTTATTTCCCCTGCTCAATACCGCGCGATAAAGGATGCCGACACCTCCCAAAGAATGCCGCCTTCCGACACGGCCCTGGGGGGAATGGTTTTCATCCACGGCGGCGGCTGCAAACCCGACTGGACTTTGGGCTGCATCGCGGTGGATAACGCCGACATAGATGAGTTATTCCATGTGGTGCAAATCGGAACACCCGTCTACATCATGCCCTGAGCTCCTCGCCCTTCCCGGGCGAACTCCGGTTATCGCCGCCGCCCATTGCGGGAAGCAATCAAAATGACTATTATCCGGCTTACGGAAAGGAGGCGTAATTCCTATGAGACTAATAAAAGTGACCGCTCTTTTTTTGGCGTTGTTGTTTTATTCGAGCTTTGCCTACGCTTCGTCTTATCAATGCCTGGCTGCAGTAAACCAGTCGTGCGCCTGTTGCCGGGTCATGACCTATGAGCAAGTTTTCGCCAATCCCCACACCGGATGGGTGACCATGCCCGTGGCGACTCAGCCTGTTCGCTGTTCCGCACGGCTATAGCGTGACGTAAAGAAGTATGGCGCTCTTCAGTGCGGGGCCGATTAATACGGCCCCGCACTGGAACGCCGATTCACCCATTGACCCATTCACCGACTCCCCGATTGGCCGGATTCACCGATTATGAAACACCACATTCTGTGCATCAACTCCGGCTCTTCCTCCATGAAGTTCGCCTTGTACGCGATGGATGCCTCCGAGGAACTGGTGGCCGAAGGCGCGGTGGAACGAATCGGCCTGCCCGGGGGCTGGCTTTGGATAAAAGATGCGCAGGGCAGGCGTCTTACCGACAGCCATGACGATTTTGCGGCCCACTCCGATGCGGTAAGGGCCATGTTCTCTACGGCAATGGGAAAACACGGCCTCCCCGGACCCGACGGCGTGGGACATCGACTGGTGCATGGAGGGCCCGACCACGTGCGGCCCGAAAAAGTCACCCCCGAGCTCATGCAAACCCTAAGAGGCATCATTTCCCTTGCACCGCTGCATCTCCCGGGAGAGCTAAAGGGCATCGACGCCCTCGCCGAACACTACCCGGGCATTGGCCAGGCGGCATGTTTTGACACCGCCTTTCATTGCTCCATGCCCGAAATCGCCAAGTGGCTCCCTGTTGTTCGAAGTCTCAGGCAGGAAGGTATCTACCGGTACGGCTTCCACGGCCTTTCCTACGAATTCGTCGTGGGCGCCCTCAAAGAGGCCCTGCGGGGCAAATCCGTCATTGCCCATCTGGGCAACGGGGCCAGTATGGCTGCTCTTCTCGATGGCAAGCCGCGCGACACCACCATGGGGCTAACCGCCCTTGGCGGCCTTATGATGGGCACAAGGTGCGGGGATCTCGACCCGGGGCTCTTGCTTTATCTTATGGACGAAAAGGGCTACGACGCGCGCCAACTCGAAAGGCTTCTTCATTACCGTTCGGGACTCCTTGGCATATCGGGCATGAGCTCCGATGTAAAAACGCTCCTCGAAAAGATGGAATCCGAACCCCATGCGGCCCAGGCCGTCGAGCTATTTTGCTACATCGCCCGCAAACATATCGGAGCGCTTAGCGCGGTCCTGGGCGGCATAGATACCCTGGTGTTTACAGGCGGCATCGGAGAGCGGGCCGCGCCGGTCCGCGCCATGATCTGCCAGGGCCTCGAATATCTTGGCATCCGCCTGGATCCGAAAAAAAACGAAGCACACGCGGAGCTCATCTCGGTTGGAAATGCCCCCTGCACCGTACGGCTCATCCACACCAACGAAGACCTGATGATAGCCAGACATACCCGGGCTCTGCTCTTCCCGCGCCTCGACGGAGAAACGACTTAAATTCGCATCCCCCTTTTTCTTTCGATATTGAACAAGCCCGTCTCATCGGCAAACATGCCACAAAGAAAGGCGTGGTCACGGAAGCTCTTCAGGAATACATCCAGCGCCGAAAGCAGATCGAGATCCTGGAGCTGTTCCATTCGATAGACTACGATCCCGGCTACGCCTACAAGGAACTGCGCAACAAGCCGTGAAGGTACTTGTAGACACATGCGTATGTGTCCCCTGCGTTCACTGCAATATCCCGGCAAACCGGTCGCTTCTCGCTAATCGCCGCTCACTATTTAAGTGTTACCCATTTTCCCCGGAAAGCTCTATAATCCCCCCACCTAACCCATGGTCGGGTAGAAATGGTGACGATTCTTCCTTGAAATATCCGTAGACGGTGCGAAACTGCAGGATTTCCCGATAAACAGGATTTCCCGATAAAGTGGTCCACTTTCGAAAAAAAATTAACAATTACGGCTTGGATACCGATCAAAGGAGTGCGGCGGGCTTTATCGATTCCGCAAAATCTTTGCATGAAGTAATACCGAACGGCCATGGCTGCTTTTGGAGTGAAAAAAATGACTGAGCATAATACCGGCGAAGATAAGAAAAGGGCCGTCCGCGCCCAAATCCGAAATGGGGGGCTTGCGCTTCTCGCCCTCATCGTCATGATGCTTTGGCTCTCCGGGGCCTTCGTGAGCAAGGTTGGCCCCCGGTCCGCCGCCTCTAAAACAGCCGGCCTTTCCAAAAATCCCGCCCTGCAGACGGTAAGGGTCACCGGAGAAACATTTCCGTTGATCGTCGAACAGGTGGGGACCATCCGGTCGAAAAACGAAGCGGAGGTGAGCAGCCACCTCATGGCCCAGGTGAGGCAAATCCGCGTGGCGCCGGGCGAGTGGGTCAAGGGACCGGAGAAGGGCGCTGAGGCGACGGTGCTTGCAACGCTAGATGACAGGGCGGTCGAAGAAAAGCTCCGGCAGGCCCAGTCGCAGGTCGTAGCGATCGGGGCTGGAGTCGATGCGGCCAGGGCGAACATGGAAAAGGGCGAGTCGGACTACCGCCGGTATGAAAACCTTTTGAAAAACGGGGCCACCACCGCCCAGCGCGCCCAGTACGCCAAGACCCGGCGTGATGTCGCCGCAAAGGAGGTCGCCCGGCTGCAGGCGCAAAAAAAACAGGCCGAGGCCACCGAAAGGGAAGCAACGGTTATGCTCAGCTACACCGTGATACGAGCACCCTTTACCGGCCGGGTCGTAACAAAGCTCCTCGATGTAGGGGACATGGCCGCACCCGGCCGGCCGCTCTTTTTCATCGATGCGCCATCCCTTGCCGAAGTGCATGCGGTCGTCTCCGAATCCGTTCTGCCTTATCTCAAGGTCGGCCGGCAGATCGAGGTCTCAATCGACGCCATCCACCGCACGCTTACGGGCAAAATAAGGGAAATCGTCCCGCAAGCCGACAATTCCACCCGGACAGTCCAGGTAAAAATCACCCTGCCCGCTTCCGCCGACCTTGTTAACGGTCTGTTTGCAAGAATATATGTCCCGTGCGGCTCTTACCACGCGCTCGTAATACCGGCCGCAGCGGTCCAGGAGGTGGGGGAGTTGTACCTGGTGGACACTGTCGACTCCAAGGGCCGCATGGAGAGAAGATTCATAAGGCCGGGCCGGACCAGGGGCAAGCTTATCGAGGTGCTCTCAGGGCTTAAAGCCGGGGAGGAGGTAGTCGTTCCGTGACAGAGGCAAAACAGCACAAAGGGATGACTAAGCTGGTCACCGCTTTCCTCCAGGGCAACCTTTCGGTCATTCTCATCCTGATAAGTCTCATTGTCGGCATCGTGGCCATCGCTGTCACCCCGCGCGAAGAAGACCCCCAGATCGTTGTGCCCATCGCCGACATACTGGTCAATATGCCCGGGGCCTCGGCCCGCGAGGTCGAACGCCAGGTTTCGACGCCTCTTGAGAAACTTCTCTACCAGATAGATGGCGTGGAATATGTCTATTCCACCAGCTACGCGTCTCAGGCCGTTGTAACCGTTCGTTTCTACGTGGGCGAGGACCGGGAGCGCAGTTGGGTAAAGCTCTACAACAAGATCAACTCCAATCTCGATATCGTTCCGCCCGGAGTTACCGGCTGGGCGATAAAACCCGTTGAAATAGACGATGTGCCCCTTATCAATCTCACCCTCTACAGCGCGCGCTACAGCGACTACGTGCTCCACCGCCTTGCCGAAGAGCTCGAAATCAGGCTCCAATCGGTTAAAAACGCCGGCAAGACCTATATCGTGGGAGGAAGGCAAAGACAGATCACTGTCCATCTTTCCCCCCAGCGCATGGCCGGAAGAGACGTGGGAATCGATGCGGTCGAGCGGGCCATAAAAAGCGCAAACGGCTCCCTTCCCGCCGGAAGCCTCATCCAGGGTGATAAAGTCATCGATCTGCACGCCGGCCGATTCCTCACCACCGCAGGCGAGGTGAAAAACATCGTCGTGGGCGTTAAGGACATGAAGCCGATCTTCCTCAAAGATGTTGCAACGGTTGGGGACGGACCCGATGAGCCGGACAACTACGTCCGGATTTCCTTTGCCAAAAGGGCCTTCTCCTACATGGACCCCGCCGCCCATGGAGAGCGAAAACCTGCCTCCATCCAGTCGGACAAAGACTACCCGGCGGTAACCGTGGCCGTTGCCAAGCGCCGCGGCACAAATGCGGTCTGGGTCTCGGACGAGGTTCTAAAGGAAGCCCGAAATTTCGAGCGCACCGCCCTCCCCGAGGGTGTCCACCTAAGGGTCACCAGAGACTACGGGCAGACCGCCGATGCCAAGGTCAACGACCTCATGGAAGACCTCATCGTCGCCATCGTCATCGTGGTGCTGCTCCTCTCCTACACCCTGGGATGGCGCGAAGGCATAATCATCGCCCTGGCCGTTCCGGTCACCTTCAGCCTTACCCTTATCGTAAATCTACTCTGTCATTACACCATCAACCGCGTCACTCTTTTTGCGCTCATCCTCGCACTCGGCCTGGTCGTAGACGACCCGATAGTAGACGTCGAAAACATTCATCGCCATTTCGCGATGCGAAACGAAAGCCCCTTCGACGCCATTGTGAGCGCGGTAAACGAAGTGCGTCCGCCGATAATCCTTGCGACACTGGCCGTCATAATCTCTTTTCTGCCGATGTTTTTCATCACCGGGATGATGGGGCCCTACATGGCGCCCATGGCTCTAAACGTTCCGATCGCGATGCTTGCAAGCCTCCTTGTGGCCTTTACCATTACTCCCTGGCTTTCTTTGCACATGCTAAAGGGCAGCTATGACCATCCGCAAAAACCCTACAGCATCGAGACAGACCCCCTCTTTAAGCTCTACAGCCGGGTCCTCGGCCCCATGTTTGAGTCCCCAAAACTTCGACGGGGCCTCATCGCGCTCATCGCTGTCCTTATGGCCTTCGCGGTGTTGCTCATATTCACCGGCAGAGTGCCGCTAAAGATGCTCCCGTTCGACAACAAAAACGAAATGGATGTGGTGATCGACATGCCGGAGGGGACCACCCTCGAGACAACCCAGGCGGCCGCGGCCGATATCGGCCGCTATCTCATGGGGCTCCCCGAAACCACAGACGTTACTACCTATTCCGGGACCGCAAGCCCCATGGACTTTAATGGCCTGGTGCGCCACTACTACCTCAGGCAGGGGCCCCGGTACGCCGACGTCAGGGTGAATTTCATAGACAAGCAATACAGGAAGTACCAGAGCCACGCCATTGCGCTGCGGACAAGAGACGCCCTAACCGCCATCGCGCGCCGCGACGGCGCAAGGATACAAATAGTTGAAAATCCGCCCGGCCCCCCTGTTCTCGACACACTGGTCGCCGAAGTCTACGGGGGCATAGCCGAACCCTACGCAAAACTTGTCGATGCGGCCAAGGTCGTACGCTCCGTTATGCAAAAGACCCCGGGAGTAGTCGATGTGGACGACTTTATCGTCGCCCCGCAGAAAAAGATCATCTTCAAAATCGACCGGGTAAAGGCCGCTTTAAACGGCATCTCCGACAGTGAAATCGCCGGAGCCCTCCAGGGCTCGGTCCTCGGGACCCGCCCGAGCGCTCTCATGATCGATAACGAAGTCCGCCCCGTTGCTATCGAGCTTCGCCTTCCCGGACAGGAGCGGGCGCTAAAAGCCGACCTGATGCAACTGATGATCACCGGCGCCGGTGGGCAGAAAGTGTTTCTCTCCGACCTCGGGACCTTTGTCAATACGACCATCGACCAGCCCATCTATCACAAAAACCTGCAACCGGTCGTCTACGTCTTTGGCGATACCGCAGGTCTTCCCCCGCCAAACGCCGTGCTCGAACTGGAAAAGAAACTCGCGCATGTCCCGGCCTTAAAAGATGTCAAAGTGGATTGGTCGGGTGAAGGGGAATGGTTCATTACGATCCGGGTCTTCCGAGATCTGGGCATAGCCTTCGGGGTAGCGGTTCTCGGGATCTACATCCTGCTGCTCTACCAGACCCGGAGCTATTTGCTTCCGGCCATCCAGTTGATAGCCCTGCCCCTTTCGGTCATAGGCATCCTGCCCGGTTTCTGGCTGCTAAACCTTTTGACCGCTCATCCTGTGGGCGGGTGGGACAACCCGGTTTTTTTCACCGCCACGGCAATGATCGGAATGATCGCCCTCTCCGGCATCGCTACGAGAAACTCCATCCTTCTCATCGAGTTTGTCGAAGAGCGCAAAAAAGAGGGAAAACCCCTGAAAAGATCACTGATCGAGGCCGGGGCTCTTAGAACGAGGCCAATTCTTCTGACCTCGCTCGCCGCAATGCTTGCCGCGTGGCCGATAAGTCTTGATCCGGTCTTTTCCGGCCTCGCCTGGGCGCTCATTTTCGGTATAGCCGTTTCGACCTTTTTCACCCTGATCGTCGTGCCCGTCGTCTACTTCATGGCCTATGGGCAGAAAGAAAACGGCGTGAAAGAAAAGACTGTATCCTAAGAGAAATTCGCAACCCCTTCAGCAATTCCCGTTGGGATAGCCAGAAAGAAAGTGGACCGGCATCCGTAATTTTTTCCTAATCTGCTGGACATTCAAGAAACGGCACACTATGCTAAGGTCCTGTGAATACAAACAACGGCCCAGTTACATACAAGGTC
>JARLHO010000176.1 GCA_031292215.1 Syntrophobacteraceae bacterium | reverse complement strand
GGGAATGTCTTGGCAACCACTCCGAGGCTAATGTAATCAGTTACTCGGCTCCCTTTGGGGAGTTCTGCAACAACACGCGCCATCTCGCTCCTCCCGGTTTGAGTTGGCACAAGGTACTACAAAATTTGATACAAGTTAAGCCTTAAGTGAACAGTATTGCCCCAACCCCCCTTTGCAAAAAAGGGGGGCGATCGATCCAAGCCCCTCCATGCAAATCTCCGGTAAGGGGTAAGTGGGCGCATGTGTGGGTAATTGTAAGTTCTTTGATCCGAGTGGGATTTGCCGCCCTCAAAGCGGTCTTCGTCCGCCTTTCCACTCCGGCTTTCTTTTTTCGATAAACGCGTTCATCCCCTCGATTGCGTCTTCATCCAGGCAGTTCATGGCTATTACCCCCTTGGCATATTCATAGGCTGACCTCTCGTCGAGATCCATCTGGGAATAGAAGGCTTTCTTGCCCAAGGCGAGGACGAACGGGCTGGCCTTGGCCAGTTCCATTGCCCAGTCGCGGGTCTCCGCGTGCAGCTTGTCGGGGGCGACTATCCTGTTTACCAGCCCGAACTCCAAGGCCTCTTCGGCGGAAACGAACCTGCCGCTCAAAAGCATCTCCATGGCCCGCCGCCGCCCGATCGCCCGCACCAGGGGGACCATGGGGGTGGTGCAGAAAAGGCCGATCTTTACACCCGGGGTCGCAAATCTTGCGCCCGTTTCGGCCACCGCCAGGTCGCAGGCCGCAACGAGCTGGCAGCCGGCGGCCGTAGCCACCCCGTGCACCTGGGCTATCACGGGCTGGGGCAGTTCGTGGAGCTTTAGCATCATCTTGTTGCAGGCCGAAAAAATTTCCCGCAGCTCACTGACGTTTTCCCGTTTTCTTGTCATTTCCTTGATGTCGTGGCCGCCGCTAAACGCCGGTCCGTTCGCCCGAAGGATAAGAACGGACACGGAATCGTCTGCGCCGATCCGATCGAGCGCATTGCCGATGGAGTGAATCATCTCCAGGGAAAGCGGGTTTCTGACTTCGGGCCTGTTTAAAATAAGCCAGGCAATAGGCGGCTCTTTCTCAATCAGTACTGGATTCAATTCATAAACTCCAATCCGGTTGCTTTTGTTTCCGATTCACCCACTCACCGATTCACCGGCAATTTTATTCCCATCCCGATTCTCCATCCAGGCAGAAGCGAAGAGCTTTTTTGATCTCCTCTATTTGCTCGGGGTCGGTAACCTTCCCCCTCTTTTCGTTCAACATATAAAAGGCATCGGCCGCCTGGTCGCTTTTGGTGGTGATTTTGGCTACCGATATCGGAATCTGGAGTTCGTGCAAAGTCCTGGTGATCGTGTACAAAAGTCCGATTCGGTCGGCTGTATAGACTTCAAGTATCGTGTACATGGCCGAAGATTCGTTATCGACTACGATTTTACTTGGCTCGGCCCGCAGCGGTTTGGGCTGGCCGACCCCGGCGGAATGGGCGGCGATCCGGTAGTCGAGGGCGAATCTACCCTTTAGCAGGCTGTCCATGTCCTTTCGCATCCCATCCCAGTCCATGGGGCGCGCCGGATGGGGCAGGCGGCATTGAAAGATGAGAATGGAAATTTCGTCATTCATCGTAAATGCCTGGGCCCCGGTTATGTTGATCTGGTGAAGCGTGAGGATGCCGGCCGATTTTGCCAGAAGGCCGGGCCGGTCATAGCTCATCAGGGTGATTTCGGCTGTCTCCACCCCGGCCGCAACTTCCCAGATACAAGCCCTACCGGGTTCCTTGAGTTTTTGGCTCAACTGTATGTGCTTTACTATTTCTTCCGGAGATATCGATATCAAATACCTCGGGGCCAGTTGAGAAAAATAGGTCTCCATCTCGGCGTGGCTAAGAAGATCGGAGGCGCGGCTTTCGATCTGTCGTTTGACCTTTGCGGCCCTCTCGGAGATGACCCGGGAGCTGGGTTCCCCCTTTTCCAGTATGCCCCGAAGATTGCAATAGAGCCCTATGACAGGCGTATCGCGCCACTTGTCCTGCGCCCGCGGGCCGGTCGCCATCATATCGGCAAAAGTTAGGAGAAGGAGTTGGTCGAGGTACTCTTTTCTTCCCACAGCAGCCGTGCAGCTCGAAAGCATCTCATGGTCGGCGAGATCTCGAAGAGAGGCGTTGTCTAGCAGGAGCACGTGCTGGGAGACGAGAAACTGGACCGTTTCGGCCTCAAGAGTGGACAACCCGAGCCGCCTTGCGATCGCCGGAACCATCTCTCCCCCCGCTGCCGCATGGCCGCGCCCGATGCTCTTTCCGACATCGTGTAGAAGGCCTGCCAGCAGCATGGGCGCTGTATCCCCCAGGTCACTAGCGGCCACGGTGATTTCGGGCTCTTCCTCGGAGTAGACGCCCGCAAGGGTCTTCTTTAATTCGGACACGGTTCGCAGGTGATGCTCCTGGACCGGATAGAGGTGAAACTGGTCGTGCTGAACCAGTGCGTGTACCGAGGCAAGCTCGGGGATAAGACCGGTCATCAGCCCGTAGTCGTAAAAACGGCGCAAAACGGGGACTTCGATAGAGTCGGTTCGTAGAAGTTCGAAAAACTCCTCTTTAACCGCCGGGTCTCCAGAGGCCCCGTCCAAGACATTTTTATTGTGAGAAATCCATTGCCTGGCGCCATTTGCCAGACCCAGGCCGCGCTGGGCGCACAGGGTGAAAAGATGCACCAGGCGCGCCGGGGTCGCCGGGTAGCGCTCGGTTTGAATGTAAATCTTCCCCGATTTGGAAACGATCCCTTCCTCGATCGCGGTCACCGACTCTTCGCCGCTTGTGGAAAGGCTCTCGCCCAGCCTTTCCCAAAATTCCCGGGACACCGTGGCCACCCCCTCAAACAACCTGTGGACGTCCTGCATAAAAATTTCCACGGGCAGAAAACCGGATTTTTCCGCGTATCCGAGTTTCCGCGCGATGATCTCCTGGTCCCCAAAGGAAAGTCTCCCGCCCTTTAGCTCCGGCGCGGGCGGAAGAAGACTCATATAGCGACAGTATGTCTTCTCCGTGGTCTGAAGAAAATCTACTTCCTGGCGGGTGAGATAGCCCAGAAAAATGGAGTCCTCAAGATTTCGGAGCCTGGGCTCTATGCGGCATCCCGCCCGGATGTCCCGGATCTCGGAAAGTCCCCCGGGGTTTTCCTCGATATCGGGCTCAAGCCAGTTTCCGGGATTATTGAGAAGTGCGCTGCGGGCAGCGATCGATTCGTGCAAAAAACGCAGAAAATCGGTGCGGTTTTCGGCGATATACTTATCGATTTGAATTTCCAGCCCCTCCGTGAGGGCGCGGTTCCCGGAAATGTATCTCAGATCCAGGAGCTTTAGCAGGAGAGCTCTATCGGCCCGCGCCTGCTCCATTATCTTTGCCGCCGATCCCTCGACGGCTTCAATGGCCCAGCCGGCTTCGGTGAGCGGCCCGGTGATCTCGTCTATCCATCCGTTTTTGTCGGGCGAATCGTCGGCTGTAAGGCAGAGTATCGGCACGGGTTGGGCAGGGCTGGAAAGGCCGCGTCCGAAAAGGCCCGTGGCAGCGATCGCCCCTGCTGCCCGAAACGACTCCGTCCCTGAGGTGAGGCGGTTTGCGAGTTGGTTGTAGAGGGAAATGATGGCGATTTCAAGAAGGCTCGTATGCCTGTCTAGCGCCTGGCCGCCGCCTTCTGCAAGGATCAGCTCCCGCTGCTTTTTTAGGGACTCCGTGATGTTTCCGTTCATCTGTTTTCCTGTGTGGAATGAAATAGCGAAGAGTTGGATTCTCTATTTATTTTTCGCACTGTCTTGCAAGCTCTTCCCCGACCCTGGCGAGGTCGCTCCGTAAAAGTTCCAAACCCGCAAGCTGCTCGCTTAGCCCCGCCTGTATCCGGGCCGCTTCCTCTTCGCCCCGGAGGCCAAGATCGATGCCGCTTTCTATCGCCCGGGCAATTGCTTCGGCCACCGTGTCCATGTTGCCCGCTATCCGGCGCCGGAAAAGGGATGCGCTGCGGTTTAGCCGATCGAGAAAGTCCGAGCGGATCCGGCCCGCCTGCATCTCGATCATCTCCAGCATATGCCGTTTTCTCTTGCTTCGTATCATTTTATCGGCCGTGCGTATGGCCCACTGCCTGAGACGCCGAAATTTCCACTTTCCGCTTATGTAGGCGGGAACGATCTGCGTTAGCGAATCGGTTAGCATGTCGAGCCCCACGGTGTCGCCGCGCAGCTTGAAGTGGAAAGAAGACTCGGAGGCGCCAAGAGATTCCGCCTCAACGGTTTCGAAGGGAACGGAAAAAAGCCGGGAGGAAAAATTTAAAAGCGAGTCGGTCATGGCGTTCACTTTTGCGGCAAACCGCGCGCAAACCTCGTCAAAGGCGCCGGAAAGCCGTTCTTCCTCAAGTTCTCGCCAGGCGCTAAACCGCTCCCGGATTTTTTCGGATACGAACTGCTCAAGCGAGTCGTTTAGCTCTTTTAGAGACAGTTCCTTTTTCGACTCCCCAAACGCATCGAACTGCTCGCCCATCTCGGAGGTGAGCCTTTTTTTCATCTCCGCGATCCCCCGGTCCAGTTCGCTTATCACAAACCGCTGGAGTTCGGAGCTAAAAAGGACGTCGAAAGTCGCTCTTTCTTCGAGCAGTTGCCCTTTCCTGCTCTCGAAGGCCGAAATCTTCTCGCGTATCTGTTCGACCGGTGTGGCAAGGGATTTGAGTTTGAGCTCGGTTTCGAGCCTCTTTTGTGCGAGCGCCTTCAAAAGGTTTCCGCAAACCGACTCCAGAAGCACCTTGCCCTTGTCCCTGGCCAAAAACCGGTCGAGGGCCCCGGTGAAAAGAGAAAACCCGCTGGCGCGAAGTTCTTCCTGCGATCCGCTCTGTTTGGCCCGAAGGCCGAGCTTTGCGGAAACCGGAAATATCCGGATGTTTTCCGGACCCATGATCTCTTCGAGCGTGGCCGTGGCGAACGTAAGAGCCCTGTGGACCTCTTCTTCCGCCAGATAATCGGTCTTGTTAAGAAGGAAAAAAATCCTCGCGGCGTACTCGCGCACGTCTTTTAGAAATTCCACTTCCGCATGGCTGACCGGCTGGTCGACCGAGAGAAGAAAAAGGGCCGCATCGGATCGTGGAAGAAACCGGTAGGCGACGTCCGTATTGTGAGCATAGACCGAACCCACCCCGGGGGTGTCTACGAGTCGCACCCCACCCCTTAGGTAAGGCGAAGGATAAAGCACCGTTACCTCCGAGACCCCTTTCACATTGTTGGGGTTGCCCGTTTCGGTAACGTAGTCGAAAACGGCTTCGACCGGGATGTCGGCCGTTTTGCCATTACTGAAAAAAACCTTCGCCCCCTTGGTTTCGCTGTAGACCAGCACCGTGACAACGGAGGTAAGCGGAATGACGGAAACGGGAAGAACCTCTGCGCCGAGCAAGGCGTTTATGAGGCAGGTTTTGCCCCTTTTGAATTGTCCCACGACTACCAGATTGAACGCATTGGTCTCGAGTTTTTCCCGCCACTCCAGGCAGGATGCCCGCTCGCAGAGGCCAAGGCTGACCATCCGATCCATGACCGTTAAGACGCGCTCTCTTAGATTTTTAAAATCCCCGATTTGCGCCTGCCGGCAACCCATCGGTTCGGAAACAGCGGACATAGTATCTCCGGTCAAACAGCGCCCGGGCCTCGTGGCTCGGGCAGGAATCGAAAAGCGTATGCCCAAACAAAAGCAGACGCTGTTAAAGTCGAGTTTGCATCGAAAGGGCTGATAAACTATAATTAAATTCTTGTAATTCTCAAGGCAAATAGTCTCCCCGGCATGTAAGAGCCGCTTAAATTTCCGTATCGACATGGGGTGGTAGAGGATGTTGAACCAAATTGTCGTTGGCAAAAGGAAGAGCTGTATCGTCTTGCCGCTCGCAGTGATTGTAGCGATTGTTTGCTTCGGAGCTGGCCCGGCAAAGGCTCAAGGCAAACCTTACGCCGCCCTGGAGCGAAAGCTCGTGGCCGATGGTTTTCCCCGCCGCGTGGTCTCCGATGCCCTGCGCTACGCCTCCCCCCCCATGCTGGGACTTGTCTGCGCCACCATGAGGACAGGCGGGGGCCGGCCCGACTACTCTCATTTCCTTGCGCTCTCCGAGATAGCCGCCGTCCACCGGTTTATCTACGAACACAGGAATTGCTTTCGGGAGGAAAAAGCCGAGTTTGGCGTGGAGCCCGAAATTATTGCGGCGCTCATGCTCGTTGAAACCCATTTCGGCGCCTATACCGGAAAGACCCCCACGCTGGCGGTCTTTTCGACCTTTGCCATAATGGATCAAAAAGCCAATCGAGACAGGGTGTGGAGCTCGATTTCGCCTCAGGACCGCGCGAACTGGGGACGCAGGGCCTTCGATCAAAAACTGCTCGACCGCGCCTCCTGGGCCTACCGGGAGCTCTGCGCCCTTTTTAAACTTCAAAAAATGGGCGCGATGAGGATCGCAGGGCTAAAGGGTTCGGTCATGGGCGCCATCGGCTGGCCGCAGTTTTTGCCGACCAGCCTGGTCAAATATGGCGTGGATGGAAACGGTGACGGGCGAATCAATCTAAATAACGCCGAAGACGCCATTTTCAGCACGGGCAATTATCTTCGGGCCTACGGCTGGTGCGAGGCCGGAACACGCTCGCAAAAAGAGGCCGTGATCTTTAATTACAACCATAGCACGCCGTATGTGCAAACGGTCCTGGGTATAGCCCAAAGAGCGGGCCTGCGGTGAGGCGCCCCTACAGCTTGTAGCCGATTTTTCGCAGCAAGTCCTTTCGCCAGGCGATTCCCTCTTCGTCTTCCACCCCCTTGGGCGTAGAGCCGTCCACGACCCCCAGGATCGCGCGCCCAAGCTCGGTTTCCCCGATCAGCACCTCGGTCGGGTTGGCTGTCGCGCAAAATAGCCTGCATACCTCGGGGACCATCTTGAGAGTGTTTAGCACGTTTATCGGGTAAAAGCCCGGACCCAGAAAAACGATGAAGCTGTGGCCGGCCGATACGGCCATGGCGTTTTTTCGGGCAAGCTCGATCATGTCCGGATCTGTTCCCGACCACCTGATGAGACAATCTCCGGACGCCTCGCAGAAGGCCACGCCGAATTTTATCCCCGGCGCCGCACAGACCAGGCTTTCGTGGATGTCCTCGACGCTTTTTATAAAATGGCTCTGGCCCAAAATGAAATTAATCTCCTCGGGTTTTTCGATCTTTACTGTTACGAGTTGCATGCGCTAGTTCCTTTTAAAATGCGCGGGGGGCATGAGTTCGTCTGCCCCCTGGCGCCGCCCAGATTGTCCGAAATCATGTCGCAGGGGGCCAAAGCCCGTTGGCTTCGTCAACTCTTCTTTAACCGCGCCGGGAAAAACCTGCGGCTTTTTGCAAAGGTGGTGTACTTTAATCGCTGACTTGTTTACAGCCGGGGGGGGACGCCCCTGCATCCCACTTTTGTATTTGCTCCCTGGTCATTTTGCCACGGGGGGGGCGCCTCGGGTCGGTAAAACCCAGCCGATCGACATCCACCCTGTATTGCTCGCGAGATAACAGCGTTCCCAGGCAGAAACGGTCATCGGAGTGAGCCGCGGTTTCTTCTTTGAGCCGTGACAAAAGCTCGCTCATCACCCAAGCGGGGATCAACCCTCTCTCCGAGGGATACACGAAACCAAAGAGGACAAGGTGACCCAAAAGCAGCCTCCAGTGAGGACCAAAGCGGTCGAGGAGCAGTTTCCAGTCGATTTCTTTCCCGCAGGCCAGGATAATGTGATTCACATCGGCCCCGTCGTATCTTTCGCGCTCCATTACAAACGCCTTGGACCAGATCATCTCTTCGGGCGGAACAAACCTTACTTCTATGTCGAACAGGTTCCCGTAAATAGCCCGTTTAAACCACTGGTCGTCGACTTCGCCGATCGCGTTTCCCGAATTGAAGACGATATCGATCAGGTGGCCGTTCCAGGTAGATTTCGCAAGCCAGTGCTCGAAGGTTACCGCCGTTTCAAAGCCCGCCCTCGTAAAGACATCCAGAGTGCTTTTGCAGTCTCCGGGGTTGATAAACAGGTCCAGGTCTTTTGTGTCTCTGTATCTTCCGGTGTAGTTATGCATAGCATAGGCGCCGCCGACCAGAAAGGGGATTTTGGCGCTTTTTAGAATCTTAAGTGAGCGCTTGTAGAAATCTGTGCGTGTCTTTTCGTCTAGTTGGTCGTTGTTTGCCCCAATTGCCATTGGCGTCTAACTCTCCACGGGGACCTGTAAAACAAAAAAGGGGAGGCGGTCCGGAAAATGGTGTTTTAAAACATCGATGGAAACGTTGTAAACGGGTATATTTGCGCCGGTCTTTCCTGCAAAGGACCCGCTATGGGCGTGACCGTGAAAAACCGCCGTGGCTTGGAAGCGGTTTAACGGCTCCTCCAGAGCGCTCGACCCCAGGAAAGGAAATACCTCCGCAGGTTCACCCGAAATGGTGCCGACAATGGGAGAATAGTGCATCATCACGATCTTTGGGCCGGGCTCAAGTTTTGAGAGTCCACTCGCGAGCCTTTGTGTTTCCGCCGCCACTTCTTGCACGAAGTTTTTTATCGCGGACTCCCCCCATGGCTGGAGCGCTCGCGCACCGAAGCCCCCCCCGAAACCCTTTACTCCCGTAAAGCCGATTCCATAAATCTTTTGGCTGTTTCCATCAAACATTGCTATTCCCGACTCCGAAAGCATCCGATGAATCGCCGCCTCATTTCCGGATTCGAAATCGTGGTTTCCAAGGACCCCGAGAACCGGGATTTCCCTAAGGACCCGCGCAGCTTCTTCAATAAAGAGAAGCGCTTCTTCGGTGAGGCCAAAATGGGTGATGTCGCCGCATAAGAGCAAAACATCCGCCTCTTGCAGGACTCGCTCGAAGAGTTCGCGGAAATGGCCCTTCGAATCCAGTTTGAAATGAATATCCCCCAACGCGGCCACCCTGACCACGTTTTTAGCACCTTGAAAGCGCACCTCTAATTTCCTTTTCTATACCATAGACTAATCACTTCGACGGATGCGGGCCCAGACCTGCGGGTGAGTTTTTCCCAAACAGCGCCTTTTCTCGATTCGAGGCTTTACTGTTGCCGGGGGTGTTCTCATCGTTAAAAAACCTTGTCTTCGCTCCCTTGGTCCATCCCGCCTTGGCGGTATCCTCCGGGTTTTCAGGGAACGAAAAGGTCGCGGTATCCGGGGCCGTAGCCGTTGGTCGGAGGCAGTTTCCCCTCCGGCCGATCCTTGTCGGTCAGCGGCACTTCTTCGGGATTATTTTGCGCTTCCATGTGCTTTGGGCCGCCCAATATTATCTGCCCGGGCGTTCCGACCTGCGCCCAATTGTATAGGAGAACAGCGTTTTCGTAAATTAAGCGAACACATCCATGCGAGGCCGCATAGCTTGGAAGAATCCCGGCGTGGAGATAATAGCCCCCGAACAGTCTCAGTGCATACGGCATCCACGCATTGTCGTATTCTGTCGAATGGTGGTCTATGTCCTTGGACAATACGACAAATTTTTTCGCCGGTGTTCCATCGATTCCCGATGAAATCGGGAACTGCCAAATCAACTTTCCGTACTCATAGGTCCCAAGGCACTGCTTGCCCAGGTCGATCAGGATGAATTTGGGCAGCTTGGCAGCTTTTTCGAGCCGTTGGGGAAGGATTTGCGGACGTATGGAAAAATTTAGCGGGACATAGATGAAGTTTACGTTCGTGCTGAGGTTGCCGTCCACGCCGACCTCGGCCATGGGCTCGATCCGGTTCATGAGAGCGATCCGCTGGCGGTAGAACTTGAAATTATGGTCGAAAAAGGGCACAAAACGACAAAAGTAGCTGATCGACTGACCTTTTTTGAGAAATATCTTTACGCAGGGTACGCCGTAAATCTCGACTATCTTCGGGTCATTGGGAAAGTTCAAAAGCTCCGAATAAAGCCTGAAATTTATGAGGGCGCGACCGGCGACTGCGCTCGAACAAAAAAAGAACAAAACGGCCCCGACTACCCAAAGCGGCGCCGCTTTCTTAAACCCCTTTTTCATCTTTATCCCGTTCATCCGTAATAAGGTAAACATCCGGGTTCTGGAAACCATCCTTAGGACCCGGGCGACGAAGCAAAGAAGCAAACCACAGAGGGAAAAACGAGACTTCCCCACCGCTTGACCAATCGAGCGTGGCCTCCGAAGGCAAAGCCCTTTTGACCGGCGGTCGTCTCCCGGCCGGTCAAAAAAATTCTCCTCTGTGTCTCTGTGCCTCTGTGGTTTGCTATTGCTTTATGTTTTTGTTTTTTGGTTTCTTTGTCGTGGTCTGGTTGCGGCTCACCTTAAAGAAAGAAAAAAAGACGTAGCCGGCGGCCTCAAAGAGTCACCCAATGAGGCTTCCCACCCCCCATTCACCGATCTTTTATTGCAGAATCAACTGCATTTCGCGCAGCCTTTTGATTTCATCGCGCAGGGCGGCGGCTTTTTCGAACTCAAGGCGAGAGGCGGCTTCCTTCATTTCCTTTTCGATTGCCAGGATCTGTTTGTCGGGTGACACGGCGCCGTTCGCATCGAATTCCGCCTGAGGTTCGAAGATAAATTCGGGGTCGCGGGGTTTTAACCGGTAGTCCGCAAGGATATCGGCAATGTCTTTTTCCACCGATTTAGGGGTTATGTTGTTTGCCGCGTTGTAGGCTAGCTGTTTTTTGCGCCGCCTTTCGGTCTCCTGGATGGCGCGGTGCATGGAGTCGGTAATTTTATTGGCGTAAAGGATCACCGTTCCCATGACATTTCTGGCCGCCCGGCCGGCCGTTTGAATAAGGGAGCGCTCAGATCTTAGAAAGCCTTCGTTATCGGCGTCCAAAATGGCTACAAGCGCCACTTCCGGAATATCCAGCCCCTCTCGCAGCAAGTTGATTCCAATCAGGACGTCGAAATTGCCCAGACGCAGTTCGCGCACGGTCTCGATTCGCTCTAACGTGTTGATGTCCGAGTGCAGGTAGCGGACCCGGATGTCTAGTTCCGCAAGGTATTCGCTAAGATCTTCGGACATGCGCTTGGTAAGCGTTGTCACCAGTACGCGGTGGCCCGCGCTTACCTGCTTTCGTATTTCTCCGATAAGGTTATCGACCTGGAAATCGGCCGGCCGCACTTCGATTGGTGGGTCGATAAGACCGGTTGGCCTGATGATCTGCTCGACCACGTGTCCTTTCGTGTTGGCCAGCTCAAAGGGGCCGGGGGTTGCCGAAACATACACCGCCTGATGTACCCGCTTTTGGAATTCGTCAAAATTAAGAGGCCTGTTGTCAAGGGCCGAAGGCAGCCGGAAGCCGTAGCGCACAAGGGTATCTTTTCTCGCGCGGTCGCCGTTGTACATGCCCCTTATCTGAGGGATCGAAATATGGCTTTCGTCTATAAACAGGAGCCAGTCCGGGGGGAAGTAGTCGAGAAGCGTGTAGGGAGGCGTTCCTGCGTCCCGTCCGTCGAGATGTCTCGAATAGTTTTCTATTCCGTGGCAAAAGCCAAGCTCCATGAGCATTTCGAGGTCGAAACGGGTGCGCTCCTCGATGCGCTGGGCCTCGATGAGTTTGCCTTCCCGGTAGAAGTATTCGAGTCTTTCGTTCAGCTCGAGCTTGATGTTTTTAACCGCCCGCTCCAGGGTCTTCTCAGAGGTGACGTAATGGGTCCCGGGGTAAATGTCGGCTCTGTTCATCTGGCGCAGGGTCTTTCCCGTCAGCGGGTCGATTTCCTTTATCGAGTCGACATCGTCTCCGAAAAACTCTATGCGTATCGCCCGGTCCTCCTCGTAGGCGGGAAATACCTCGATTACGTCGCCTCGTACCCGGAAAACGCCGCGGTGAAAATCATAGTCGTTTCTTTCGTACTGGATGTCCACAAGCTTTCGCAGCACGTCTTCTCTCGGGATTTCCTGGCCGATCTTTAGTTGCAGAAGCATTTCCTGGTATGTCTGCGGCGAACCCAGGCCGTAGATGCATGACACGCTGGCAACGATTATGACGTCCCGGCGCTCGAGCAGCGAGCGGGTCGCCGAATGGCGCATCTTGTCGATGGTCTCGTTTATCGAGGAGTCCTTGGCAATGTAGGTGTCGCTCTGCGGTATATACGCCTCGGGCTGGTAATAATCGTAATAGGATACGAAATACTCGACGGCGTTTTCCGGAAAAAACGATTTGAACTCGCCGTAGAGTTGCGCGGCGAGCGTTTTGTTGGGCGCTATTACGAGGGCGGGTCTTTGAAGCCTGGCGATTACGTGGGCCATCGTGAACGTCTTGCCAGACCCCGTTACCCCCAGAAGGGTTTGCGCCTGCGCGCCGCCGGCTATGTTGGATGCAAGCTTTTCAATGGCCTGGGGCTGGTCCCCGGTCGGTTCGAACTGGCTTTGTAATTGGAAAGGATTCATCACACGTCCGCCCATTTACCCCGTAACGGAGACGCGCAAGAAGGGGCCTGGCTTAATCGCCCCCCATTTTTTTTCAAAGGGGGGGCGATTTCGACTCTGTTCGTACAGTACGGATTTGGATCAGGCGCCGTCGAGTCCGGCTTTTGACTTTTCCATGAACCAGTGTTCGGTATCGACATAGTAGAATTTCAGATCGGCCAGAAGAATATAGTGCGATCTTTCCTCGGCTATCATGTGGTTTAAAAATTCGCGTTCGGACGGCGCCGAAGCTTTTTTCAGCCAGGCCTCAAACATCTCGATGCCCTTGTTTTCCAACTCCATGCCGCCTTCGATCGCTACGACGTCGAACATGCATGCCTCGGAGACGGTCTCGCGCTTTTGCTTGAGCTTGCGCATCACCTCGGCCCTGTCGGGGGCTTCGATATCGTAGAATCTGCAGGCGTCGAGGTCGGGCCCACCCTTGGACAGATCGGCATATATTTGCTGAAGCCTCTCGATGTGCTTCTGCTCCATGTCCCTTAGCATCTGGAAAGTTTCCGCCCCCACGCGGTCGCCGCATCCGCCCGCCGCATCGGAATAGAAAGATTTCATTTTATCCTTTATTTCAAGGGCTGCGCACATGATGTCAAGCAGTTGAGTTCCTTGGTCTTTCATCGCGTTCTCCTTTCGGCCAAACTCAATGGATGGGCCCGCCGATTATCGCGTTCGCCACACCATCCGGGAAACGATAAGGCGCGGCGACCTCCGCGTTTTGCGCCATTTGCGCTCCGGTCTCCCTGTCGGGGCCGGGAGCAGGGGAGCCAATATTTTTCAAGACCGGCGAGCGGTTTAACGCCCCGCCGGTCTTGGAAAAACAAAAGTTCGAATTTTGCCGTTACGTTACTTGGCTGAAGGCGCCGGACTCACCGGACGGGCCTCCGGGACCTGCGGCTGGGCCGGCGTGGACGGCTTGGCCTGCTGCCGGGTTGCGGGTGTGTTCATTATGGAGTTGCTTTCCCGGAGCCCGCGCCTGGACCCCATGGAAAGAAGTATGCAGGTTATCATGAACAAGACCGCCGCGCCCGTGGTCAGCTTACTCATAAACGAACTGCCACCGGATCCGCCAAAAAGGGTCTGCGATGCGCCACCGAATGCCGCCCCCATTTCGGCGCCTTTGCCCGACTGGAGCAAAACGATAACGATAAGCGCCAAACAAGCCATAACGTGAAATAGTATGACAATAGTGTTAATCAATTTGGAATTTCTCTTTCGCCTAAACGTTGAATTCAATGAGGCTTGTAAACGAAGCAACCTCCAGGCTCGCGCCTCCTACCAACGCTCCGTCGATATCGGGCTCAGCCATGAGCACGTCGATATTAGACGGCTTAACCGAGCCACCGTATAATATTCTAACATTGTTTTCAATGGTTTTGTTGAAAAGCGAGGAAATCCTCGCTCGAATGTAGCCATGCACCTCCTGCGCCTGCCCGGCCGTCGCGGTCTTGCCGGTGCCAATCGCCCAAACCGGCTCGTAGGCTATCACCACCCCGGCCATCTGCTCCGCGCTCAGCCCGGTAAACGCCTCCTCGACCTGCCTTCCAACAACATCGAAGGTCTCCCCCCGTTCGCGCTCGCCAAGTACTTCCCCGACGCACACAACGGGGACCATCCCGGCAGCAATGACCGCCGCAGTCTTTAGCCTCACCGTTTCATCGGTTTCGCCAAACAGTTGCCGTCGCTCGGAATGGCCAACGAGTACGTAGGCGCATCCCATCTCCTTTAGCATGACCGTGGAAATCTCGCCCGTAAACGCCCCCTTTTGCTCCCAATGGCAATTCTGGGCCCCGAGACTGTAGCCCCCTTCTTTGAGAGTATCCCCAACTTCCTTAAGAGAGGTGAAAGGTGGCGCGATCAGCACTTCGCGGTCTCCGAGGGGACCGGTTTGCTTCTGGATCGATTCCACGAAAGAAACCGCTTCGGCTAAAGTCTTGTGCATTTTCCAGTTGGCCGCGATAAGAGGCCTTCTGTCAGGGTTCATTCTCGTCTCCTAAAGATGGTCGTTTACCCTTAGCGGCGTGTCGCCGCAGACGGGTTGCCAAGCCCTTAGCGGCGTGTCGCCGCAGACGGGTTGCCAAGCCCCGACCTGCCTGACTGGCTGCGCCGGCGGCAGCTCGGACGGCAGTCCGCACCGCCTGCCGTATTCGCCTAAGTTTTGTCCTCGATAAAACCTCGCCAAAAACAGGGCGTCGCCGCTTGTATGGGTCTCTACGTTAAAAAAGTCCCCGAGTTTAGCATTTGTCCAGGGCAGATACGCCCGGAAGCTCTTTTCCCTCAAGCATCTCGAGAAAAGCTCCGCCGCCTGTCGAAATATAGCTGACCTTATCGTCGGCCTTCGCCTGCCGGAGCGCCGACGCCGAATCTCCGCCGCCAACAACCGTTAAAGCATCGAGTGAGCCCAAAAATTTGGCTAAAGCGAAGGTGCCTTTGTCGAAGGGAGGTTTTTCGAAAACCCCCATCGGGCCATTCCAGATGATGGTGCGGCAGTTCGTAAGGGCAGCCTCGAAGAGTGCAACGGATTTTTCTCCGATGTCAAGAATCCGCATATCCGCCGAGACCTTATCTATTGGGACCTGCCGAGATGTCGCGCCGTCTGAAACCTCGCCCGCAACAACCGCATCGACTGGCAAAAGCATCTTTACCCCTCTTTTGTCTCCCTCCGCGAGCAACTGCCGGGCCTTTTCGACAAAGTCCTCTTCGACCATGGATTTTCCGGTTTCCAGCCCCCGGGCCTTGAAAAACGTGTTGGCCATCGCTCCCCCGATTATCAGGTAATCGGTCCTGGGAATGAGGTTTTCAAGCAGTCCGATCTTGCTTGAAACCTTGGCGCCCCCAACAATTATCGCCATCGGGCGTTGAGGATTGTCCATGGCCTTCCTGAAATAATCGATCTCCTTTTGAAGCCGATAGCCGGCCGCGCAGACCGGGACAAAGTGCGCCATCCCCTCAACCGAAGCGTGGGCGCGGTGGGAAGCGGCAAAAGCCTCGTTTACGTACACATCGGCAAGCCCCGCGAGGCGCCTGCAAAACTCCGGGTCGTTTTTTTCCTCCTCGGGATGGAAACGCAGGTTCTCAAGGAGGAGCAGGTCGCCGTCCTTTAGTTGCGCCACCAGGTTTTCAACCTCCGGGCCGATGCAATCGGGCGCAAGAAAAACGGGTTTCCCCATAAGCTTTGCGAGTCGCTCGGCCGCGGGCCGAAGGGAAAATTCGGGCAAAACCTTCCCCTTGGGTCTTCCCAGGTGCGAGGCGAGAATGAGCCTGCCCCCGGAGGCCAGGACCTTTTCGATGCTGGGCAGCACCGCGCGAATACGAAGATCGTCGGTTACGTGCCGCTCCTTATCCAGCGGCACATTGAAATCGACCCGCATGAACACGCGCTTTCCTTTGAGAGCAACCTCATCCAAGGTTTTCACCGCGACCCTCCTTATTATGTCACCACACGCGATTGGAAAAAGACGTTTTATTCCAGCGATTCGCCCATCATAACGGCCAGGTCGGCCACGCGGCTCGAATATCCATACTCATTGTCATACCAGCTAAACACTTTGACCATGCGGCCCCCTATTACGCTCGTAAGCCGGGAGTCGAGGTTGGATGAATGGTATGTGTGGTTGAAATCCACCGAAACGAGCTCTTCGGTCACATACCGCAAGATCCCTTTTAGAGGACCATTTGCCGCCTCTTCGAGCACTTTGTTCACTTCCTCTTTGGTGACATCGCGACCGAGCCTGCATACCAGGTCGATTAGCGAGACGTTGGGCGTGGGGACGCGGATGGCCAGGCCGTCGAGTTTGCCCTTGAGGTCCGGGATGACCTCGGCTACGGCGCGGGCCGCCCCGGTGGTCGTTGGAATCATCGACAGGGCTGCGGCCCGGGACCTCCTGCGATCCTTGTGCATCGAATCGTGCAACCGCTGATCCATCGTGTAGGCATGAATGGTCGTCATGAGGCCGTGCTCGATTATGAACCTGTCGTGGAGAAGGGCTGCGATCGGGGCAAGGCAGTTCGTCGTGCACGATGCGTTTGAAACGATATTGTGGTTTCGGGGGTCGTAGGTCCCCTCGTTTACACCGAGTACGAAGGTTGCGTCCATGCCCTTGCCCGGAGCGGTTACTATCACTTTTCGAGCCCCCGCGGACAGATGCTTCTCGGCGTCTTCGCGGTTGGTAAATCGGCCTGTCCCCTCAAGGATCACGTCCGCTTTCATCTCGCGCCACGGCATCTGGGCCGGATCCCCGATTTTAAAACATTTGATCGCCTTGCCGTCAACGATCAATTCGTCCTCGGTTCCCTCCACTTCATGGGGCCAGACGCCGTGAACGGAGTCGTATTTGAGAAGGTAGGCAAGTTCTGACGGGTTTGCCAGGTCATTTAATGCCACTATTTCAAGAGGCAGCTTCCTGTCTTTTATGATTTTTAAAATCGTGCGTCCGATGCGTCCAAACCCGTTAAGAGCCAATCGAGTTGCCATATTGAGTTCTCCTTTGAAGTTCACCCAGACCAACGGTCCATTAAGAAAATCCGGATGGTCCGGATAGGCAATTATAACGTAACAGTATTGCCTGAGAAATATTCCCTGACCAAAGTCCGGAAAATCGGACCATGCACTGCAAGGCTAAATTATATCAGATAAATTCTTTCTTTATTCAAAGATTTCAGCCCTGAGAGTAGACCTCGCTTTCTCTGGTGGCAAAAAGACGGAAAGCGACCTCGCTCCCGGGGCGCAGTTCGAGTTTGGAAGCAGCGCTTCCCCCGTTTACCGCAATTTCTATAAAACCGGTGCTCCCCGCCAAGGCAAGCGCTTCACCCGTTGGGACCATTGCGTAGCTCCTTTGGATCGAAACCGCCCCTTTACCGGCTAAGACCTCCCATTTTTTTGCCTGCGCCTTTTTTTCCAAAACCTCAAGCAACACATTGGTGATCGCGTTTCCAAAGCGGTCGAGGTGTATCACCTCGCCCTTCACACTATCTTTTCCAACTTCCGGTTCGCCCCACGGCGCCGAGACAAGGCCGCACACACCGCCGACCATCTCGAAGGGCGCGCCGGCCGCCAGATGGGCCGCAACGGGTGCGAAAATATCGCGGCCGTGAAACGTGTTGCTCACAGGGTTTCGCCAAAAGCTGACATTATCGAGCTCTCTTGCTTCCCAGCCGGTTTCTCTTTTCAATATAAGCGAAAAAAGGCCGTTGTCCGGCCCTACAAAATAAGAGGATCCCATCCGTATGGCAACCGGCCTTCGCTCGGTCCCGACCCCCGGGTCCACCACCGCCAGGTGGATTGTCCCCTGCGGAAAGTATCCATGCGTCGAGTACAGGACGAAAGCCGCAGACCTTACGTCCTGGGGGGCGATGAGGTGAGTTATGTCGATCGGGCGTGCGCCGGGACAAATAGTGAGGATGACTCCTTTCATCGCGGCCACATAGTGGTCCTCCAGCCCGAAGTCGCTCAAAAGGGTAATGACGGGTCCATTCAAAGGACTTTTCCCTCCCGCTGTTAAAGAAATGGCAAAACTTTCATTATTCTGCTAATGATCTGCCCAATCAGTCAATAGTCGATTGCATGTATACTGCCCATGCGTATGCCCACTGGATGGAGGAGGCGTAGATGAGGATAAAGGACCCAAACCCGGCTGTGGAGAAGCTGCTCGTTTTTGCCAGGGATGTCGTTTCGGGCGCCGGCGAAAAAGCCCTGAGCCTGTACGGAAAGGGTAGCGCGGGAGTTAAATTCGATGAAGGGCTTGTGACTGCAGCCGAGTTGGAACTGACCGACTTTTTCAGAGAAAGACTCAATGCGGTTTTCCCCGGACACGCAATCTTTGGAGACACGCTCCCGAAAGATGACTACGTCCATGGCGAGAAAAGATATCTCTGGATATATGATCCCCTTGACGGAGTCGCCAACTTTCAGGCCGGAATTCCAATCTGGAGTATATCCCTGGCGCTTCTTGAAAACTTCTGGCCGGTCCTGGGCGTTACCTTCATGCCCGTTACCGGCGACTTTTTCCATGCCATCGTGGGACGGCAGGCTTACTGGGGCGAGCGCGAAATACGAATTCCAGACCCCGGGGAAATCAGTAACGAAAGTGTCCTGCTGACCTATTCCCGGTTCCATAATCACTACCGGTCGACTTTTCCCGGCAAGATCAGAAATCTCGGCTCTACCGCCGCCCATGTCATCTACGTAGCCATGGGCCGAGCCGAGGGGGCGCTTCTGGCAAACGTTTCGTATCCCGACCTTGCCGCGGCCCAGATTATCCTGGAGGCTGCGGGCGGAAAGATTCACCGGCTAGACGGCCGGCAGTTTGATCTAAGCGATTACCTTGGTGGCCAGCGCATCGAGGATCACCTTATCGCAGCCCCGGAAGGTTCCTTTGAAGCGATACGCATGTACCTCAACAAAAGTTTATAGAAGTGGTTTACCGGAAACTTCACTCGATAAGAGTGCTTCTTATAGAAGATGACGAAGACGACTTTTTCCTGCTCGATCGCGCGCTGGAGGAAGTGAGCTCTGCACGCTACGAGGTCACGTGGGCGAAGACTTATGAGAGCGGTCTGCAAGAAATCGAGCGGGGGGGCTACGACGTATGTCTGCTCGATTACTACCTCGGGGCTAAAAACGGCCTGGAAATTCTTGCCCGGGTCGCAAAATCCGCCGCCGCGCCGCCGATAATCGTTCTTACGGGGAGGGGCGATTATCGGGTGGACCTAAGAGCCATGGAATACGGGGCCGCCGACTACCTCGTAAAGGACCAGGTGAGCGGTCCGCTGCTGGAAAGGGCGATCCGTTATTCGATGGAGCGCCTCAAAGCCAAAAGGGCTCTGCTGGAGTCCGAAAGCCAACAAAAACATCTGGCCTCAGCGCTGCTAAGAGTCCAGGAAAATGAGCGTAGAATGATTGCTGCCGAGCTGCACGATGATTTCGGCCAACTGCTGCCGGCCGTCAAGTTCCACCTCGAATCCGTTCTGGCGCGAATGGACCCCGGTGACAGTTGCGCATCCGACCTTCGGGGCCTTCTTCCCAGTATCCAGGGCGCAATCGAGCGCGTCCGCAATATGTATACGGAACTGATGCCCACGGTTTTAGACGATCTGGGCATTCTCCCCACTCTCGGCTGGTTTTGCCGGGAGTTCCAAAAAGACCACCCGGATATCGCGGTGGATTCCCAATTTCTGGTCGAAGAACAGGAAGTCGTGCCCGATCTGAAACTGGCGATTTTCCGGATCGTTCAGGAGGTCTTCAAAAATGTGGCGACCCACAGCGGCGCCGGTCGCATAAGGGTTTTGCTGCTCAAAGAAGATGCGTATCTAAGCCTTGCCATAAGCGATAACGGCAATGGGTTCGACATTTCCGGCGAGACGCCTTCGGCAAAAAATCCCGACGGCCTGGGGCTTATGAGTATGCAAAGAAGAGCCGAACTCTCGGGAGGCGCCCTGCGCATCGACTCCGCCAAAGGCACGGGAACCCTGGTGAGCGCCCGCTGGCGGATCGGAGAGCGATGATCTGGCTGGTGAGTGTAGAACCTGCGATTGACATCTTCCGATCGGGTATCAAGTCGACCGGCTGCTGCTGCCTGTGCACTTTTCGACGGGGCGTGGACCTATGGATGCCACCGGCCGAGGGTCTAAGCGTCTTGACGTGCCGCTCATTGTTTACGGGCTGAAGGTACTCGACCGCAGTCCATCAGAATTATTGCGTTTTATGATTTATTAGTCCTATATCACAAATAACCCGTCGGGGGACGGATTATATCTGCGTGCACAGGCTTTTCGGGCTCTCTATTGTGTATATATGCGGCTAGAAGAATATGAGCTGGAAGGGCTCTTTTGGTAAAAAAACGGGCAAGTCATTCCTTCCTCACCTGCCCATTCAATTTTTTGTAAGCGTTCACCACGAAGCCCCATTTTTCCCTTCGCGCTCTTTGTGTCCTTCGTGGTTGAATCCCGGTATTGCTCTCAGTTCAGACCTCCGGGTCAGTAGCCAACCACGAAGAACACGAAGAGCACGAAGGAAGAGCAAAGGTCGGGCTAAAAATCCCCGGCGGTTCTTCGTGGTGAACGATTGCAATTTTTTGCCCTAGCCCTGTTTCGACTGTGTGACGAGTTGTACGGCGAGTTCAGCTTCTTGTTCGATTTTGGCTCTATTTTTTTAGCGCCAAATTAATGAATGCTATATGGCATATGCTCTTTGGGGATAGATATGGGAATTCACCCTTAAAGTTTATTTGTTTGGAATGGCGAGAATGGAAAGAGTGTTGCAATTATATAAGGAGTTCAGAAAACTAGTGAGTCTGAATATGATTCAGTCCGATCTGCTCCTTAACTTGCTTATCGACATATACGCAGAATGCCAAGGGACACTGTCTAAATGTGGAAAGAGAGCGCTCACCTCTAAAGTTGTTGGTAAGCAGTATTTCTCATTTACTGGAAAATCCGGCATCTCGCGCGCCATAAATCGTGATTTATACGCCGATGGCTTGGATACAGTTGATTCACTTTTTCATCTCTCAAGACATACACCTATGATTCATCTACCCAAATTACATCTGCATGCTACGCTATTGCTATAAGCTTTTGTGCCGTTATAGATATGTCTGCAAGTGGTAACCAGAAAACATCTGGCACATTTTTGAGTACTTTATAGGGCATCTATTTTCAAGACGTATAGGCATTGTCCCTACAAGAGAACTGCCGGTTCTCAATCTCGGCATGTCTGGGACACTTCCAACAGATTTCATTTTCGACCTTGTAATTGATCAGCTCAAGTTTCATGTTCCAGTAAAATTATCTACTAGGGAACGTGTTATACAGGTATGGGCACATGAACGTGTTCTAGATGGTATATATGGCACAGGCCGCTTTTTAGGTACACTGTTATGCTTGTGTGAAACAAAGACTGATAAAGTGAAAGGTGAGGTTGTTGAAATATGTCTCCCATTTCAGTGGCAGCTGTATCAAATGTTCATTTCACAACTTACACGAATTTATTATTTAGACGTACCCAATGCATACGCTTGTTTAAATTTCAAATTCCCCAAAATCAAAGTTTGCCCGTTCGGTGATTTCTTCTTGGAAGCCGACTCGTTGCTAGAATAAAGCTGCAGTTGGATCGGATCTTTACGTGGGAAACATCTTCTCATAAGCTCCTCTCCATCTATAGCATCATCTGCTATTAGCAAGCTTTGTGCGATTGATAATCCAATTGCCTCCGCAAGGGGAGGTGGTACAGCATTTCCAATCTGGGAACGCATGTCAGCCCTCGTGCCTCTAAAAACAAACCAGTTTGGAAAGCCCTGAATCATAGCAGCTTCCCTTGGAGTTAACGGCCGGTCGTGAAGAGGGTGTCCGTAACGTCCCCTAGTGAAGCTATCGAATCCTCCCGTAATTGTTGGGCATTGCCCATTCCAGTCGAGTCGTCCGTATACGTCGGGCCATCCACCACGTTTGGTATCGGCTTTTTTGTGGCATTCCAACCTGTAGCCTTCTGGAATATCCTGCCACCCACCGCCTTGAGGCACAAAGGAGAATCGTTTTATGTTGATGTCGGAGACTCTTGCTCTCTGGTGATTTGGAAAATCAGGGTGAACCGTGAAATCGTCAGGCGGTTCCGGCATACCATGCAACACTTCTCCGACAGTTCTCCAGTGCTTCGTCGTTGGTGGCGGAATTATGAAGAAAGTCTTTTGGTCTTTTCGCATTCCGACAGTGATAAACCTTTGCCTGGTTTGGGCGAGGCCATAGTCGGCCGAATTGTAATAGTGACGGCAGAATATGTAATCACAAAGTTGGCGGTCCATTTCGTCAATATATTTGGCGCCCCGTTTCTGCCCAAAGATGGCGACATTTTCGAACATGAAAAATCTAGGGCGTAGCTCGGTGACCAGACGGGCGAATTCAAGGATCAGATGATTTCTCTTGTCCCCCAAGTGCGCGCCCCTTTTCTGTTTTGAAAATCCTTGGCAGGGTGGGCCGCCGGTAAATAGCGCTAGTTCTCCGCCCCTAAGATTGACCCTGGATAAAATTTCCGAGCCAGTGATTTGGTTTGCGTCAGCAACAATGGCATTTTCTCCCAAGTTGCGATTGTGTGTTTTTACAGCCATTTCATCATGGTCGAAAGCCAAAAGCAGACTAAATCCAGCCTTTTTCATTCCGAGACCGATTCCTCCCGGCCCACAGAAGGAGTCAACAAAGCTATATCCCATGGATTGTGTGAGTTCTATGATATGCTCTGTTCTGCATCCGTCTGATTGATTCGGCATTTTCATGCGAGTGTTGCCCCTTCCTCTATTTTGCTATCCTGGCGGACATTCCCGGTCGAGCGGTGATTTCCAATGATAGCCCGTTCAATCTTCTCGATGACTCCAGCCGGTCTTTTTTTTACTTCACACTCCCAAACGATCACGGGTTTCCACCCTAATTTCTCCAGCTCTCTATAGGCAGCGGAGTCCCTGTGAACATTACCGGCGAGTTTCTTTTCCCAAAATGCGAAGTTCTGCTTGGGAATTGTTTTCTTTTTGCAATTTGGATGCTGATGCCAGAAGCAGCCGTGTACAAAAAACACGATTTTATATTTGGGAAGGGCGATGTCCGGATTGCCCGGCAAATCGCGTCTGTGCAATCGGTAGCGAAATCCCGCCGCGAGTAATCTTGACCGGACAGCCATCTCCGGTTGCGTATTCTTACTACGAATCCGCGACATGATTTGGCTTCGTTTTGCTTTCGAAAATATGTCGCTTTCATCTCTTAAGCTTGTCCATGTTCATTCTTGCCAGCCGCTGGTCAGTAATATTAGGGCCATCTCTTAGTGCCCCTCCTCCTCCGCTCATTTTTCGGAAGAATCAGAATGGGCAAGATCGTTACATATTCGGAGCACCCTAGCAGACGTTGGAATATCATACTTACATGGATAAAACCACGGAGTTGAGAGGATGGCGGGGCCTCACCGCTCAGGTAGCTCTCGTACGAGAGCTACCTTCAGCCCGTATGGCCGCAGGAACCGATCTTTTCGGTATGTCAGTCTTCGTTCCGACTTCGAGAATCCAAGACGGCGCCTTAACACCTATGCGACATTGCTGGCGCCAAATTCTCGCAGGGTGGACGACCGAGTGCACGGGCGGGTGGAAACGAGCCCTTGCCAGAAGGCAAGAGTGGAGGGCAAAGATTGTGCGAATGATCCGAAACGTCGGAGGCCGAAAATGCCTTTGAGGCCGCTGCCCGCCCGCTTATGAAGCAGTGGAACTGGATCGGCTGTCGCGTTTCAGAGAGCGCTAATGTTTTTATCGGCAAGGTCGGGCTCAGCCCCCTGGATGCGTGATAGCGCACGATCTAGGCTGATGTCATCCTGAGGCTAAGGTGCGCAAGATGTGACCGCACTTGCACTCGGATCACAGAATTGCAGGGGCGGCAGGACCTATCGATATTCCTTCCGGGAAGTCCGCCGCGCACTGTGCGGCTCCCTTTGAAGAACCCTGGATGGCTTATCTGGCGATGGCAACGTTACGTTTTAGCGACAAAGGCTTTTCGCCTCTCGAGTTCGTTTGATTCTCCTTCCAATTCCGCCTCAAAAAAGTTTACATACTCCCACCACCCTTAATTTTTTAGCCGGTAATCCAATTGGGACGGCCGGCGAGGCATGAGATTTCTCCCAACCGGCTCTTAACGGTTTGGGGCAGTCGCTGGCATGGTTTTGTGGAGAGCCTTGATGCGTAAAACCTATGTAATCGATACAAATGTTTTGCTGCATAACCCGGGCGCAATTTTCGCGTTCCAAGACAACCACGTGGTGATTCCTTTTGCCGTAATCGAAGAAATAGACAACCAGAAAAAACGCCAGGATGAAATTGGCAGAAACGCCCGGGTCGTTTCCAGGGAACTCGACGCGCTAAGGGAGTCCAGCCGGCTTTCCGAAGGTGTCGACCTGCCCGCCGGCGGACGGTTGACTATCGAGCTCAACCACTCGGGCCTCATGGATTTTCCCCGGGGCCTTGATCCGGAAAAATATGACAACCGGATTTTGGCCGTGGCCTACAATCTGAGTTTATCCGGCAGCGAACCGGTCACGCTGGTAACCAAGGATCTCAACCTGAGGATCAAGGCCGATGTCCTGGGGATTCGGGCGGAAGATTTCTATAACGACAAGGTGGACTACGATCAGTTCTACTCGGGAGTGGGCGAAGCATATGTAACGGCGCGCGAACTCGACACATTTTACAAAGGCGGCAAACTCGAACAGCGGGAACGCCTCGCCTCGCCCAACCAATTCATGCTCCTTAAATCCAGCGAGAATCCTTCGCAGTCCGCGCTTGCCCGCTATTTTCAGGGGGCTTTTCTGCCCCTTGCCCACGGTGAGGCAAGTTGCTGGGGAATCAGAGCGCTTAACAAAGAACAAAAATTTGCCTTCGAACTTCTTTTAAACGACCAGATAAAAGTCGTGACACTCGTTGGACGGGCCGGGACGGGGAAAACACTGCTGGCGCTGGCGGTGGGACTGGAAAAGGTCCTGGAAGAAAATGCCTACAGCCGGCTTCTCGTAACTCGTCCCGTCATCCCGATGGGAGACGACATCGGTTTTTTGCCCGGCACCAAGGAAGAAAAACTCCGCCCCTGGATGCAGCCTATTTATGACAATCTCGAATTTCTTTTCAGAAACTGCCAGGAGCCTGTCGAGGTGCTCCAGGACCTTACCCGGAAGGGTTTGCTCGATCTCGAGGCGCTGACCTATATACGGGGGCGAAGCATACCGCGCCAGTTCATAATCTGTGACGAAGCTCAGAATCTTTCTCCGCACATGATCAAGACGCTCATAACCCGAGTGGGGGAGGACACAAAAATCGTGCTTACCGGAGACCCCGAACAGATCGATAATCCGTACCTCGATGTCAGCAGCAATGGGTTGACCTATCTTGTCGAAAGGATCAAAAACGAGGAAATCTCCGGCCATGTGGTGCTCACAAAGGGAGAGCGCTCCAAGGTCGCGGAAATGGGCGGAAAGCTGCTTTAAAAAATAAAAGCCGGTGAATCGGTGAATAGGTGAATGGGTGAGCAGGTTAATCGGTAAGCAGTGAACAGGCGATGGGCACTTATTCGTTTTTCCGATTCACCCATTCACCTATTCACCCACTCGCCGGCAGTTATTTCACCGTTTTTATTTATTTATGGTCGATCACAAACGTTTGCGAATAAATATTATTAAATGAAATCTTTCTTGCCAGCCCCGTAATGTCTGTGGGGTCGGCCCCGGCCGCCCTTTCAAAACCCCGGGCAAGACCCCGACCGGCAGATAGACCCGCGCGGCCAGAGGAGGCGAAGCGCCGTTGGGTGATGGCGCCCAGTTCCGAGAGCATCTCTTCGCCAAGATCCAGCTTACCCTTGGTTTCCTTGCAGGAGACATACTTTTTGTAGGTGTATTCGATATCCAGCAAACGCTGGTCGGAGGCGATGAGGTAGAAGGTCTCCTTGCCGGTCCGGTTATCGAGCTCAAACCAGGCTTCGCCTTCCGGCACAAAATAGTTGCGATCTCTGCGGTAGGCGGAATCCGCCTGTTGGGGGCTGTACGGGAAAAGCATGGTGAAATTTCCCTGCGAATCCTTGTGAATCAGGTAGACGAAGCATTTATTCTTCATCCGTATCATCATCTTGAGTTTATCGCCGGAGCTTAAGGCCATCCCGGAGGTTACAGGTTCGGCCCTCGGATGAGGGGAGTGCGAGCGCATGGCCGCAAAGGCCCAGAGTATCTCGGGATCGCTGCGATTTTTCTGAGCTCCCCATGCGCAGGGCTGAAAAAACAGGATGGAAATGAGCAGCACAAACAGTGGCGCCGCCATTGGTGAGAGGGCTTGCTCGGATCTCATTGGTTCCCCTTTCTCGTTTATTCTACGTCAATAGTAAATTTTACGCCTTCCCCCTGTGGGTGTCCATCCGGAAAACCGGAGGTCAACTCCCCGCAACCCCAGTTTACCAGGACCTGCGTCGCATGGCGGGACGCTAAATTGGCTGTTGACCAAAGCGCTCGTTTCAGGATACAACTTTTAGCGGGGCAGTTCCGAAAGGGGCGAAATGATTATAGGCGATAATGTCCTTGAGCAAACCTGCAAGGATATGATTGAAACAATTCTTCTGTGTTTGAGCAACGCAACCAAGGGAACAATTTATAGAATCGGGCCGATGCCCGAGTTGCGCACAATTCGTGTGACTTCCGGCGCGCGCGGGGCGGTTGAGGGCGAAATTCTGTGGGGCATTCGGGAGTATTCCGATTACGATCATCCCGGAAAATGCTGGGAGGACTATAAGGACAGGCCGGGCCGTCTTCGCGAGGCGATGGCTTGGTGCGTCGAAAAAGGCAAGAGCTGGACTTCCGACGATCCTAACCAGGACGGCCGCAGCGTTCGAAAACAGCTCGCCAATGAAGCCGAAGATTACCATCACATGGAGCCCGTCCTCGTAAACAGGAACTATCTGTACGGGGACCATGCGGACGACCTGGAATTCCCCCTGGACCACCGCGGACAGCCGATCTGGAAAGATAGTGAAAACCTGGTGGTTGCGATTATAAAGATTCACTTCAAAAAAGATTGCATAAAAAGAGGAGATAATTCCACTAAGGTCATAAAGAAGCTTTCGCGAACTCTTGGCACGCAACTGCTTTCGCTCCACATTCGGGAAACTCTTTCGGAAGCCCAGCAGGAACTGGCCCGCCAGCGGTTGCAGAGCTGCAATGTTTTGGCCCACGAGTTAAGAAACACCCTTATCAAGCTGGGGTTTGTCTTCTCCGCGATAAATGCGGAAATCAGCTTTCTGCGGCAACAGTGGGAGTCCGAAATTGCTTCGGCCTGTCCGGAGGTCGAAAACAAGGGCGCCATCCTGATGAGGTTGCGTGAGCTGGCCGAATCGAACTGTTCCGTTGAAAAATGCCCCGCCGGGCTTGCGCAGCTCTGCGAAAAGCTCATTTCCGAGCAGGCCGAGCTCTGCGATGTGGCTCTCATGCCTGCCATTGGCGAAAAATGGGTGGACAACAAGATCGCGCCCAAATGGCAGGAGTTGTTGGTTGGAAGTAGCGGGTGGGAAAAGAGTAGGGGCGAGGTGGCTTCGCTGCTTGGCCGCCTGAAAAACTCGCTATGGGTTGGAACAAACGAAAAACATGCGCAGAGGCTCGATCTGCCAGATGATCTGAAAGCGCTCTGGCGAAAACTCGCCTACATGGAATTTACCGTCGATAAGCTCGCTGAGCTGGAACAGATAATCAGTTTCTTGGATCATCCCCATCTGAAGATACCTCACAAACAGCAGACAAAGAAAATCCTTACCTCGCTTAAGGCTCTTGTCGAAACGATTCCCGAGATGGAAGAAAAGACAAACCGCATAATCTTCTCGCTTAGAAACGGTTCCATCGGAAAAGACCCCCTTACGGCTGGAAATCGTAAAACAGTTCTTCCCTGGTAAGAAGCTCACAGCCCGCTTTCGTAACCCGCACCATGTTCTCCAGCCTGACTCCGCCGATTCCCGGCAGGTAAATTCCCGGTTCGACGGTAACGATCATGTTTTCTTCGAGTAGGGTGGGGTTGGCTTTCCTCAGGCCGGGTTTTTCGTGGACCGCAAGGCCCACGCCGTGTCCCAGGCCGTGGCCGAAAAAATCGCCGTATCCGGCTTGCGTGATTAGGTCTCGCGCCGCCGAATCGACCGCAACCGAATCGATTCCGGCGCAAATCTTATCCTGCGCCGCCAGTTGGGCCTCGCGAACCGTCTTGTATATTTCCTTCATTTTCGCGTCGGGAACTCCCGCTATCCACGTCCTGGTCATATCGGAGCAATACCCGTCGAGTTTGGACCCAAGGTCCAAAATCACCGTATCTCCGGCCGCGATTTTGCGGCTGGTGGGAACCGCATGGGGAAGGGCGCCGTTTGGGCCGGCGGCGACTATGGGCGGAAAAGATACGGCCTGTCCGCCCGATTCGCGGATCGTTTTTTCGATCAGCCAGGCCATCTCGATTTCAGTCCGGCCGATGGCCAAAGCGTTCCAGACCGTATGCAGCGCGCTTTCCGTAAGACGGATGGATTTGCGGATTTTTTCGATTTCCTCCTCGTCTTTTACCATCCGCAGCCCTTCGACCATGTCTTCCAGGGCGATAACCTCAGCCGATGGGCGCGCGCCGGCCAGGGCTTCCTGTACTTCCCGAAACCCCGAAAGCGTCAGGAAATGCTCCTCGACTCCGAGCCTTTTGATTGTAAGACGCGAGAAAAGGTCAGGCAAAAGCTGCTTTAGTCCCATGGAATAAATCTCGACTTTAAAACCGGAAGCCTCCTTTGTCGCCTCCTGTGCATAGCGCGGATCGGTCAGCAGGTACTGCTCGGTAGGGGTGATGAGCAACCTCCCCGAGGATTCGGTTAGAAGCAGGTCCTCGGCTTCAAACCCGCTCAGGTAGCAGCGGTTTTCAGGGACAGAAACCAGAAAGGCGTCAAGTTCCTGTGCCTCCATCAACTTGCGAAAACGCTCGAGTCTTTTCGAATGCACATCTCGCATTTTCAGCCCCTTTCTCCCCGGTTCAAAACCGATTGTATATGTTCCAGGACCGCATTTATCTGCTCCCTTGTCGCCTGAGGAGTCAAATAGAAGTTTTCGCAATCCAAAGCGTCAATCAAACCCTCCCTGTACATCTCAAACCAAAAGGGCATGGTCGGGTGAAAACCCGTAAGAGGGTCGGGAGAATCCGGGAACTCAAGAAATATCGTTCCCTTAAAAATCTCCCGTATCCACCTAAGAGCTTCCCTTCCACGGCCCTCGCGCTTTTGGCCGCAAACCTCCAGGTGATACAGGGTGATCTCCTTGCCTCCATCTTCGGTCAGGCACAGGCTCAACTGTCCTCTGAAACGGCCGGCGACCTCGAAGAGAAGGACCTCCATCGGCCCGTATCCCTTAAGGACAGTGAGCAGTTCGGGGATCGTGAGGCTGCTGTAGTACGCCTCCCACTTAGCCCCTTTCCAGTCGATGTTTGCCATGCGAGCAGACTCCCGAGACTTCGACCCCGAATCTTTTCGGGGTAACTTTGAACAAAGGTCCGCCATCTTGCGTTTGGCTACCGACACCGCACGCTGCACCAGCGGTTCCCATTCGGAGTCGAAAGGAAGGGAATCACTCTCTTTGCCTCGAACAAGCAGGCAAGAGCTAAGGGGCGGGTATAATTTCAAGCAATCCTTGCTTTCGAAAAGCAGAATTCAAAGTCGTCTGCCTTTCTGGAGCACAACCGGGTAGAGTCCCAAACTCTCTATTTCAGGACAGAGCGTATAGAGACTGTACTTGATTTCGTCATTTCGCTGCATGAAGGTTTCCAATCGCACAGGATGCCTGACGGAAAACCACTGGCGCAGCTCTTTTGGCTACGCCGGAACAGTAAGTGGCGCGAATCGATTCTTCAATCGCTTAACTGTCTTAACGCTTCAAAAAGAGCAATCCCCACGGCGGTCGAAAGATTAAGGCTTCGAACCCTTAGCCGGTCAATGGGGATTTTTACCCTGTCTCCCGGATAAGAGACAACCAGCTCATCGGGGAGACCTCTGCTCTCGGGTCCAAAAATCAGGCAATCTCCAGGCCGGAAGGAAAAATCATAATGGAGCGTAACCGCATGGGCCGAGAAATAAACCAGCCGCGAATGGCGCAAGTCGCAACGGGCGGCCTCGAAGTCCGGATAATGTTTCATCCGAACATAAGGCCAGTAATCCAGGCCGGCCCGCTTGAGATATTTATCGGAAATCTTAAAACCCAGCTGCCCGACCAGATAGAGGGGCGTGTGGGTTGCCGCGCACGTTCTGGCGATGTTGCCGGTGTTTTGCGGAATCTCCGGCTCATAGAGAAGAACTCCGAGGGCTTCCCCCAAAACCGATGAGGCGCGGCGGCCGCAGGGGCGCTCTTTTACAATCAATCGGTGTTCCGGTTGCGAACGGCGCGCACGAAAAGGTTTGCGTAGTTTTCCTCCACCAGGTACATGTCGCCGTAATAAAAATCGGCGTAACTTGCCTCGTGCCCATGGCCCTCGCGTCTGCTAGACGACCAGCAGTTGCGCTGATTTTCAAATATCGGATCGATATAGAGGCCGCTCGTCCGATTTTCTTCGGGTGTGATCAGGCTGGCAATTTCGTCTTCGCTGGGGTAGCGCCAATCGCTATATCCCGCAAAACTTTCGGCGTTTAGCTTTTCGACATACCCGAAGCCGTCTTTCCAAACCGTTCTGGCCGTCGATGCGCCTCGCTGCCACATCAGACCGGTTTGATTGTCGAATACAACATTTTCTTTTTCCAGAATAAACCTCTGTTCCATGATACCTCCCGGTGCAAATCAATCCGACTCTGAGCCGAGCCATGGATAAAGTCGCGCGTGATGGCCAAGGGGGCCGGTTTGCGCCTTTCGCGCGAAAACGGGCAGCCCTCATTGCGCGGCGCAAACTCTTTTAATCCCCGGCAGGCTCCCTGCCCAAACCTGTAGAGTATACCCAATAAGGCGCAGAAACAAAAGACAGAAAAGATGGGCGCTCAGGGCAATCGCATGTAATAGCGCTGGACATTGGCATCCAACTGTGGCAAGCTACCTTGGACTATTATGCCCAAAGGGAGACACCACATGGAAAACGAGTCTAACTATACGATTACCAG
>JARLHO010000175.1 GCA_031292215.1 Syntrophobacteraceae bacterium | reverse complement strand
CAGGTTGGGACAATGACTACCTTCTGCATCTGCTCAATCTCGTATGAAATTTCATGCGATTGCCCTGGATGGGCGCTCTTTCGATTTTGCCGCCCGCAGGGACCCCGCCATCGGTGAGCTTACAATTCCCCACACATGCGCCCACCTATCTCCTTTTGCAAAGTTGCAAATAAGGGGGGCGAGCGAGCCTAGCCGGCCCATGCGCGTCATTGCAAGCGGCTGGAGAGTAAATCCCCCCAACCCCCAATACTGTTCACTTAATAATAAAAATACATTCTGATATCTTAATTGGAGGAAGTCTTTTGGGACCATGCCTGCGCACAGGGAATAGAGTTAAACATTAAGTGAACAGTATTGCCCCAACCCCCCTTTGCAAAAAAGGGGGGCGATCGGGGCAAGCCCCTTTCTTGGGAGTCTCCGCTAAGGGGTCAGTGGGCGCATGTGTGGGTAATTGTCAGATCGGTGAGGGGAGGGATTGATAAAAAAAGATCTAAACATTTTTAATGAAACCGCCGTTAGCTTCAATTGAATTGAAACACTATTGTCCGGTAATTTTCGAATCGGCAGCTATAAACGTCTGATTTCTAATGCTCTTTGGCATAGTTTCCCGTTTTCGATTTGAATTCGGGTAGTGCTGTCTGCACGGCATTCATGGATTAGATCTGATACTCGGGCCAAAATGTTGCGCCGGTTTTTGTAGGGTGGGCAAGGCCTTATCTCGCCCACCTTTTCGGTGGGCACGGTGAAACTGTGCCTACCCTACACATTCGCCGCCGCTTTTGAAATTAACCGGACAGCAGTGGAATTGAAATAAGACGCCGAACTTTTTTTTACGATATCTGCCGGTCAAGAAAAAATCGATTAGTGGATCTCAAGATGATTGTTATTCCCGGTTACAGGCGCTGCGCTTTTGTGCTATAGAACTAAATCAGTACGCTAAGAATATTTCCGATCCGATTTAAATTTGCGTTAAGGGCGGGAAAAGATGACGGTCGATCCATTCGACGACGAGGAAATCCGATGCAGGCTCTCGAAGATCAAAGAGCTCCCTCCTTTGCCCACATCTTTGCAACGTCTTATGGAGATAATACACTCCGAAGTCGATATGCCTGGAGAGCTGGAAAGCATAATCTCCTATGATCCCGGACTCTCGGCCAAAGTTCTGGCTGCGGCTAATTCGTCGTTTTACGGGTATCGAAAGCAGGTAACCACCCTTGCAAAAGCAATAGCAATTATAGGGACCGCCAAGGTATCGTCGATTTGCATCTATACTCTGCTCCTGGGTTTGTTTTCCAACGGCGCAACGATTAGTGAAGCTCATCGGGAAATGCTTTGGAAACACTCGTTTGCCAGTTCAAGGATTGTTGTCGCGGTAAACAGGATACGCTCCTGGATGAACCCGGAAGAAGCGGTGCTGCTGTGTCTTCTGCACGATATCGGCTGGATCGCGATGGCTGCCTATTTAAGCGAACAGTTCACCGCTGTTTTTGAAAAAGCTAAAAGAGAAAATATCCCCCCGTGGTTTGTCGAAATGCGCTACGGGTTGGATCACGGCAAGCTGGGCGGTCTTCTTGCGCGTCGCTGGGCCTTGCCGGAAAAATTTACGGCGGTAATGGAGTTCCATCATGCTCCCGAAAGGAACACCGGTTTCGAAACCGAGGTGGGCATGGTGCACCTGATCGATGTCCTTAGCCATTCCAGTGAATATCCCGAGTTGGTCGACGAGGAGCCTACTCTCTTGCAATGCCGCAAACTCTATATCTCCGAGGAAGAGTGGGAGGGCTATCAGGAGGTGACGGCAGGGATCTGGCCTGAGGTCGAGCAGTTGTGGAGTTTGCTCGGCGGCGGGTTGCAGTAATGTTTGTCAGTCAGGAAGGGTGAAGGGGGGGAGAGAGAATGGACGACCTTGTTGCCGAAATGATGAAAATGGGGTTGCTTGAAGCAAGGAGCCAGGGGGATGAGATAGGTCGTTTTGTGTCCGTAATCCAGCGCCTTGCGGAAACAGTGTCCAAGGACCGGGAAATTCATGTTGCATGCCGCCATTTCTTGCGAATAATCATCGAGGAAACCGAATTCGAGAACTCTTCGATTCTTTTTTGGGATAAGGATTGCGGCAAGCTCTGCCTGGTTGCCGCCTACGGCCTGGACGATCAGTTCGAGGTAATTTCCCGCCGCTATAGACAAGATCTTAGCTTTCGATCGGGCGATAGCTTTTCGTTCCGCGCTTTTTCGTCGGGCAAAGCCATATTTATCGAAAACTCAGCCGATCAACCCCTGCCCGAGGTGCAAAATGCGGTTGTTACCCCCGTTGCGCTGGCCTGTATTCCGATCCTTGACTTAGGGGTCCTAAACCTTAGCGCATCGCATCCGCAAGAGTTCACAACCCTGCTAAAGCGCAACTGGGAGACGGTCGGAAACATTATGGGCCACCTGGTGGTTGGACTAAAGTGCGCCTCCGGGGCCGGGCGCCAAACCCCCTCGCCGGCTCGCGAACCGCTTAACGGGCAGGCCCATGCGCTGCCCCCCGGTTTTCCGGAAAACAAGAGCTCGGAGCTCGTCCTGGATTGCATGCCCCAGGGAATTTGCGTTCTCGACACCAAGGGCATGATCGTTCGGACAAACAGGGCCATCGCAAAGATACAGGGCCAAAAGCTCCCGGAAATCGTAGGCCGCTCGCCCGCCGTGCTTTTCCAAAACCCGGCTATCTTTGACAAGCTGCTGGCAAAGGCCTCCGAATCCGATGCGGGGCGGGTTGAAAAAACAGACGTGAGTCTTATGAATTCAACGGGTGAGACTTACGCCGCCGATATCAATCTGGTCAAGCTGGTCGATTCGGACAAATGGGTGGGCTACCTTCTGGTAATAGAGGATATGACCAGAAAGAAGGCCTTCTCGGATAAGATCATCCAGTCGGAAAAGCTCGCCGCCCTCGGTACGATGGCTGGAGGCGTCTCCCACGATTTCAACAATCTTTTGATGGCCATTCTCGGACATATTCAACTGATTCTGCCCGAAATTGAAAACGAGGAAATCCGCCGCAGGCTCCAAAGCATTGAAAAGGCGGTCTATGACGGTTCAAACACCGTCCGGCGGCTTCAAAGATTCACCGAAAGGGAACGAGACCCTAAGGCCGCCATACCCGTAGTCGATATCGACGAGGCGGTAAAAGACGTCGTCGAACTCACCCGCCCCCGCTGGAAAAACCTCATGGAGAGGTCGGGACGCACCATAGACATACAAAGAGATATTCAGCAAAATAGCCTTGCGGCGATCAATGCCTCGGACTTAAGAGAGGTCCTGACCAATCTGCTCTTAAATGCGATCGACGCGATGCCACAGGGGGGCGTGGTGACTTTTCGCTCCTACCTGCGGGGCGAGCAGCTTTTCCTCGAGGTGAGCGATACGGGCATCGGCATGGGCAAAGAGGTGTCCGAAAGGATATTCGATCCTTTTTTCACAACCAAGGGCATCGGAAACTCGGGCCTTGGGTTGAGCGTATCCTGGAGCCTTATCAGTAGATATGGCGGCGACGTTCAGGTAAAGAGTAAACCCGGCAAGGGGACGACCTTCGTAATAAGGCTGGCCAGGGCCGAACCGGTAAGGGGGCAGCTCGTTCATAAGGCGGAGGAGGGAATAAGTTCTTTTCGGCTGATGCTGGTCGAAGACGACCCCGAGATACTCAACCTGCTCCGGGACATGCTCCGGCTAAAGGGGCACCGGGTCGTCGCGCTAAGCGACGGCGAAAAGGCGCTGGAAATGATCGATGCGGGCAACTTCGACCTGGTGCTGACCGACCTGGGAATGCCGGTCATAAGCGGCTGGGAGATCGCCCGGCGCGCCAAGGCAAAAAATCCCCTCGTCCCGGTGGTGATGATAACCGGATGGGGCGCCCAATACGAGGATACAGACCTTGCCTCCAAGGGCGTGGACCTGATGCTCTCCAAGCCCTTGAGCTGGGATAAGCTCCTCAATTCGATCGAAAGGTTGTTGTAAATAGTGAGTGGCGAGTAGAAAAACACCCCACTCACGAGTCACTAGTCACCAAAATAGCCCGTAATGGAGGCCTTGCCCAGGACCTTTTTCCCGATCGCTTCCTTAAAGCCTGCCAGAGTTGTGTCCGGTTTAAGCTCCAGCCTCGCGACGTCCAGGGCGTAGACGGTTATGACATAGGGGTGGGGGCCTGAACCTCGTGGAGGCTGAGGCCCTCCGTATCCCGCATCTTTGAATGAATTGACCAGTTCAACCGATCCGGGGGGCATATGCCCGCCGGAGGCCCCTTCGGGAAGTGACATCCGCCCTGCTGGAATGTCTATGACCATCCAGTGGACCCACATTCGGGCAACGGGGTGGTGGTCGACGATGGAGAGGGCAAAAGATTTGGTCCCCGGGGGAGCGCCGCTCCAGGTCAGGGGAAGGGAAACATTTGCGCCCCCTGCGGCCGGCCGCGCGTAGCGCGCGGGTATAGCGGCGCCATTTTTGAACGCGGGCGATGCCAGACGCATTGCAGATCTCATGAGAGTGACTTCGGCCATCGATTTGTTGACGAGTCGGCCGGCCGGGACCATGAAGCCGAAAGCCGGCGCGGCCGTTATCAAAAGGGCTGCGGCAAAAAGTGCCAATATCGACGTTTTGTGCATTCCGCTTCCTCCTATTAATAGAATCTATTCCATGGCGTCTGCGGCGCGCAGGGCAGGGGCGCGGAACCCGGGAAGCCAGCAAACGCTCCCGTAGGGGCACGCCTCTTGGCAGACCCCCTCTTTTTGCAGCCAGAGCGGCGACATGTCCCCGGCATGGATCGAGTTAAGGGTTGCCGCGACCTTCGCCGTCCAATCTCCCAGATAGGAGCGGTGTTCCCGGGAAGGGTCGAACACGATGCGGTGTTTTACCTCCGAGGGGGCTCGCAGTTCGATGTAGCCGGCTCCGCAGCAATCAACGGGCTTTTGCCCGGCACTGAGAATTCCCCTGCTCAGTGCGAGCAGGTATGCTGGAAGCTGTGGTTCTGTGTTCTCATCGATTATCCGAGTTCTGCCCGGGAGCCTTCCGGTTTTGTAGTCCCAGCAGATCATACCTTCAACCGGGTGCGAATCGATCCTGTCGACCCTGCCTTTGAGATAGATCCTGCACCCCTCAACTGCAAGGTGGTCGAACTGCCGCTCGACCACACTCCACGACCAACCAAGCTGTAGCCGTTGCCATGCGTCTGCGAGCCATTTGAGCAAAAGGCCCGGCTTGTCCGGACTTCCGGTCAGCCGGTCGAATTCGACCTGCCAGACGGCCAGGGACAGCCTGGGGCCGATTATGTCGGCGGCGGTTTTTTTTAATAGTTCCGCCAGGGTTTCAAAAGGCGGCGCCGAATCTTCCAGCTTTTTACTTGCCCCAATGACAAAAGAGGCAAGGATCGCATGAATGGTTTTTCCTCGCTCCGCCGGAGGGATTCCGGGCTTATATTCCTCGAGTTTTTCGAGGCCCAGGACATTTTGGAAAAAATAGAGCGCGGGGCAAAGCAGGGCAAAGCGCAGATCGCTTACCGCAAGGCTCTCGGGGACTGCGATCGGCCCCACACAAAAGCTGGAGGGATCGGACTTTCGGAAAAAAAGCGTCTCGCTTTCGTCGCGCATGATAGCCGATGTCTCCAGCTCCTGTCCCGCCGGACAGGAGGTTGGAATTTCTCCGATGCTCCGGCGCACCCAACGGGCCCTTTGCATCGCGGGAAGGGTGTGCTTCCAGGGTATTACCGGATCGATCCGTAACTCCCCCTCTTCGGGCCAGAAAGGCGAAGGGATGAGGAGTTCCCCATCGGTTCCCATTGCCGGCCGGCTAAAGACGATTCGAGGAGCTGCCGCGAGGAAATTGGAGTACAGATAGCGCGAAAAGGCGAACTGGCTTTCGGCCGATCCCCCGAGCACCTTCGCTCGCTCCGACGGGCCGAGAAGCGGGAGAGCTCTTACGGGCTGGGGCAGGGCGCCTGCTATAAGACCAGGAACGAATATCTTGCCAAAACAAAGCCCTCGGGCATCAAGGGCGCCCAGGACCTGGAGACCGGCATCCTCAAACCCGCTTTTCTGAATTTTTGCTCGGCCTGCCGCGGCCCCCAGGAGTTCGAAAAACTCGCGCGCGCTAACGCGATCTTTCCCTAACTCCGTATCGAACTCGCCAACTATCCGCTCGAGGTTGTTCCACGCAATCCGGTCCATTTCGTTTGCAATGACCGGGAACTCGAATCCCTTCCAGGCCGAGCGCAAGATGTTTGTCCAGCTTGAAACCGTTTGCCGGCTCGAATCCAGAAAAGGCATTACCCCCGCCTGTATGCCGGCGCGCCCGGGCGGGAATATTTCCTCCCCGGTCTCCCCTACGCTACCTAGCAGTGTGGTAAGGCCCCGTTCGACGCCGTTCTTTCGCCAGGCGACATCCCAGAGACTAAGTGCTCGGTTCCACTTTGAAAACATGCCGTAGTAGGGTGAGCGCAAAAGGGTGAACAGGTCGTTTCGCGTCTCCCCGTGCAGGGCGAACCGCAGCGGCTGGACCGCTGCGTTATAGAGTCCCTGAGCTGTCAGGCTAAGGTCGGGAAAGAGATTGTAGGCTCCAAGATTGCCCCTTACGGGTTCTCCCAGTATTTCCCGCAAGCGGCCCGAAAGCGCCTGCCCGTAGAACTGGGTGTCGCACAAAACGACTGCCGTTTCATGATGGGCGGCGTCGTGTCCCTGCGGGGAAAGCAGGTTTTCGACAATCCCGATGATTTCCTGCTCGGGATCGGTAAAGACCAACCGTTCCGGGTGGGTCTCTCCTGCGGGGAGAGCCAGAAATTGCGCCCCTGTTTTCTTTTGCAGCTCCCCCAGGAGCTGTTGTTCCCTGCGGCCCGCGAATTCGAAACCGACAAAGGCCATTTTGCTGCTGCCTTCGATCCGGTCACCTTTTCCCAGGTGGGGGAAAATCTTTTCGGGCAGCCGCGCGGGATGAAATAGCCCCATGCGGGCAAGGCTCTCGTCAAAGGCGCGCCAGACTTTGCGCCGCCACTCGATTAGCCGTCCGCCATCCTCGCCCCCCCCCGGATCGAGCCCGTATCTCAAACACAGTTCGAAGCTTTGGTCGAGCGTTCTGATCAGCTCCACATCACTTGCCAGTGGCTCGGGCGCCGGAGAGTCCTCGATGCAGTCCCTTAGCCATCGCCATCTCAAAAGAAAGGAGGAGGCAACCATTTCCTCCGGCCACAACTGCATCCAGAAATTGTCCATCCAGGAGTTGAGCGTAAAAATTTTGGGCGCCTCCCATCCGGAAATTCCCTCTTCGAGTTTTTTAACTCGAAAGCGCCGCCGTATCTGGTGGACGAGTCTTTCGGATTCGACCAGTACGGTCCCCCCGGTTTCAAGGAGGTCGATCAGGCTGTTTTGGAGGTCTTGATTAGTCATAATGTATCGGTTCGACCTTGATCGCGGCTTGAAACATCTGCCACGGAGCAATCGGAAAGCAGAAACTGGTTTTAAACGCGCCTAAAAATTATATAATAGAATTCCAAAGAGGAAAAAGCCGCAATTTTTTTCCAACCTCCGTTCGGGAAGAAAAAGTGAACTGTAAAAACGTTTTCTCCAATGTCTTGGAATGTATCGGCAACACTCCGCTCATTAGAATTAACCGGATGAATCCCAATCCTGCCGTCACGCTTTACGTAAAGCTCGAAGCGAGAAACCCGGCAGGTTCGATAAAGGACAGAACGGCCCTTTCGATGATCGAGGCCGCGGAGCGGGAAGGCCGGCTTGCCGCCGGCAAGATAATCGTCGAAGCAACGAGCGGCAATACCGGTATAGGGTTGGCGATGGTTGCGGCGGTCAAAGGCTACCGGGTGCTTTTTACGATGCCCGAGACCGCGAGCCTTGAGCGGCAAAAGATTTTGAAGGCCTTTGGCGCCGAATTGCTGCTCACCCCCGGCGCATTGGCCACAGACGGGGCGATCGAGGAGGCCTACAACCTGGTGAGGGAAAACCCCGACCGCTATTTCCTTACCGATCAGTATAACAACCCGGCCAACCCCGCGGCTCACTGCGAGGGCACCGGACCCGAAATTTACGAGCAGACCGAAGGCAAGGTGAGCGCCATCGTTGCTACTCTTGGCACGACCGGGACAGCCATGGGACTTCTTCAGGCGATGAAGGAGAGAAATCCGGCAATAAGGATCATTGCCGTTGAGCCTTTTCCCGGCCACAAGGTCCAGGGGCTAAAGAACATGAAAGAGTCCTATGTCCCCGGGATTTTCGACCGGTATGCCTTAGACGAGATCGTAAACGTAAATGACGAGGACGCCTTCGAGGCTGCCCGAAGACTGGCCAGAGAAGAAGGAATATTTGCCGGAATGAGTTCGGGGGCAGCCATGGTCGCCGCCATGCAGGCGGCCTCCAAAATGAAGGAAGGCGTACTGGTCGCCATCCTGCCCGACGGCGGCGACCGCTATCTTAGCACCAATCTTTTTACGAGAACTCTTGAGCCCGACTTCCGGTTCTATGACCTGCTCGAGCGGCGAAAAGTCGAATTTAAGCCCGTAAAGGAAGGCAAGGCGCGCATCTGCGTAACCGGCCCACCGCTTGACCAGCCGCTCTCGATATCGGATGCGCGCCGCTTTTTGCTTGCCGACCTACTGTCTAGATTTTTTCAGGCCAAAAATTTCCTGGTAGACGAGGTCGTTCTCATCCCCGATTTTGACAGCCGCACGATAAACAGCTCGATTGCCGCGGGGATGTGCCTTGGCCCTTACACCCAGCAAAGATTTGAATCCTTCCTGTGCGACCTGGATTCGCTTGGCATAAACCGCGCCTATCGCTATCCGCGAACGACCGAGCACCTGGACGCCATAACGGAGTTTACCCGGGTGCTCATTTCCCGGCAGTTCGCCTACGACAAGCTCCGTTCGGTCTATTTCGACCTGTCTCGGAGCACCAGCTACGGCAAGCTCTCGGGAATCGACCCCAAGAAGGTGCGAGCCGGGAAAACGGTGGATCTTAGCGCCTATGAAAAACTCAACCCGAGCGATTTCGCGTTGCTAAAGCGCGCGACGCTTTCCGAACTCAAAATGGGCGCTTACGTCAAAACCGACTGGGGAAACGTCATACCCACCTGGCACATATCGGCGGCTTCGGCGGCCATCCACGACCTGGGTCCCCGGATTGACGTAGTGGTCAGCAGCATGGATTTTCTTTTTCCCCATCTGGAAAACGTGAGAGAAATCGGCGAGGCCCTTACAGGCCAGCCCTTCGCCGATATATGGATGATCGCCGAACGCGTCTGGTCTGCTAAAAAGGGCAAGGTAAGCGATTTGGTGGACGAAAATAAGCCTGTGCGCGAACTTCTGGAAATGGGGTTTTCGGCCCGCGATCTCAGATACTGGCTGCTTAGCACCCATTACCGAAAGCCGATCCACGCAACTTCAAACAATTTGTCGAGCTCGGTGCGCGGGCTAAGGCGCATCGACGAGTTCATCGTGAAAGTGCGGGCCTGCGACGGGAAGGGCGCCGAAAACGATCAGCTCTGCAAGATGATCTACTCTTTTGAAGAGGAATTTCTCGATTCGCTTGCCGACGACCTGAATATTCCACGCGCTCTGGCGGTTATTTTCAGCTTCATCCGCAACGCCAACCCGTTGATCGACAAGACGGGGATGGGCGCTTCCCAGCAGTTGCAGGTGCTCGAGATATTCCACCGGGCAAACTCCATCCTCGGTTTTTTCGACTTGAGCTCACGCCTTCTCGCGGCAGCCGACGAAAAACTGATCCGCGACCGGGAAGCCGCCCGAAAAGACAAGAACTGGTCCGAATCCGACAGGCTAAGAAACGAGCTCTTAAAGTGCGGAGTTCGTGTCATCGACACTTCGGCCGGGAGCCGGTGGGAGTTTTGCGAACCCAAAGGCGCCGGGGCAAGCGGCCAGTAAGCCGAGCGGAACAAACAGCGGGACGTCCCCTTTAAGTCAAGGATTTGCGGACGCGGCGACAAAAGAGCCGCTATAGGCCCGGATGACTCTGACTGCCCCCTCCGTATTGGCGACCCAGATATTTTTCCCATCGAAGGCGATCCCATCGGGGTAGCTGCCGCCATCGTAGGTTGCGACCAGGCAGCCTCCGGCTGTAAGCTTTACGATCACCCCATCGGTTCTTGCGACCCAGACGTAGTTTCCATCGGAGAAAACGCCGAATGGATCGACGCCCACGGGGAACCTTCCTACACGAGCCCCATCGACTGCGCTTAGCTTGGTGACATTTGTGCCGCCGTTATCGGCCACCCACATGTAGGCCCCGTCGAAAGCAATACCCATGGGTTGATCGCCGGCCTTATATACTCCGACAACGCACCCGCTCCAATCCAGCCTCGTCACGGTATCGGAGTCGTTATTGGTGACCCAGACAGTAGCCCCGTCATAGGCCATACCCCAGGGATCGCGCACGGGAACGGCCCACACCGGGGTCCCGTTCATCGCGAGCTTTGTGATAAGCCCGGGGCCTCGGCCGCTTGCAACCCAGATGTAGGCGCCATCGAATAGGACCGCCTTGGGGTTTACTCCTGCCGGATAGACTCCGAGCAAAGCCCCGTCGGCTGCCCTGAGCTTTGTGACCGAGTCGCGGGAATAGTTCGCAATCCATATATTTTGCCCGTCAAAGGCCATGCCCCATGGACCGGGCACCTTATAGGAGGCGACCAGGGAGCCGTCTGCCGCCCTGAGCTTTGTCACCGTGTCGCCCGAGTAATTGGCCACCCAGATATTGGCCCCGTCGTAGACGACACCATAATGAGAGAGCCCGATTTGAAATCCATGGGCGTAACAGGATGCTTCCAGGATTTGCAATACCAGAAAGCCTGCGATCAGCAGAAAAACCTTTCTTCGATCATCTTTCATGTGATTGCTCCCTGCGGGGAAGGGGTTGGAAAGTGAAGAGCCGCCATGCCCGGTGGAGGGCAGGGGCTGCAATGAGGCCGCTATAGGGAAAAGAAAATACCTGGAGAACGATTCCACAAGGGGGGCAGATTGCCTTCATAGGAGATAATTTTGCGAGGGCCTTGCGCCATGTGGCCAATTGCTTTCGGGCCCCGGCCGATTTACCTTAAGAGTCAATGCGCCATTTCATAAAGGGGGAGTAGTGATGAGTGTAGACCAAACCACTTTGGAATCTAAAATAAGAGAAATGTACCCCGAGATTACTCAACACGATCTTTCGCTTTCCTTAAGTTTTGACAAAGGCACGGATGCGTGGATCGTAAAACTTGCAAAGGGCGAGCACGAACTGGCTACCCACCTCGAAAAAAAGGATGCCGAGGCTTGCCTTGAAGGAATTCAATGCGTCTATCTGGGTGTGCAGATCGGCCAGTTTGTTAAAAATTTCGAACTGGATGGATAGTAAAATCTTACGCTTGCTGCTACGGAGACCATGCTTGCGGTCGCCTCGGTCCCGGTATCTATAATCAGGCCGGAGACATGCCAAAAAGCTCAATCCCCCTTTTTTGCAAAGGGGGGTTGGGGGGGATTTACTCTCCTGCCACTTCCAGAGCCGGAAAAAACGAAACAACTGTCCCATACACATCAGTCCGGGGGGCAACAATCAGGTCAAAGACCGAGGGTCAACTTAGACGCTCCGGGCCCGGGTGGATTTCCAATCTATCCGTACAGCAAGGATAAAGTCTATGTTCTTAAGAACAATCATCATCGAAAAGCAAGGGTCTTTCCCCCCCTCGTTGTCGGCTCCGCCCGGGTGACAGGGCATCTACCGCCGGCGGGCGGCTATTGCGAATCTTTGCCGGATGTCTTCCCCTATCTTTTTCTATCTTCATCAGTGAATCCGTTTTTCATAACTCGTGGTTGGATAGTTAATCGAAAGCCGCCCCAGGAAGTGTCCATTCGAAAACCCCGGTCGTGCAGGCGGTGGAAACGGGGATGCTTAGGGACCGTGCTCTTTTAAACCGAATCGAAGGCAGGAACGTAGCAACCTTCGGCCCGCACAGCCTCCTTTCGCCGGCAAAAGCCTCAAAGAAAAGTGGAAAGGCTTCTTTTCGGCGACTGTCCGCGCGAAAACTGGCGGATCGGTTCGAAGAGGGAAGCTTGGGAGCCTTAGCCTCACTGCTTGACAGTGCCCGGGTAAGGCCGCCCCGCAGGACACGTCTCACTCATTCAGTATCATCGGTTAGCGTTCGGACAAGTTCGGTCACGATAACGGCCAGCGGGGTGGCGAGCAAAATGCCCAAAAAACCGGAAACAAACCCCATGAAGACGATAGCCGCAAGCATCACCAATGGCGGCAGGTTCACCGTGCGCCTCTGAATTATCGGGCCAAGCAGGTATCCGTCGAGAAGATGAACCCCAAAGAAAAGAATCGCCACATAAAGGGCTTTAGAAGGGCTCAGGGTAAGAGCTACAAGAATGGCTGGAATCGCGGAGATAATCGCGCCGACCACGGGCACGAAATCCAAAAGACCCGCCAGAAGCCCCAGGGTCATCGCCAGGGGAATATTTAGCAGCCAGAGTCCGATAAGCACCAGGACCCCGACAAACACCATGTCGACCGTCTGGCCGATCAGCCACCACTGCAGCGCATCCCCTATCCCGTACAGGATTTTGCGGGCGCGCTGCCGATTGCTGCGCGCCACTAAACGGAGAATCCCCCGCAGATACAGGTCGGGTTCGACCGCCATGTAAAGTCCAAACACCAGGATGGCGAAAAGGCTGGTGGTGGCGCCCAGCGTGGTAAAAAGATATCCGGCGGCCTTGCCGGCGATCGAGCTGACGCTGCTGCCAAGCTTTTCAGCTCCGGCAAACTCCGTCGAAAATGTCCTCCCCAAAGGGCTGTGGGCTATGATCTCGTGAACTTTTTTGATTGCGGCCGGCATCGAACTGATGAGCTTGCTGAGCTGGTTGGCAATGTTTGGACCTAAGAAAAATATGACTGAGAAAATGAATCCGACGAGGGCAAGCACAAGGACGGCAAGGCAGATGCGAACGTTTAAGCCCGACTTGCGGCTGATCCACGCGCTTGTTCTGCGGAAAAAGATCGCCACGAGTATGCCCGCAAACAGCAGATAAACGATCTCCCGGGCATACCACACGATGGCGGCCGCCGCCAGGGAACCCATGATTATGGCTACCGCGATGAAGACCCTCCGTACAAAGTGCTCCTCATCGTTTCGTTTCGAATCGCTGTCGATAAGGCCCCTCCCATTCCCCCGGCCTTCGGCGCTGCGGGGTAAACCCTGCCAAGGCTTTTTCCCGAAAATAACTATCGGACGGGGTTAGAGCATAAAGGTTTTGTTATCGACTATTTTTTGCCCTTCCTGGAACGGTTGCTCCTCGCTTACCAATCGCTTCAGCTCCATGGCGTTTAGCGCGGCAAAACAATTTTCATCATTGTCGAAGTAGCAAAAAATATCCTTTGACTGTCTCGCCCACTCTTTGAATTTCTTGCGCCACGTGCGCAACTCTTCCCTGGAATACCTGCCCCTGTACTTTCCTCTTGATTGCCGGCGACAACTGAAACAGCACGGGGCCGAGTTTTTCTCCCAGCCCCACCACCCGCTCGGTAAAGTTTTCTATAGCCTGCCCGCAACCCTTTAGCGTTTTGATATGCGCCATTATCTCCTACTATAAGATGCCCCGGGATTTACCGCCACAAAGCATCGGGCCAAGGAGGCAATAATACGCCCCTTTTGAGCGGCCCGGAGACGATCGCCGATCAAACGGGCCGGGCCTTCGCCTTGCCGGCGCCCCAAAACCCGGCCTCCGGAGCACCCAAGATATCTTCGAAAACCTCCCGAACGCCTGGGCAATGCAGTATGTAGAAAACTTTTTTTCTCGGGGTTTAAATCTCTTTGAAAAGGACCAATACCTCGGCTAGACTGATTCCCACCGGGCGCTTTTGCTTTTTTCGAGTTGCTCTTCAACCTCACACTACACTTCGTTTGAGGCGTGACTTTGAAATGGCGCGCGCCGTGCGAAATCTTTGGAGCGCTATTTGCCCTCGCCAAGCTTTGTGGCCGCATGAAAAAAGTAAAAGATGTACGAGACCGCCCTTCGCCCCTTAAACACGGTCCTTTCGTTTTGTTCTGGTTTGCCCGGGTATTTTCATCCGTTGCCTTCCAGGTTTCCACCGTAGCCGTGGGGTGGCAAGTCTATGCTCTTTCGGGAAGCGCATTCAAACTCGGCCTGGTAGGGCTCACCCAGTTTTTGCCAATGGTCGTCTTAACAGTTGCCGCCGGACACCTGGCCGACCATTACGACCGGCGCCTGATTGTGCGCACGTGCCAGGCGCTGATGGGTTTTGCAGTGGGAGCGCTGGCCCTTGCCAATTTTACCGGTAGTCTTCACATCGCGCAAATATACGCCGTCGTAGCAGTTCTGGGCGCTTGCCGAAGCTTTGAGCATCCGACGATGGCAGCGCTTTTACCCCGGCTGATCGAACCCTCCGCCCTGCCTGAGGCCGCGACCAGGATGGCCTCGGCGACCCAGACCGCCGTCATTGTCGGCCCGGCCTTAGGCGGCCTGCTCTATACCTTAAGCCCGGGGGTCGCCTACGGAGTCGCCGCTTTGCTCTTTATTGCAGCCGGCCTTCTTTCCACACTCATACGGGCGGGGACCGTTCCATCGGTTGGCGCGCCCAAAGGCTTTGATTCGCTCTTCTCGGGCATCACATACATCTGGAGGCGCCCTGCGGTCCTTGGGGCCATATCCCTTGACCTTTTCGCCGTTTTGTTCGGAGGCGCCACCGCTCTTTTGCCTGTCTACGCGCGCGATATCCTGCACACCGGGGCCTGGGGGCTTGGTATTCTACGGTCTGCGCCCGCCCTCGGAGCCCTTTCCATGTCTTTTGTCATCGCTCGCCGCCCGATTGAGCGAAAAATAGGCCACAAGATGTTTGCCGGGGTAATAGTCTTCGGTATTGCGACCATGATCTTTGGCGTATCGCGCTCGCTCATTTTGTCGCTTGGAGCCCTGGTTGTTTTGGGGGCAGCCGATGTGGTAAGCGTTGTGATCCGGATGCCCCTTGTGCAGATTGCGACTCCGGACCGGATGCGAGGACGTGTTAGCGCTGTCAATTCACTTTTCGTCGGGACATCGAATCAGCTGGGAGAATTCGAGTCGGGGGTAACGGCGGCAATTTTTGGCACGGTTCCCGCTGTGATGATCGGTGGAATCGGTTCCATTGTTATAGCGCTCCTCTGGATGCGCCTTTTCCCGGAGCTCCTCAAAGCCGATCGCTTTGAAAGCGCACCGGACCCCTGAGGGTAAATCCGGCGTCCATAATGCCAAGTTTTGCCCTGGCATTATTGGGAATCCTTATTCTCCGGTAAACAGGCGCCGGGGGTTGTCCACGAGCATGGTATGGATTTGATCCTCGGTTACCCCGGCGGCCCTCATTTTCGGAATAAATCTTTTGTGAATGTATGTCGGGTGCCACTGGGCCCCCATCGGGCCAAATTCGAGCGGCCTTCCAAGCCAGACCCCGATCGAGTCATGAGAGAGCATCAGCCTGTTGGCATACCCTTTTTTCACCAACTCTATTATGCACCCTTCCGCCGCCGGACCCATGATGCTGCCGGTGCGGTCAAAGCCCAGGGAAAAGCCGGGCCTTTCGAGCTGAGACAGGTGGTAGTTGATATCCGAGGAATTATTCTGGTGACCGATCATAATTTTTTTTGGATTGGCGCCCAGGCGCGCAAAAAGTTCCTGCTGGACCGGTCCAACGGTTGCTCCCTGACAATGGGTTATGATGGGCGTCCCTGTTTCCCGGGAAACACGCACCGCGGCCCTTAGAACCAACCGTTCGTATCCGGAAATCTCGGGGTCGCCGGTGCAGGCCTTGATGACGCCGGGTCTTATCCCTGTGTTGCCTATGCCGGAGGTTATTTCCGTTTTCAGCAACTCGTAGATGTCCTGCTCGATATCGCGCCGGAGAAACCGCAGGAATTTAAAGTAAGGCGCCCCCCCATCCTTCTCGCAATAGAGCCCGGTGGACGCTATGATGTGTACGCCCGATTTTTCGGCAAGACTTTTCATCAGGAGCGGGTCCCTGCCGCCCACATCACCGGGAGTGGCGTCTATAATGGAATTTACCCCCACCGCCTTTATGTCCTTTAGCCTCTTTAGACTTGCGGCTTCAATGGCTTCCCGGTCGTAGGGCCACTGGGTCTGAGCGTTCCAGCCGGGATAGCCGAAGGCGAAGTGCTCGTGGACAAGAGTTACGCCCAATTGCTCCGCGCAGATGGGGCCAAGGACAGTCATTATCTCGCCGTTTCCGCAAAAACGGCTCATTTGTCTACCTCCGGCCGGCAACTCGGTTGCATAACGGAATCCTTTCGCGGACAATCATCGCCCCGGACCCCTCACTTTCCAGTAAACGCCGGAGGTCGTTTTTCGAGGAAATGGGCTACGCCTTCTTGAAAATCTTCGGACTGCAAACTCGCGATCAACTCTTGGTCGGCCACCTCCGAGGCCTGGGCAAGCGTTTGGAACTGGGCGTCGTAGACCTGCTTTTTTATCACTCCAAGGGAGCGGGGGGAGACAAGGGATGCTAGTTCCGCAGCATAGGCCATGACGCCTTCCATGAGAGCCTCATGCGGGAAAATCCGGTTTACAAGACCAAGGCGCAGGGCCTCGTGCGCATCGAGTCGCCGGGCGGACAAAAGCATATCCAGGGCATGGGGAAGACCGACGATGCGAGGAAGTATCCAACTGATGCCGTGTTCGGCAATGAGCCCCCGGCGGGAAAATGCGGTTGTAAAAATCGCCTTCTCGGAAGCAAAGCGAAGGTCGCAGTAAAGGGCGATAACTAGTCCCAGACCCGCTGCGGGACCGTTAATTGCCGCGATTACAGGTTTTGGGATCGCCGCAATATAGGAGTACCGCTTTCTAAAATCGGTCCGTGCATGGAACCGGTTGCCGCTGTCGAGTTCCTCCTCGGTTTTGGCGCCCATTATGTCCGAGACCCGTTGTTCCGCCGTTTGGAAAACAGAAGGCGCAGTAGCGGCGGGGTGGGGCGAACCTGCCGCGGCCTCTAACTCCGACATGTCGGCTCCCGCGCAAAACCCGCGTCCGGCGCCGGTTAAAACGATCACCCGCACCTCTTTATCCTCGGCTGCCCGGTGCAGGCTGCCCCGCACCTCTTCGGCCATGGTGTTGGTCCAGCCATTTAGCCGTTCCGGCCGATTTAGCCGGATAGTAGCAACACGGTTTGCGACGTCATAGATGATTTCTTTATAGATCATTTATTTCCTCCTCCGGATCAACCAGTCAATCTATACGATAAATACCCAAAACAATCGACTTGTCAAGGAAGCGGTGTCCGAGGTTTTCCTCCGGGCTTAAAATCAACCGCCGGGTGTGTCTATTGGCCTTCTTTGTGTGGCTTGACGGTGACCGAGGTAAAATTCTGCTCCATGGCGCCGGCCTTGGAGCAGTCATCGACAACCTGACCCGACTTATTTTTGCAAACCATCTCCGTTTCCACCGTGACCTCCATGGTGAAGGGGCCGGATGCGCCTTTGGGTTTGGCCAGGATGACATAGGGTCCGATGCGTTGGCCGCCAAATTGCGGCATGACGTTTTCGCCGATGCGCACGGCATCGCCGGTATCGTCAAAATCAAGGCTGGCGGTTAGCCACGTGGCGATCAGCGGTTGCTCGCGCAAAATGGGCAGCAGGTCATCTGTAAAAGAAAAGGAGCCACCGGCCCGGGCAATGGCGCCGGAAGAGCAAAGCAGCAGCGCCAAAGCGAAGAACAGCAGCCCTTTACAAACGATTTTGGCCATCATGGCGTCTATCTCCTGTCGGTTTTCGGGGAAAGGGTGATAAGAGACTAAAAATCGGTGCTTAGCCTCCGCCGGTTTTTCATGCTCTCACAAATTGCGCGGCCTCGGGGCCCATCATGGAAATAGACCTCCGTCCGGCTACAATGGGGTGTTGGACAGCGGAAAAGAAGCGGCGTGCCGGCTTGCGGCTTCAGGGTTGCCCCGAAGAGGCAGGCTGAACCAAAAAAGGGTCTTCTCCGGCGAGCTCTCCACTCCCGCTCTACCTCCGTGGGCTTCGATGATTTCCTTTACTATGGCCAGTCCGATTCCCGTGCCGCCAAAAGCCCTGGAGCGGGACTTTTCCGCGCGGTAAAAACGCTCGAAGATAAACGGCAGATCTTTTGCTTCAATTCCCGGGCCGCTGTTTTGGATAAAAAATTTCACACTCCCGCCCTCGTCCTTTGTGCCGACCAGTATCCAGCCGTTTTCCGGCGTATAGCGCAGACCATTTTGCAAGAGGTTTTCCACCACGCGGGCGAGTTTTTCCCTGTCGGCCGGCGCGGGAGTACCGGGTTTACTAAAGTCCTCCCTTATCTCGATATTTTTCTGCCTGAATTCCAGGTCGAATTTTTTTAGCGCCCGCGATGTCAGTTCCTCTAGGCTCGTTTGCTCGATATCCAGGCTAAATCTTGCTGCGTCCGCCCTTGCCAGTTCCAAAAGATCCTCGACCAGGCTGATGAGCCTTAAGCTCTCTTCATGGAGCAGGCGGAAAGTTTGCTCGGTCGGGGCAACCACGCCGTCCTGGAGTGCTTCCATGTATCCCCTGATGTTCGTAAGGGGCGTTCTCAGTTCGTGGGCGACGTTTGAAACCATGTCTTTTCTCAGTTGTTCCACCCGCTCCAGGCTTTCGGCCATAAGGTTGAAAGCGCTCGCCAGCTCTCCGATCTCGTCGTGCGAATCGGCCCGCACCCGCGAAGAATAGTCTCCCCCGGCAATGAGCCCCGCTGTTTTTATCATCTGGTAGAGGGGCCGAAGCACCATCCGGGTCAGCAGGCTGCTAAGCAGCGCGCCCAGGACCAGCGCGCCCGCGCTCGTCCAGATAAGATAGCGGTGCACGGAGTGGATAAACATCCTGTGTACATCTAAGGGATTTATCCGGTACTCCCTCATGAGGGCCGAGAAGTAGCCTGCCGCAAGGGTGTCCAGCACCACCCAGAGGACCACTATCGCCAGTGCGGCCACCGGAATGTTGATTGTAAGCAGTTTGAACAATAGGCCCCGTTTCATGGAAGACTTTCCTCCCGGTCCCCCCCGGCCAGCCGATACCCGAAGCCTCTAACCGTCAATATGTAGCGCGGACTGGCGGGGTCTGGTTCGAGTTTTTGCCTGAGCTTTCCGATATGCACGTCTATCACCCGGTCTATTACCTGCTCGCCCGTGGGGTAGAGCGCATCGAGGAGTTGCTCTCGCGTAAACAGCCGCCCCGGGGCTTCCATCAGCAGCCGGAGCAGCTTGAATTCCGACGGGGTAAGATCAATGCTGCGCCCGTCTACCGTTACCTCGTGTTTATGGGAGTCGATTTCAAGCCCTGCGATTTTTAACCTGGCCAAACCCTGCCTCGCTACGGCGCGCGCTCGTCTTAAAAGGGCCTTGATTCGGGCCACAAGCTCCCGGGGGCTAAAGGGCTTAACCACGTAATCGTCGGCCCCGATGGTAAGGCCCAGCACCCGGTCGAATTCCTCGCCCCGTGCGGTAAGCATCAGGATGGGGACATCCGAAAATTCCCGTATCCTGCGGCACACCTCCCAGCCGTCAAGTTTTGGGAGCATGAGGTCAAGGATCACAGCAGCCGGATTTTTCTGCCGGACGAGCCGTAAAGCTTCTACGCCGTCCAAAGCCACGAAGGTTTCGTATCCTTCGCGCTGAAGATAGAGATCGATAAGGGATGCGGTTTTACTGTCGTCTTCAACAATAACGATCGTAGCTGCTGCCGCCATGGGGATTGCCTCGTTTTTTTAAACGTTTCCTTTCCTGCCGGAAACATAGAGTAAAGAGCCCGTAGCCTTTACGCAAGTTCTCTTTACCGCCGTGGTTCGCCAAAGGTCGGGGGGGTTGGATAAACGCCTTTATATCATTACACGATCTTTACATTACCTTGAGATTTTCATTACCCTCGGCAATTAACTTAGTACTGTTTGAAGAAACCATGTTGATGAGTCGTGGAATCGAGTTCCATGGAATAAACCATGGATGGATCACGGGAGATAGGACATGAAAACGCTTATTCTTGGGACAGCGATCGTAGTGGCGGGATTGGTCCTGTTGGGATTGGGATACGCAAACGGCAAAAAGACTCAAAAGAATGCGACAGCAGTAGATGAGTATGCCGGCCTTCCCCGGGCGACCTTCGCCGGAGGATGTTTTTGGTGCGTCCAGTCCGACTTCGAAAAAGTAAAAGGAGTCGTGAAGGTCATAGCCGGCTATACGGGCGGCCATACGGAAAATCCCACGTATCAGGAGGTCTCGGCGGGCAAAACCGGCCACGTAGAAGCCGTACAGGTAATCTATGACCCTGCCATGGTAACCTACGAAAAACTGCTGGACTTTTTCTGGAGGCACATCGATCCGACAGACCCGGACGGGCAGTTCGTCGATAAGGGGGCTCAGTACCGAAGCGTTATCTTCTACCATAATGAGGAGCAGCGGATCGCCGCCGAAAAGTCAAAGCGCGAACTGGCCGATTCCGCTCGTTTCGATAAGCCGATTGCAACCGAGATCCTGCCCTTTTCGAAATTCTACAAAGCGGAAGAATATCACCAGGACTATTACAAAAAAAATCCGATCCGCTATCGCTATTACCGGTTCCTGTCCGGAAGGGACCAGTTTCTGCAAAAGGTGTGGGGGAAGACTAGCGAGGTGTCCCACTCCAAGGCCGAAGCCGTAAAACCGGCCGAGCCCCCGGTGAAATACTCCAAACCCGACGAGGGGACCCTTCGAAAAGAACTGACCCCCCTGCAGTACAAGGTCACACAGGAAAACGGGACCGAACCGCCCTTTAAAAATGAATACTGGAACAACAAGGCGGATGGAATCTATGTGGACGTCGTCTCGGGTGAACCGCTTTTTAGCTCGCGTGACAAGTTCGATTCCGGGACCGGATGGCCCAGTTTTACGCGGCCCCTGGCGCCGGGTAACATCGTGGAGAAAAAGGATTGGAGTTTGTTCGGGAAAAGAATGGAAGTAAGAAGCAGGTACGGCCATTCACACCTGGGGCATGTGTTCGATGACGGTCCGCCGCCGACCGGTCTGAGATACTGTATGAATTCGGCCGCCCTGAGATTTATCCCCAAAGCCGATTTGCAAAAGGAAGGCTACGGTCGCTACCTTGGCCTGTTTTCAGGCAAACAGCAGGGCCGGCAGGCAAGCCACTGAAAGGACGCAAAACCTGTTTTAGAATAGGCAACGGGCGCTCCGGCCGTTTCGGCTGCGCCCGGCTCAATTTTTTTCGCCCTCTACCGAATTTCTTCAGAAAAACCATAGAGGCAAAATCAAACAGTGGCGGGGTCCCCTCATGTGCTCCGAAAATGGTAAAATGGGGCAAACGACAAAAGGGGGGATCACATCAGGGAAAGGGTAAATTCGATCAGGGCGTTCACCTCCCGGGTCATGTCGCGCATCGCTTTTTCGACCGTGCGGTTTGCATCGTCCGCAGGCAGGGCGCTTGCGCTGCGCTTTACCATATCATCCAGGTCCTTTACTTTTACGAGGGCAAGGTGCGCCATCTGGGCCCCGCCCCGTGTCCTTAGAAACATTTTCTTTTCCATGACCGGCATTTCATAGAGGAGCGCCCTGATCTGCTGCTGCCAGGCGTAAATTGTTTTTGCGTCTACCTTGCCGGTCAGTTTGAGCAAGGCATCGATGAGCTTTGCAAGAATTTGACCGCACTGGGCCGTAGCACAGCATCCGTCCGCAATTTCGTCTATGGCCATGGCGCTGCCTCCGTCAATCTAGCCGGGAATAATTTTTGACTCGCCATCCGTTGACTCCCTGGGTCGCACGGATGGTCGGATACGGCCAAGGGCCCGATAACAACTAGAGCAAACTTCATTCCACAATTCGTAAATCCTGTATGTATAACGGTTTGCTGTAATCGGCCGAGGAAAAAACAGCGATTGGGGCCAGGTTGCGAACATTTCCAATGACACTACGTGTAATCTAAATGTTTCATGTGCGGAATGAATAGTGATAAATCTTGGTATGGCTAAGGTTTTGATGTAAGTTAGGTACGAGATGACCGATAAAATATCCCCATTTCAAGAATACGATTTCAGGGTTTCCGAGGAGCAAAGCGGGCAAAGACTCGATCTCTTTTTGAGCGCGATGATCCTGGACCTTTCGCGCAGTCATTTAAAAAGGCTGATCAATGAAAAGCAGGTGGTGGTAAACGGGACGCCTGCTAAGCCGAGCCACGAGATCCGGGCGGGGGACTCGATCTCGGTTAAGATGGTGGAAGAGACCGATGAGGCGCTGCGGCCCACCGCGATGCACCTGGACATACTCTACGAAGACCAAGATCTCATCATAGTAAACAAGCCGCCGGGCCTTGTCGTTCACCCCGGGGCCGGCCACCCGGAAGGAACGCTTGTCCACGGCCTGCTCTCCCATTGCACGCTTGCGATCCAGGGGGCGCCTCTTCGTCCGGGCATCGTTCATCGCCTCGATAAGGACACCTCCGGCGCCCTTGTCGCCGCTAAAAGCGAACGGGCCTATCTGAACCTCATAGGGCAGTTTAAGGAAAGGGAAGTAAAGAAAGAATATCTGGCAATGGTCTACGGGCACCCCGATACAGGCGAGGGAGAGATTTCCTCGCTTTTGGGCAGGCATCCCACGGACCGGAAAAAAATCGCGGTCTTAAGCGGCCGGGGACGCCCTGCGCTCTCGCTATGGCGGGTGGTAAAAGACTGGGGCGAAACCTCGCTTTTGAGCGTACGCATTGAAACGGGCAGAACCCACCAGATACGGGTCCATCTGAGCCATATCGGCCACCCGGTTATCGGCGACGAACCGTACGGGGGAGGTGGGAGACGGGCAAAAAATGTCAAGTGCGGCCCGGTTCGAGACGCTCTTCTGGGGGCAAACCGGCAGATGCTGCATGCCGCGCGGCTCGAATTTAGTCACCCCGTAACCGGCGCCCCCGTTTTGGCAATCGCTCCGCCGCCCGAGGATTTTAAAGACCTCGCCGAAAAACTCGAAGCCTTGTCCCGTTGCCGCCAGAGTCGCTAAACCATGTTTTCCGGCAGACCACTCTTTACCCGCTATATAATTTCTAACTTCTCATTGTGGTTTGGGCTGCGATGTTGCGGCCACAGGAATTATCTTTTGCTTACCGCTTTGTTTCAACCGTCTAGCCGTAAGCAAAATCGATTCTTGCGTTTTTCGCACAGACCTACAATGATCCGCTTTTGGGTGGAAGGAGTGATAAGCTAGATTAGCAGGGGAGCGAAAATGAAACTTCGCCATTTATACTTACAGAATTTCCGCTGCTTCGAGAACCTTATGGTGCAGTTCGATCCGGAACTTACAGTCTTTGTCTCGGAAAACGGCATGGGCAAAACTGCGATCCTGGATGCTATATCTTACGGCTTTGGTCCGCTGTTTTCAAAGCTCCACGGCCTTCACGGCGGCATGCCGACCAAAAGGGCCGATCTTCGGATCCGTATCATGCCGGACAACAAGCCTTCACCCTTCTTGGCTTGTCATTTAGAAGCATCCGATTTTTCAGGCAATATAGTCCGATGGAGCGTCAAAAGGAAACGGGACTCCTCGAAAACGACCCTTGAGGAAATGCGTTCGGCGATAAAGGAATCCGGAATGGATGAATCCGGTCTCGGGCAAATCGGTGCATACGCCGACACACTGATTGACCGCCAGAATAGAGGTGAACCCTATTGCATGCCCGTGATTGTATACTATGGTACGTCGCGCGCTGTCTTCGAAGTTCCTTTGGCGTTAGAAGTATCCTTGGCGCGAAGGGAGCCACGGAAAGAACTTTCACGTTTCGGAGGCCTGGGGGATGCTCTTAGACCGAATACTCGATTTGCATCTGTCTTCCGATGGTTTTGCGCCATGGAAGACCTTGAACGTAGGGAACGCCAGAGACGCAGGGATTTTGAATATACCCTTCCCGAACTCAACGCCGTCCGGGACTCGATTGAATCTATGTTGCCAGGTTTCAAGGACCCACGCACCGAGGTCGAGCCCTTACGCAATCGTACTGATTGATGAAATTGACCTTCATCTCCATCCCAGGTGGCAGCAGCGGGTCCTAAGTGATCTGCGGCGGACGTTTCCCAACACCCAGTTCATTGTGACGACGCATAGCCCGCAAGTCCTTACTACCGTACCTTCGGAGTCTATCGGGATAATAGACAACGGACAAATCTTCGCAGCCCTGCCGGGAACGGAAGGCGCGGAGGCTTAGCGCGTACTGAAGCGTGTATTTGGTGTCGACGTTCGCCCCAAAGACAACCCTGTAGCTAGTGAACTGCTGGAATACCTGAGATCGGTGGATGCGGACCAGTGGGAATCCCCGCGAGCCGTTCAGTTGCGCGGCAGGCTCGACGAAAGATTTAGAGGCGAAGAGCCTGCTCTACTGGAGGCCGATCTACATATCGAAAATCGAAAATGGGAGAAAGAAGGTGAAAACGGTCTGTAAAGGAACGGAACCATCGACTCTCGCCCATTTTCGGTCTTCTCGCCCAAAAGCCACCTGGGATCAGATGTGCAACGATACGCAGTTTGGCGGGCAGCAAGTCTATAAGGACATACGTTCACAGGTCGTGCGCGACCAGGGCGGATTGTGCGCCTTCTGTGAAATTGAGGTAAGAGATAATGTCCCTCTAAAATGTCATGTAGAGCATTTTCATCCAAAATCCGACAAGACTTCGTCTCACAACTGGGCGCTCGATTGGAATAACATGCTCGCAGTCTGCAACGGTGGCTGCAACCCATCTATTAGCGCTCCCGGCTTCTACTTGGAGCCGCTGGATAGAAACCTGAGTTGCGATGCACACAAAGATAAAATGATGCAAAAAGGCAGGTTATCCTCGAACTGTGAGGGCTGGATCTTAAATCCCGTGCACCTGATAGCGTTTCCGCGCTTGTTCAGAATTGACCTTGCCAAGTGGAAAGATGGAACCCGATGTGGTGGCCTGTGCCGCGATAGCTTCAATCGAGCCAAACAACCACAATTCGACTCTGGACCTGGTCCGAAATACCATCGAAATGCTCAATCTGAACTGCGACCGATTGTGCCAGGAGAGGTTGAAAATTGTTCGTAGCATTGAACAAGATATAAAGTATCAGAGGAACAAGGGGTTTAGAGCTGAGCAGGGTCTGGCAAATCTTGCGGAAAAGTATTACAAGTATTCGCGATGGCATCGGTTTTTCACTACGATCCGCTTCCGTCTTGATTCTGCAGCAGAAAGATATCTTCAACAAATTGCTTACAGATGTTAAACGCTCGCTCAGCATCAAGCCCTTGAAGAAATTTGTCACGCTTCCAAGCAGATGCCCGGTTGTTTTGCTCTAGCGTTTACGATCTGGCGGACCTTGTCCGTCAATGCTGTTGCTTTAGGGCAATGCTCACGACGAAATCTCGTTTTTTCCTTACAACATCGAACCATTGCCAGGTTCAACCGTGCTCTTCGTGGTTGAAACTTTGTCCTGAGTGCTGTCCGCACGGCATTCATGGATTGGATCTGATACTCGGGCCAAAATGTTGTGCCGGTTTTTGTGTAATCGTTCACCACGAAAAACCGCCGGGGATTTTTAGCCCGACCTTTGCTCTTCCTTCGTGCTCTTCGGTACGCCAGGACAAGTCTGGCCGATCTGTCCGACTGAAAGGTGTCGGACATGTTAATTGCTCGTTCAACAT
>JARLHO010000174.1 GCA_031292215.1 Syntrophobacteraceae bacterium | reverse complement strand
TCCAGACCCCAATCCTGACGGTCGTCTCAGCTACGAAGTGAAGTGGATGGAATGCAGGTTCTTGGCAATTTTTCTGATTTTTTTTTATGACCCTGTTCTGCTTTGGTCGCTTTGGGCCGAGCGCTATATCGAATATCCAGACTCGTCCGGCAGGCGTTGTAAATATCCTCAGTTGTGATATATTCGCTCGATCAAATTTTGCTCCAACAAAAACCGAATGGAATGGAAAGCCTGCGCGGCCGCTGCCGGAAAGGCTTTCACTGTAGAGGAGATTCCATGAGATTTCGCAATATACTCATGTTGCCCGTTTTGGTTTCGATTACACTACTTTTTACGCTCAGTTGCTTTGCCGGGGATGGAAGTCAAACCCTGTACGCTCAAAACCAGGAGCAGCCCCAGGGGCAGGGACAGAGCCAGGCTCCCCCTCCCCCTCCCCCCGCCGGACAGGGCCAAAAACAAGGGCAGGTTAACGACAGGGTCCGCCAACTCCAGGAGCAATATCAAAACCTGTTGAAACACGAGTACAATCCTTCGAAATATCACCCGAAGGCCACCGGAGAGCCCTCTTTTAGCAAACCGGGCTGGTTGAATCATTCGAAGGGCAGATCCCGGAAAACGGTTTCACGCTCGCACGGAAAGCACGGAAAGCACGGAACCTATGCGCGCAGATCGTCTCGACACACAAGAGTCAGGGGGGAAAAGTCGGCGCGCCGCTACTACTCCAGGAAAAGATCGCGAACGCATGGCGCCTCGCGGAGAAAGTCTTCCCGAAGCTCGAAGTCCTTTGCGCGCAAGTCCCATGGACGCCACAGGGCCTCTTCGGGCAAAAAGATATCGGGGCGAAGCGCAAAAGCCTCGGTCCATAAGTCCCATAGACACGCGAGGACATCTTCAAAAAGGGCGGCTTCAGCGAGAAAGCAGGTCCATAAAAGATTGCGGTCTTCGCGCGCATCGACCCGGCGAGGCGGAAAAACCGCCCGTTTGTCGGCAAAGAAGGCGCGGAAGAGCCACCGTTTGGCCCATGCGAGCAAGGGTCGAGCGAAGAAAAGCACCGTAAAAAAGAAAGGGAGGAGAAGTCGCGGCAGGGCTAACCGGAAGGGAAAAGGCCATAAGGTGAAAAAAAATCATAAAAAGTGATTTTGAACAAATTCTTAATTTGTATATTTTAAAATTTATCCTTAAAATGTGCGCTGTGGTTGAACCTTCTCTCAAAGGGGCAAGATCGTTTTCGATGAGGGGCAAGATAATTTTCGAAGGAGGAAAGGAGTCTACATATGAAGGGTAAGGTTCTCTCTATCATCACCGCTGTACTGTTCGGGGCATCCATGGCTGCATGTCCTATCGTAATGGCTGCCGAGCCGGCTACACCGCCGTCCACTCAGGCGCCTGCAATGGAGGCACCTTCAACACCTGCTCCAGCCGAGGCGCCTGCCCCGGCTAAAGCACCCGAAAAAGCCAAGCCGGCCAAGAAAAAGGCTACCAAGAAAAAGGCCAAAAAGCACGTAAAGCATGTGAAGCACGTAAAGCACATGAAGGCCAAGAAGCACGTAAAGCACATGAAGCACATGAAGCACATGAAGAAAAAGGCGCTCCCGAAAACAGAGGCGCCTGCAAAAGCCGAGTAGCTCAGCAAGTCACCTGCCGCCACTTTGAGAGATTGCGAAATCAGGGCTGCGCGAAGCCTGCCTTTTCGATCCACGGATCGAGGGCAGGCTTTATCTTTTTCACCCACTCACCGATTCACCGATTCATCGATCATACGCTTACAGGCCGCGGCAATTATCTCCGTTTCCCCGGCGATGAGGGTGCGAACATCCATCAGGAAACGATCGGATTCGATCCTGCCGATGATTGGCGGATCGTTTCGGCGCAGGAACTCTTCGATCCGGTTGGCGCTAATGGAGGCGGATTGCACGGCCACAACGGATGTGGGTAAATCCTGGGCCGGCAAAGAGCCGCCGCCCACCTGCGAGAATCCGGGACGGACCTCGATGCGCAGGAGGTTTTCGGGGTCTTCGCCTTGTAGGGCCAAAGCCAGTTCGCAGGCGCGCCGGTTCAATTCCTCGGGGGACAGGGCGATCATCCTCAGGGCCGGGATTTTTTCGAGCGCCTGGTGTTCGTCGCGATAAAGCCTAAGCGTAGTCTCAAGAACGGCCAGAGTCATTTTATCGACGCGTAGAGCGCGCGTGATGGGATTTTTGCGGCACTTTTCGATCAACTCCTTCCTGCCGACCAGTATGCCCGCCTGGGGACCGCCAAGGAGCTTATCACCGCTAAAGGTGACCAGGTCGGCGCCCGCCCGGACTGTTTGCTGGACAGTTGTTTCCCCGCGCAGTCCAAAGGGCGCGAGATCGATCAGGCAGCCGCTTCCCAGGTCTTCGACCACGGGCAGGCCGCGCTCTTGTCCAAGGGCCGCCAGTTCCCCCAGCGAGACCTCTTTGGTAAAACCAACGATCCTGAAATTGCTGGTGTGCACTTTCATCAGCATGGCCGTGCGCTCGGAAATGGCGGCTGCGTAGTCAAAGAGGTGTGTGCGGTTGGTAGTTCCCACCTCTTTTAGGATTGCGCCGCTCGCGCTCATAACGTCGGGGATTCGAAAGGAGCCGCCGATCTCGACCAATTGCCCCCGGGAGACCACAACCTCGCGGCCTGCGGCCAGGGTGTTCAGGGCGAGAAACACCGCCCCGGCGTTGTTATTTACCACCAGGGCAGCCTGCGAGCCGGTAAGCTCGCAAAGGATCGATTCGGCGTGAACGTATCGCGAGCCCCGCTCGCCCCGCTGGAGGTCGTATTCGAGGTTGTTATAGCCGCGGCAAATCGTTTGAAGCCTTGTGAGGGCATCTTCGGGAAGAAGGGAGCGCCCCAGGTTCGTATGGATCACTATCCCCGTGGCATTTACGACCGGGCGCAAAGTGAAGGCCGAAAGCCGGTCGGCTCGCCGCGCTATTGCCCGGGCAAGTTCTTGGGGATCTAGCGGCAAAAGAGCCCCCTCGCTTTGCAGGATCTGGTTTCTCACCTCTCCTAGTTCCTCGCGAATCGCATCCAGGACAATCTTTCGCGGATGGCGTAAAAGCGCCTCCCCAACGCTTTCCCATTGCAGCACGGCGTCCACGCCCGGTATTTGTTTAAGAAGTTGCCTTATCTGGTTTTCTCCCACTGCGTCCCCCTCCTGGAGCAATTAACGGTCATTTTTATTTTTTATATCACAAGCCCTGCCCCCCTTCCACGTTCCTCAAGCCATTACGACGGTCGGGCGAGGCTTTTGCGATTCGATCGCCGCACCTCGCCGCACCTGTTTGGGGGATGTGGAGTGGGCAATATGTGGTATAATACGAATACTGGTTATATTGTCCGGATAAAATTCGATCGCCACAGTGCAGGATTTTTCGACCCGAAGATGACATTTTCAGAATTTGAGCAAAACTACGGATTACCCGAGGACCTTCTAGGCGGTCCCGCCGAACTTAAATGCGCATCGGCCGAAGTCATGGCGTTTCTTAAAACCGGGGAGTCGGCGGGTCTGCGGGGTGTCCAGCCCTCGGCCCTGGCCTACCTGGTCGCCATGGCTATGCGCCGGCTTCGAAAGGTTTTTGTGCTTATCGCCGCAACCGATAAGGAAGCCGAAAAGTTCGCGGAGATGATCGGTTTTTTTTCGGGCGGCGGAGGGAACATAGAGAACCAGGCGCCCGAAAAAAATCGCCGCAGGCAGGTGGGCGGCGCGCCTTTGGAGCGGCGGATTTGGCTTTTGCCCTCGCGCGCGGGCCACAAGGCGCGCGCACTCGGCAAAGCCGAAACTACCGCCAAAAGGATCGAAACGCTCTACGCATTGCGTACAGCTTCCGCGCCCCTGGTGGTGGTAACGTCTGCCCCGGCGCTTATCGAACGGCTTATACCGCCGGAGGTGCTTATCGCCAATACCGATTACCTGCCGGCCGGAGAAACGTTGGAGCCTGAGCAACTCGTTCGAAGGTTGTGCGAACGCGGCTTTTTCCGGGTCTCGCTCGTGGAAGACTACGGGGATTTAAGTCTTCGGGGAGGAGTTCTCGACGTCTACGGCCCTCTTTACCGCCGACCGCTGCGATTGGAGTTTTTTGGTGATCAACTGGAGTCCATCCGCCTTTTCCACCCGGGGACTCAACGCTCGCTGGGCATGCTGGAAGACGCGATCCTTCTTCCTGGAAACGAGATCATCCTCGATGAGGACACAAAGCTGCGGGCCCGGGATGCCGTCTACCAGGACGTAACAAAGGGGCTGCTCTCGCCATCGGCCGGAAATATCTGGCTGGAAAGGATTTCGGAGGGGTACCATTCGGAGGCTTTCGAGTCCGTTTTTTCGGTCTTTTTCGCCAAGACCTCTTCTTTGTGGGAGTACCTGGAAAAGGACGCCATCGTGGTTTGGGCCGACGCGGCAAGTGCGGGCCGGGAGATGACGGGGCAGTGGACAAAACTTTTACGCAACTTCGACGAAGGGGAAACGCCAAGCGAGTGGCGAAGGCCCCCGGAGGAACTCTTCTTTGAGCCGCAAAAGGCCCTGGAGGCTTTGGGCCGATTTCAGCAGCTTCTCTCCAACCCCATTTCGGACCGGCAGGGAGCGGCCAGGGTTTTCGATCTCGGGACCTCCCCCCATACCGCACTTGCCGCGGCCGTAAAGGCCCACGAAAACAGCGAGCGTTTGCTCGAACCTCTTGCCGGGAGGTTTCGCGATTGGACCGCACAGTCCGTTTCGGTCTACCTGGTATGTTCGAGTAAAGATCGCGCGGAGAGGATAGCCGAGCTTCTCCAGGACTACGGGGTGGAGTCTTTTGCGAGCGGCAGGGGTTTTGGGGAGGAGTCCTTTGAGGCCGGCCCGGTTAAGATTGTCCAGGGAACGCTTGCCAACGGGTTTTTTTGGCCCGCCGAAAAACTGGCCGTTGCGGCAGAGGAGGAAATATTTGAAAGGCGCTCGCCGCGGCGGGGGCAAAAGTCGGTTGCCGGCCTATTTCTTAGCTCGTTTCAGGACCTTCACCAGGGAGATTTCATTGTTCACGTGGACCACGGGATAGGGGTCTACAAGGAGCTGGCGCACCTGAATGCGGGAGGGGTGGAAAACGATTTTCTCCTCATCGCCTACCAGGAAGGCGACAAGCTCTACGTGCCGGTGGATAAACTTGGAAAAGTCCAAAAGTACCTGGGCATGGAGGGGGAGTCGCCCAAGGTCGACAAGCTGGGAGGAAAATCCTGGCTAAAGGCCAAGGCAAAGGCGAGGGAATCGGCGGAAAAAATGGCCGAGGAACTCCTCGATCTCTATGCTATGAGGCAGGTGGGAGAAGGACATTCCTTCACGCCACCCGATCGGTATTACCAGGAATTCGAGACGACCTTCGCCTTCGAGGAAACCCCCGACCAGGTAAAAGCGATAGAAGACGTCCTCGACGATATGACCTCGAAGCGCCCGATGGACCGCCTGATTTGCGGGGACGTGGGCTACGGGAAAACCGAGGTCGCCATTCGCGCCGCGTTCAAAGCGGTCATGGATGGCAAACAGGTGGCGATGCTGGTTCCAACGACCATTTTGGCCGAGCAGCACTATGAGACTTTCCAGGAGCGATTCGAGGGGTTTCCGGTAAATGTGGCTTCCCTTAGCCGATTTAAGTCGGCCTCCCAGCAAAAGGCGGTAATCGAAAAGACACGGAAAGGCCAGGTCGACATCGTGATAGGCACCCACCGGCTCCTGCAACAGGATGTGGTGTTTAAAGACCTGGGGCTCCTTATAATCGATGAGGAGCAGCGGTTTGGCGTAAGCCACAAGGAAAAATTAAAAAAGCTTCGGGCCTCGGTGGACGTACTGACGCTTACCGCCACCCCTATCCCCAGGACCTTGCACATGGCTCTTGCCGGAATACGAGATCTTAGCACTATCGAGACTCCCCCGGAAGACCGCCACTCGATAGAAACGTACGTAACCAGCTACGATGAATTCACGATCCGTGAGGCCATCCATCGCGAATTAAACCGCAACGGGCAGGTGTTCTTTGTACACAACCATGTCCAGACTATCGCAAACATGGCCTCAAAGCTTCAAGCCCTGGCGCCGGAGGCGCGCATTTCGGTGGCTCACGGGCAGATGAAAGAACATGAACTCGAAAAGGTCATGCTCGATTTTATCCACAAGAAAACCGATGTCCTGGTCTGTACGACGATCATAGAATCGGGGCTGGATATCCCGGCGGCAAACACGATAATAATCAACCGGGCCGATAAATTCGGACTGTCCCAAATCTACCAGCTCCGGGGCCGGGTGGGCCGATCGAGCGAGCAGGCCTACGCCTACCTGATCATCCCGGGGGAGACGCTCATCACCCGGGACGCCCAGAAAAGGCTGCGCGCCCTTTTAGATTTCAGCGAACTGGGCGCAGGTTTTAAGATCGCCCTAAACGACCTTCAGATCCGCGGGGGCGGCGCGATACTTGGTTCGTCGCAGTCGGGCCACATAGCGGCGATCGGCTACGAGCTTTACCTGGAACTGCTTGAAAAAGCGGTACAAAGCATGAAAAATGACGGTTCGCAGGCGGAAACGATCGATACGGAGATAAATCTTCCGGTTTCAGCCTTTTTGCCTGCGGAGTACATTGGCGATACCGACCAGAGGCTTATCGCCTATAAGAGGCTTGCCACACTGGCCGACGAAGAGGCTATCGAGGAGCTTGCCGGGGAATGGCGGGACCGTTACGGCCCCTTGCCCGAGCAGGCTAAAAGCCTTGTTTTGATGGCTATGATGCGGCTCCTTCTAAGGCGCCTCAGGGTGAGCCGGCTCGATGGTGACGCGGAAAACCTCCATCTGTCGTTTGTACGGGAAGAGGACTCTTTGCCGGTCACTTCTTTATTCGAGCGCAAAAAGTTACGCTTCACCACGGAATCCCGGTGGAAGGTGAAGGTGGAGATTTGGGGGCGCAATTTTGCGCAAAGGCTTCTGCGCCTTAAAAGAATCTTGCAAGAAACCGACGAAAATGCTACAGGCCAAAATTCGTGACTGGTGGCCAGTGGCCACTGGCAAGTGAGTGGTGAACGGATTTTCCGGCCACGGGTCATTATCTATCAATTTTCGCATTTACGAGGAACTCATGAACCGTTTACATAAGATCGGGATTCTTGCTGTTTGCATGATTTTTGGTGTTCTTCTCTGTGAAACCGGCCGCGCCGAACTAGTCGACCGGATCGTTGCGAACGTAAACGGCCAAATTATTTTATACAGCGATTTGCAGCACCAGATAGCGGTTTTGAAAAAAAGGATGCCCACCTTGGACTTGACCGATCCGGAGCAAAAATCCAAAGTCGAGCATGAGGTCCTGGAGCAGATGGTCCAGCAAAAGCTTGCCGATATGGAAGCCAAGCGGCTAAAGATAACCGTAAGCGACTCCGAAATTAACGCCAGGATCGGGGAGCTTATGAAAATGAACCATTTAACCCCGGAGCAGCTCCAAGCGAGCCTTAAGGCCAATGGCGACACCCTTGCGAAACTACGCAAACAGATAAAAGAAAACATAGCGCGCCAGGAGCTTGTCCAGAGGGTGCTAAAATCCCAGGTGATTATCAGCGACCAGGAGATCGACGCCTATTTAAAGTGGCGGCAGACACAATCGAGCCAGGACGCGCAGGAGGCCAATTCCACCAACAAGATGCACCTTGCCCTCATCATGCTCCCGGTTGGCGGCGCAAACGGGGGCTCCAGCGCGGAAGCCAGGAAAACCGGCGCCAAGCTGGTCAAGGAACTCCAGGGAGGGGCCGACTTCGGCGCCCTGGCAAAGCAATATTCGAAGGGGCCGGCTGCGCAGCAGGGGGGAGATGTCGGGTATATGGAGCCCGAGGATATCGCCCCTTTTATCGCCAAGGCGATTCATGGCATGAAAAAAGGTCAGGTGTCCGATCTGGTGCAGGGGCCTGACGGATACTATCTTGTAAAAATACTTGACGTTGGGAGCCACCCTACTAATATAGCGAGCTCCACCTCGCGCGAAAAAGTCCGACAAATCCTGTACGAGCAGGCAATGAACCGCAAGTACGAACAATGGCTAAAGAACTTGGAATCGAAAGCTTTCATCCAGATTTCCCTCTAGGGCAACGGCCGTCATGTAATGAAAGAACTTGCCGAGTTTTTAAAAAACGAGCGCCTGAACTGCAGCCTGACGGTGGAAGCCCTCTCGGAGCGTAGCGGGATCTCCGTATCGATGCTCGAGTCTTTCGAGAGCTGGGACTTCGAGCGATTCGGCGCCTCCATTTTGCTGCGCAATATCGTTCGCGCCTACTGCGAGGCCTTGCACATCGAGTCCGAACCGCTGCTTGTACAGTACGCTTCCCAAATTGAGGCCTGCAACGTCCAGGAGGAAGGAATAAAAAGATACGGGAGGTTGCAGAAAACTCTCTATAAGCGCCGCAGAATGGTCGCCCTTCCCGTATTGGTCTTATTTTTGGCCTCCGCAGCCGTTTTCTACGGCGGAGAATGGATATCGAAAAGACGCTCCACCCTGTATGCCCCACCGAATGCAAACAGGATCTTTTCCCAGCAGAACCTGCCTGTGGAACTGCAGGAATTGCCGGCATCCAAAGAAAAGCCCAAAGTCGCCAAACCGACCACGCCCGCACCGGCAAACCCCGCTCCACAGACTGCGGGCGGGGCCGGCAAAACGGATGAAAACCAAAAACCGGCCACCGTTTTAAGTAATCAGCCGCCCACCTCTCAAAACCTGCCGGTGGGACTGCCGGGATTGCCGCCATCAAGCGAAAAGCCCAAGGTCGCCAAACCGACCACGCCCGCACCGGCAAACCCCGCTCCACAGACCGCAGGCGAAGCCGGGAAAACGGATGAAAACCAAAAAAGTGATGCGCAACCAGGTGGGGCCACCGTTTTAAATAATCAGCCGTTCACAGGCGGCCGGTTCACGGTGGAGGCGGAAGGCAAGGTTTGGATCCAGGTAAAAATCGACGGCCAAAAACCCCGCTCGGAATTGCTCCATCCCGGAGACCACAGGGAGTGGGTTGCGGCCAAGAGCCTGGAGGTTGTAGTCGGCAACGCGGGAGGGGTGCGGATGCAGTGGAACGATCACCCGCTGGAAGCCCCGCACAAATCCGGCCGCGTTCTGCGGTTCCGCCTGCCCGATTACGCCAAGGCGGCGCAAGGCTAGAGGTTTGGACAGGATTTACAGGATTTTATTTTATTCGACGTCACTTCCCTTCGCTCCGCAAGAACCCGGATATAGCCAAAATTTTCAATCCTGTTAACCTGTTAACCTGTCAAAAGTTTTGCTCTTCGCCCCTGCGCCCAAAAAAACAAAGGCTTTTTTAGACAGGATTAACAGGATTTACAGGATTAGGTTTTGTTCGAAGTCATTTCCCTTCGATTCCGGAAGAATCCGGATTTAGCCAAAATTGCTAATCCTGTTAATCCTGTTAATCCTGTCAAAAGTTTTGCTCTTCGCGAGGGGGAAGAGACGCAAGCCGCCGGGATGTGGGAGGCAGCTTACGTCTTGTAGGACAAAATGGTTGGATTTTTTTAATCGCGCCGATTGAACTGGTTCATTGCCTCGGAGAGGCAACCGGCCAGGACGACGCGGGTGGCTTCTTCAGCCTGAGCGAGCGTTTTTTCGAAATCCTCACGCTCTTCCGGATAGGGGGGAAGCAGGACGAAATCTTCGACCCGCTCGCCGTGTTTCGGGCGCCCGACCCCGATTTTTAGCCGAGGGAAATTCGTACCGCCGATGTGATCGATAATCGACTGAATGCCCTTATGGCCGCCCGAGCCGCCTTTTTGGGCAATGCGAATCCTTGCGCAGGGAAGATCGAGGTCGTCATGGACGACCAGCATCTTTGCGGCAGGGATTCCGAAGTACTTGATCAACTCGCCGACGGCTTCGCCGGATAGGTTCATGTAGGTGAGGGGCTTAACGAAGAGAACTTTTCGACCCTCGGCCACCCCAAAGCCCCAGGAGGCACGAAATTTGCGCTCCATCATCGCCGGCCCATAGAGCGCAATGAGCCTGTCGAGGACCAGGAACCCGGCGTTGTGGCGCGAGCCGGCGTATTCTTTCCCCGGATTTCCCAGGCCGATGAGGGCAAGGATTTGCTCTTCGTTGCGGCAGACATCACCCATGGAACACTATTTTGCCGAGCCTTCTTCCGCGGCCGGGGTGCTCTCGGGACCCTCGACCCCCACTACGCCGGTCGAAGGGTCTTCTTCGAACACATAGGAAGCTTCGGCAACCAGGTCCGCGACATGGAGGATTTCCCCCAAATCGAGGTTTGTCACATCAATTTTTATGCTTTCCGGTATTTGGTTGGGCAGGCAGCGCACGGCAAGCGTTCTCCGGATGAGGTTAATCTCACCGCCTTTGCCGACGCCAACCGAATCACCCACCAGTTCCACGACCACCTCAACGGTAATTTGCTGATCCAGGGGCACTTCATAGAAGTCGATATGAAGAAAGCGCCTGCGGTAAGGGTGGGTCTGAATTTCGCGGATTAGCACCTGCCGGGGCTCGCCCTCGTCAATCTTTAGGTTTAAGAGCTTGCTCTCACCGTGGGTCTCTCGTAAAAACTTCTCCAACTGCGCGGCAGAAACCGAAAGTGAGGTCGCCGCCGTCTTGGGTCCGTAAAGGACACCCGGAACCATGAGGTCCCTGCGCACGCTTCGCGCGCCGCCTTTTCCCGTCTTCTGTCTCAGTACCGCTTCTAGTTCCAGACTCATTGCGTATGTCTCCCGATGCAACCACTTAATATTGCCTGAATATCGAACTGATGGATTCCTCAAAATGCACCCGCTTAATGACTTCGGCGAGCATGGGCGCTATGCTCACAACCTCAATCTTTTTGCAGGCCTTCACCTTATCGCTAAGAGCAATGGTGTCGGTCACCAGAATCTTCTCGATGGCCGATTGCTCGATTTTTTCAACAGATATCCCGGAAAGCACAGGGTGGACGACGCAGACCACGACCGAGCCGGCCTTTGCCTCGCGGGCGGCGCTGGCGGTTCGCAACACCGTCTGGCCGGTATCTATAATGTCGTCAAGAATTATTACCTTTCTGCCCTTTACGTTGCCCACGATTTCCGGGTGATGGCCGTTTTCCTCCCGGTAGTCCATCAGGGCAAGATCCAACCCGAGGCGCGCGGCAAAAAACCTTGAGCGCTCGGTGCCGCCCGAATCCGGGGCGACGACAATCTCGTCTCCCTTAAGTTCGGACTTTATCGCATCGATTAGCGCGGTAGTGCCCAGCAAATGCTCAACGGGAATATGGAAAAACCCCTGGATCTGGTCGGCGTGCAGGTCGATTGTGATCACTCGGTCTGCGCCCGCAACAGTTAAAAGATCGGCAACCACCTTGGCGGCTATGGGGACCCGGGGCTTATCTTTTTGGTCCTGGCGCCCGTAGCCGTAGTAGGGGATTATGGCGTTTATGCGCCGAGCCGACGCTCTTTTTAGCGCGTCGATCACGACCAGCAGCTCCATGAGATTTTCATTGACCGGAGGGCAGGTGGACTGGAGAACGTAGGTGTCGATGCCTCTTACGTTTTCGCCGATCTCCACCCTTATCTCTCCGTCGCTGAAGCGGCCGATAAGGGCTTTACCGGGGCTTATCTGCAGTTGCGAGCAAACCTTTTGCGCAAGAGCGGTGTTCGAATTTCCAGTAAAAAGAGTCAGTCGGCTCCACATAGTTTCACTCTGCCCCGTTTGCTCGACGGCAAAACGGAAAAAAAATGGCTGGGGCGGGAGGATTCGAACCTCCGAATGCGGATTCCAAAGACCCGTGCCTTACCGCTTGGCGACGCCCCAACACAATAACCCGCTAATGCGGTTGTAGAAACAGCGGAGGACAATACTCAGCGCGCCCTCCGGCGGGATCGGTTTTTCCGGCCCATCACCCTTGCCGCGTGGACCCAGCAATCGGACCACTCTTTTCGGGCGATTTGCGCGGCCTCGGCCGCCGCCTGGTCGGTCGGAAAGATTCCAAACACGGTGGGCCCGGATCCGCTCATCGAAGCCGTCAAAGCCCCCCGGCCGATCAACCATTGTTTGATTGCGGCTATCACCGGGTACCGGGGAACGGTCACCGACTCAAGATCATTATCGACGAGAAGCTCAAAATCGTATGGCTTCTCTTCGAAACCAGCAAGTTTAATTTGAGCGCCCTGTTTTGTCAATTTTAAACTTTGGTATACCCAGCCCGTCGCAACAAAGACCGGCGGCTTTATCAAAAGGAGCGGATAGTCAGGCGAGCTTTTGGCCAATTCGAGCTTCTCGCCTACCCCTGTGGCGAGAGCCGGGCGAGATGCAAGAAAAAAAGGAACATCGGCCCCAAGGGTCAGGGCCACAGTTTCGAGCTCGCCCGAGGGGATCGCGTTTTCGAAAAAAGAGTTAAGGGCTACGAGTACTCCGGCCGCATCCGAGCTGCCCCCGCCAAGCCCCGCGCCCCAGGGAATGCGCTTTTCGATCCCAATGTCCACTCCCGCCTTTTTGCCGCTCGCCTTTACGTAGAGATCGGCGGCCCGCCAGGCCAGGTTTCGCTCATCGGCGGGTATCTCCGGGGTGTCGCAGGTGATCGCTATCCCCCCATCCCCGGGCCGCACGGCCACCGTTAGGCGGTCGAAGACCGAAATGGGCAGCATCAGGCTGGAGATGTCGTGGTAGCCGTTTTCTCTTTTCCCGATGACTTCGAGCCACAGGTTAATCTTGGCCGGGACCCGGAGAATCGAAACCGATCCTTCGGGTCCTTTTTCGAATACAACGCCTTCTTTGGTGATCACGGGCTATTTACCCGACTTCTGAACGTAGCGCATCCGCAGATCGTAGAGCACCGAGCGAAGGAGGTTTTCCTCGTCGTGGTCGAGGTTGCCCTTCGTTTTTTCCTGGAGCATCCCCAGGGTGTCGATGATCTGCTTGGCTATCGTCAAATCGACGTTAGTCCGGTTGGTTTCCGGCTCGGGGATCTCCCCGAGATGAACCAGGGCAGAGGAGCTAAGCGAGAAGACAAAGGTTGCCAGGGTAACTTCCGGCAAGGGGCCTCGAGCATAGTCTTCTTCCTGCGAGGCGGTTTGGGGGCCGGCGCCGGGCGCCTGGTCGGAAGTCTCAGCGCTTTCCCGGGGCGCATCTTCTTTGACCTCTGCATCCTCTGTGAACCGACGGCGATCCTTTATCACAAATCCCTTTTCTTCTTCATTTTCTGCCATAGGCCCTCTCCCTTTTCCGTTTCGATCAACAAAGAGTAATAGCCTGGACAACATCGACGTTGTCTAGCGCGAGCAACTCCCGGGTAACCTCGGCTGGAACCGGCGTATCGGTTCGCAAGAATATAATGTTTTCCCCTCGTTCGAGCACCTGTCCCACGTTCATGAGCGAAATATTTATCTTATGGCGCCCGAGGCAGGTTCCGATCGCGCCGATGGTGCCGGGGGTATCGATGTTGCGGATCAAAAGCAGGTGTCCTTCAAGAGGAGCTTCCAGGCGGAAGTCGTTGATACAAACCATGCGCGGTTCTTTTTTGCCCACGATGGTTCCCGCCACCACGTTTTCACCCTGCGAGGTCTTGACATGGATGCTGATAAGGTTGGTGAAGTCTTCGGCCTCGCTTTGCACCGAGGTGGTGACCTTGATGTCGCGTTCCTTGGCATGGATGGGAACATTGACAAAATTGACCATGTCTCCAAGGATCGGGGTAAGCATCCCCTTTAAGATGGCGGTGGTAAGGGTCTGGGTCTCCTGCCCGGCCGCATCTCCTACGAACTCCACCGATACTTTCCGGATGGCGCCCTTGGTAATCTGGCCCACCACGCACCCGAGCTTTTCGGCCAGGGTGAGGTAGGGCCGCAGCTTTACCAGCACCGCCCCGTCGATATTGGGGGCGTTTACCGCATTTCGGATCGTGCCGCGAGTGAGAAAATCGGTAATCTGGTCGGCGACGGCCAATGCGACGTTTTCCTGCGCCTCCTCGGTGGAAGCGCCAAGGTGCGGGGTGGCTATCACCTGTTCGAGGGTGAGCAGCGGATTATCCGTTGGCGGCTCTTTGGCAAAGACGTCAATGGCGGCCCCGGCAACCTTTCCCTGTTTAATTGCGTCGTAGAGGTCCTGCTCTTCGATGATTCCCCCTCGTGCGCAATTGAGGATGAAGACACCCTTTTTCATTTTTTCGAAGGCACTTTTGTTAAGAATCCCTCGGGTTTCCGCGGTCATCGGAGTATGCACGGTTATGTAGTCGGCTTGCGCGAGCAGCTCATCAAACGTTACCCCCCTCAGCCCGAGAGTCTCGATAACTTCGGGATTGATGAACGGGTCGTAGGCTATGACCTGCATTTTGAGCCCCTGGGCGCGTTCGGCCACCACGCGACCGATTCGGCCGATCCCGATGATTCCGAGCACCTTGTTGTAGACTTCCTTTCCCTTGAAGCGCTTCTTTTCCCACAGGTTGTTCTTTAAAGAACTCGAGGCCTGCGGAATGTTTCGGGTAAGGGAGAGCATCATCGCGATGGTGTGTTCGGCGGTGGTTATGACGTTGCCCTCCGGCGTATTCATCACCACTATGCCACGTTTGCTGGCTGCTTCGATATCCACATTGTCGAGCCCTATGCCGGCGCGGCCTACCACCTTCAGGTTTTTGCCATTTTCGAGCACTTCGGCTGTGACCTTGGTCGCGCTTCGAATAATGAGCGCGTCGAAATCCTTGATCACCTGATTTAACTCCTCCGGAGTGAGCGAGGTGCTCACCTGCACTTCGAAACCGGGAACTTTCGTAAGCTTTTCAATCCCCGAATCGGAGAGATTGTCGCTTATAAGAATTTTCATTTACTCCTCCTCAATCGTGTTGTCACAAAACCTGCCGCGCCTTAAGAGACGAATCGAAAGGGAAAAAGAGTCGATCACTTGGTCTTTCCGGCAACCTGAGGGCGAATCCCCTTTTCTTTCAATTCTTCACCAATAACTCTTTCGAATGTATCGAGCGAGGGTCCGCCGATAAACACCGTTCCGTCGATGACGTAGGTAGGGGTCCTGTCTATACCCGCCCGTACGGCATCGGATATGCTCTTTTGAACCATTGCCTTGTATTTGGAACTATTCAGGCACTCCGAGAACTGCTTGCCCGACATGCCGAGTTTTGCGGCCATGGCGATCAGATTGGGGACCGCAAGGTCGGGCGTGGTGTAGAGATCGTTTTGATACTGCCAGAATTTCCCCTGGTCTTCGGCGCACAGCCCGGCCTCGGCCGCCTTGAATGCAAGCGGGTGGACGTGGAGCGGATACTCCTTGTAGATCCACCGGAGTTTGTCGCCGAAGGCGGCCCGGACTTGCTGTACCACCTTATGGTTGGCGCGGCATGCCGGGCACTCGTAGTCGGAAAACTCGATGACTGTAACCGGCGCATTTTTGGGTCCAAGGGCCGGGGCGCCGGCGATATCGATTGTGACCTTGGGCGGATGGGGCATGGCCACAAAGACCCTCACGCCGTATTGGGCCTCGTGGGCATGGGCGTAAGCGTTGACCGCCATCGTTTTTTTCTGCTCTTCAAGGCCCTGTTTGATGCGCTGTTTGAGGTCAGGCATGGTTTTGGCGTAAACCTGGAGCTGCTGCCGATGCTCCTGCATGTACTTGTCCACCTCGGCATCCGAGACCTTCACCGAACCGGTCAACCCGCTTATAAGCTGATCGAGGGTTTTACCCTGCTTCTTTGCCTCTTTATCGAGAATGGTATCGATTACCAATTGGTCCAGCCGCTGCATCTTCATCTGGTAGATATCGGAGCGCATCTGCTGGAGCCGGGAGCCAAGGAGCACGTCGAGCCGCTGGTTGGTTATGTTCTCCCCGCCTACCGTTGCGGCTATCCCGGAATCGTAGCGATCATTGACAGCATCGTTTTTTGGCGAAAAGATCTGGAGATTGTTTTCATACGGGACCCAGAAAAGAAAGCCCACAAAGAAAAGAAGGGCCAGTGTCGCCTGCTGCCACACGAGCTCTTTTCGAAAAGAAACCGCAAGCAGCACGACGAGGACTGCGGCATTGGCAATGCAAAAAACACACGGGGTCTGCATCCAGATCATGAGCAAAACGAGAACGGCTTCCACCCCCGCCGCGGCAAAAGAGATCCATGCCACACTCTTTTGGTTGAAAAAGGCAAGGGCTGCCGCGCCAAGATAAAAGAGCGCGCCCCAAAGCCAGAAGGGAATATGGAGGAAATGCATCCTGGCCGTATCCGCGCACGCCGTGGAGCAAAGGGAGCCGGCAAAGGGAATGGTTTCATGAAATCCGCTAAGAAATGCCACGAGAAGTCCCATGAGGGAGACGACCAGCAAAGGGATGCTTTTTTTAGGGCAGTCTTCGCATGAAGAACTTTCCGGCTCTATCCGCGAGTCCTGCAAATCTTTATTTTTATTAGAGAACATAAATAAACTTTCCTTACGGTGGCCATCGGCCCACCCTTTTCCTGGTTCAGGATGTTCCTAAGGGGGCGAGAACAACTGCTTGCGCCTCTATCCCCCGCAGACCGTTATACATACCCTGTGCCGGAATCACAGATGCAACGAGAACCCTTTTTTCTTCTTGGGGACTAGCTCGCTTAGATAATCCTCGGTCTTTCTCAATTTCGACGGCGAGTCGGCGATAAGGGCTTTAGCCATCTTGAACTGTGAGATGGCAGCCTCGCTGTTATCTTCGTGATAGTAATAGCATCCGAGATAAAAATGCGCCAGCCCCAGCTTGTCTGTCTGCCCCAGCGCCACGCCAAGCTGATAGTCGATATCCGGAAATGTAGGGGCTAGTTCTTCGATCCGAGTCAGGTTTTCAATCGCCTCATGTTTTTTTCCCATATCCATCAACACGAGAGCCAGCCTGTAGCGAGCAATCGCCGAAGAAGGGTCGATCGCCAGGGCCGATTCCAGGATGCTTTTGGCTTCCTGGAGTTTGCCCGTCTTTCGGCAGGCTTCAGCCAGGGTGCTAAGGATAAAAGGATCATAGGGCATAAGGCGCGCGGCCTTCCTTAGCTCCACTACGGCATCGCGCCACTTCTGCTCTCTTAAGTACAGCCGTCCCAGACCGTAGAAAGCGGTCGCATCGCCTTTTTTTATTCCCTCCCGGAAACGCGCAAGGGCATTCTCCTCGTCGCCGTAGCCGGCGATGAGAGCGGTCTGGATCACCTTGAAATCCCCGACCGGCGGATGCCGTACAACATGTCCGGAGGCCTTCTCCTTTTTGACCAGCTCCTTTAGATACAGCACGCGTTCCTCGGTGGCCGGGTGGGTCTCGAGGTAATCGGGCACATTGGAGCTTTGCAGCCAGGTGTGGTGCAAAAGCGTGGCCATCATGGCAGGCATGGCTTCCGGGTTGTATCCGGCCTTGCAAAGATAGCCAAACCCGCGCAGATCGGCTTCCATTTCGTGCTCGCGGCTGTATTTCAAGGTGGCGCTCTCCCCGGCCGCCATGCCTCCGGCCGCAAGGCCCGGGGCCCCGAGAAAAATCCCCGCAATCATCCCCGCCAGCATCCCGATGCTCGTGATCTTGGCTTCGTCTATCGACCGCTGGAAATGGCGCGCCATTATATGGCCGCACTCATGCCCCAAAATGGAGGCCAGTTCATCTTCGGAAGACATCATTTCGATGATGCCCCGGTAGATGAAGATATTTCCCCCGGGTACGGCGAAAGCGTTGGGCACCGATTCATCGATGACGAAAAACCGGAACCTGTAGGGCGTAACGCCGACTTGATTTACGAGCCGCTGCCCCACCTCATTGACATAGGTGAGGATATCGCCGTCATCGACAAAGGGCTCGGCCTTGCGGATGAGCTTAATTATCTTGTGTCCCAGAGCGTCTTCGTCGCTAAGAGACATCGGGGAAGCCCCGCTTGGCGCAAGGGCTACGAAGGTGAAAATAAGCAGGACCAAAACGACCCTCGCCTTTACCATCTTCTTTCCAAAACCTCTTGCGCGCGACATAAAGTAAGCCCCTGTCAAACGGTATCCGGTCCGGGCGCCCCCTCGGAATGGTCCCAGTCGACCTCGACCCTTGGCGCCTCGGACCACAGGCTTTCCAGATCGTAGAAAAGGCGCACGGGCTCGTAGAAGATGTGGATGACAACATCTCCATAGTCGATAAGGACCCAGTGGCCTTCCTGTTTTCCCTCGCTGCCCAGGGGCTTTATTCCCCCGGTTCTCAGGCCCCTTTCCAGGTTATCGGCGATACCCTGGACCTGCCTGCTCGATTTTCCGCTGCAGATGATAAAATAATCGGCCACGGAAGAAAAGCGCGAGATCTCAAGGACCACCAGATCGAGCGCTTTATCCTGCAGGGCCTCCCTGGCGCACAGGAGCGCCTTGTCCCTGCTGCTCAAATTCGCGCCAACATCTTCTCTTTTTTGCCCGGCCTTGGCCGGGACACTCAATTCAGCCATCGCCGTTCCTTGCTAGTTCAAAATTAACAGGCCCACCGGAGCCCTTTTGGTAAAGCGCATTTTCCGCAATATAACTCCATACGCTATCCGGAACCAGGTAGCGTATGGAGCGTCTTTGCGCGGCAAGCTCCCGTATCCGGGTCGACGAGATATCCATCCGGGTATTTAAGAGATTGTAAATCGAGCACAACTCCGGATGTCCGATCCGGCCGGTTCCGGGAACCGCTTCGTATAACCCCGACACCTTCCCGGTTGCAAACTCCAATATCTCATCCTGGCGGCATTCGGGTCTGCACAGCACGACAATGTCGGCCAGCGCGAAAATTTTTTTATACTCATACCAGGTGTCCATCTCAAAAAAGGCATCATAGCCTACCAGGAAAAAAAGCTCAGTCCCCGGGTTTTCCTTTCCAAAGTTTTTAAGCGAATTCACGGTATAGGATTTCCCGGGCAACCGCAACTCCATGTCGGAGAGGCAAAACCTCGGGTTGCCGTTGATGGCGAGTTGGAGCATGCGCCAGCGGCTTTCGAAGGAGACAATGTTTTTCTCCAATTTGTGAGGCGGGAGGGCCACCGGGACAAAACATATTTGATCGAGCCCGAGAAACTCCATGGCTTCTTCGGCTGCTCTCAAATGACCGAGATGGACCGGATCGAAGGTCCCTCCAAGAATGCCAAGCCGTAGCGGCATCTATTTTTGCTCCGTTGACAGGATTTTATTTTATTCGAAGTTATTTCACTTCGCTTCAAAAGAATCTATGATTGCGCCAACTAACCTTCTTGATCCCCCGCGCCCAAAAAAACAAGGCTTTTTGGACAGGATTAACAGGATTTACAGGATTAGGTTTGGTTCGAAGTCGTTTCCCTTCGAGCCGAAAGAACCCGGATACAGCAAAAATTCTTAATCCTGTTAATCCTGTAATCCTGTCATAAAGTTTTGCTCTTCGCCCCTACGCCCAAAAAACAAAGGCTTTTTGGACAGGATTAACAGGATTTACAGGATTAGGTTTGGTTCGAAGTCATTTCCCTTCGAGCCGAAAGAACCCGGATACAGCAAAAATTCTTAATCCTGTCAATCCCGTCATCACCCGCGCAACTGGCCGTTGCCAAAGGCAATGAACTTGGTTGTCGTAAGCTCTTCAAGCCCCATGGGGCCGAAAGCATGGAGCTTGGAGGTCGAGATGCCGATCTCGGCCCCGAGACCAAGCTGGAACCCGTCGTTAAAGCGCGTCGAGGCATTGACCAGCACAAGCGAAGACTGCACCTGCCTAACGAAGAGGTGCGCCCGCTGGAAGTTTTCGGTAACGATGGCTTCGGTATGCTGCGAGCCGTACCGGGCGATGTGGCGGACAGCTTCGTCCATATCCGCCACGATACGCACCGCGAGGACGAGGTCGAGATATTCCGCATGCCAGTCCTCCTCGGTTGCAGCAACGCATGGCACAAACGCCCTGGTCGCCTCGCAGCCCCGCAGTTCGACGCCGCTTTGCCTGAAATCCTCGGCCACCCGGGGCAGAAAACTCCCGGCAATCTCCCTGTGAACCAGCAAGGTCTCCATTGCGTTGCAGGTGGCCGGTCTCTGGGTCTTGGCGTTGAGGCAAATCCCTCGGGCCATTTCGATATCCGCGCCCGAATCCACGTAGATATGGCAGACGCCCTTGTAATGTTTTAAAACGGGCATCCGCGCGTTTTCGACCACAAAGCGAATGAGCTCTTCGCCCCCCCGAGGGATCATGACGTCTATGTACTCCTCCAGGCCCAAAAGATCGAGCACCGCCTGGCGGTCGACCGTCCCCACAAATTGCACGCCGTCTTCGGGAAGTCCCACCTGCCGGAGCGACTCTTTTAAAATAGCGGCAAGGCAGTTGTTGGAGTGAAAAGCCTCCGAGCCTCCGCGCAAAATCACCGCGTTTCCGGCCTTTATGCAAAGAGCCGCCGAATCCACCGTAACGTTGGGGCGCGATTCGTAGACGATGCCGATAACCCCCAGCGGAATGCGCATCTTACCGACCTGGAGCCCGTTTGGCCTGGTCCACATCCGGGTGATCTCTCCCACCGGGTCCGGGAGCCTCGAGACCTCTTTTAGTCCTTCGATCATCTCGTCTAAAACCTTAGGGCCGATGATCAACCGGTCTATCTTGGGCTTTGCCAGTCCCTTTCGCTCGGCCTCTTCCACGTCTTTGCGGTTTTCGGCCTCAATTGCGTCGCGCTGGAGTTCCAGGGCAGAGGCCATCGCCTCGAGAGCCTGGCGCTTTATGTCGCTGCCGGCCGTAGCCATGGCCTGAGAGGCCTCGCGGGCCCTTTTGCCCATCTCCAAAATTTGCTCCCGCATAAATTCCTCCGCGTGGGATTTCATAGCTCCTGGGCGGACTCGCCGGTCAGGACGAAATTGTCCCTGTGAATCACTTCATCGGAATGCTTATAACCGATAAGGCCTTCGATTTCATCGCTGTGGCAGCCCTTTATGGTTTCGATTTCCGTGGACTTGTAATTGGTAAGCCCGATTCCGATCACGTTTCCGGACCGGTCAAGGCACCGCACCGGAGCGCCGACCCCGAACACTCCCCTTACCTCCCTTATCCCTATGGGCAGAAGCGAGCGGCCCCGCTCGATCAGAGCAGCAGCGGCCCCGTCGTCGAGGGTGATCTCTCCGGAGGGTTTGGGCAGATTGGCGAGCCAGACCTTTTTGCCGGACCAGGCCCGGTTCCTGGGCACAAACATCGTGCCCAGCTCTTCGCCCTCAAAGAGGCGTAAAAGAATGTCTCTGTGCTTTCCGGGCGCAATGATCATCGGGATGCCCAGGGCGAGGCACTTGCGGGCGGCGTTGACTTTGCTAAGCATGCCGCCGGTGCCCACCGCACCAGGCTCGGGCGCCGCGCAGGCAAGGATCGTGCGGTCCACGCGGTGTACGACGGGAATCAGCCTGGCGGTTGGATCCCGCCTCGGATTGCAGTCGTATAGCCCCTCTGTGTCGGTAAGGTTTATAACGAGATCGGCCCCTACCAGCCCGGCGATGAGGGCGGACAGATTGTCGTTATCCCCAAACTTTATCTCTTCGACGACAACGGTGTCATTTTCGTTGATGATCGGGGTAATGCCCCATGAAAGAAGAGTTTCGAGCGTATTTCGGGCATTGAGATAGCGGCGCCGGTTGGCAAGATCTTCGCTTGTTAGAAGCACCTGGGCGACGAGCAGATCGTATTTATCAAAGGCGCCCTCCCAGGCTTCCATAAGAGCGCCCTGGCCAACGGCTGCCACCGCCTGCTTGTGGGGAATCGAGCGAGGACGCTCGGCAAGCCCCATCCTGTACATGCCTGAAGCGATGGCGCCCGAGGAGACGACAAGTATATCGATTCGAGGAGTGCGTCGGCGAAGCTCGGCGATCTGATCGCTTAGCCGGTGAATCATGGCCCGGTCGAGCCCCTTAGAGCCCGTTACGGTCGCACTGCCCACCTTTACCAGCACGCGCCTGCATCGGCTGAACAGTTCGGTTCTCTTTACAGACTCACGCATAGCTCAAAACATTTTCCCGATTGAATTTTAAGAGAATTCGAACCGTTTACCGGCAAATTAAAAAAAGGATATTAATGATAGTACGGATAGGTGGTTTTTACAATAAGTTCGAAGGGGTGGTAACTAAAAAAGGCAAGGCCGGTAAATGGGTGAGCAGGCTTTTTCCGATTCACCGATTCACCGGACCCTCTAGCAGCCGGGCTCCTCGAAGGCCTCCATTTCCGCCTCGAGGGGTGTGATTTTGATTTTGTATTCGCCTATCCGGTTTAGCGCCTGGTCCAGATCGTCTCGCAGGTCTTCGAAATCCTCGCACCCAACCGAAAGCCGAACCAGTTCATCAAGAATTCCAGCCTCGCGCCTTTTTTCCGCCGCTATGCAGGCATGGGTCATCGAGGCGGGATGTTCTATAAGGGATTCGACTCCTCCGAGCGAGACCGCCAGGGCGATCAGGCGCACGTTATTCATGAGCGTCAGTCCGCCTTCGAGTCCTTTTTCGACCCCGAAGGAAATCATGCAACCGAAGCCGTCCATTTGGCGTTTGGCCAGTTCATGCTGCGGGTGGCTCAAAAGACCGGGATAGCTCACCCAGGACACCTTGGGGTGGGACTCAAGAAAGCGGGCAAGCTTCATCGCGTTTTCCTGCCCCCGCTCGACCCTTAGCGCCAGGGTGCGCGAGCCGCGCAGTATAAGCCATGCCTGATGCGGGTCCATCGTGTTTCCAAAAAGGGCTGCCACCTTCTTTACCCGGTCATAATGCTCCTGGTCCCGAGCTACCACCATGCCACCGATCACGTCGGCATGGCCGTTTATAAACTTGGTGAGGCTGTGGATAACGATATCGGCGCCAAACTCGATGGGCCGCTGGAGGTATGGGCTGGCAAAGGTGTTGTCGACGACCAGGTCTGAACCGTATTTTTTGGCTATTGCCGCAGCGCCCGCAAGATCGGTTAGCCTGATGCTCGGGTTCATGGGTGTTTCTACAAAAACCATCCGGGTTTCCTGACGCATGGCTTTTTCAATATTTACAAGATCCGAGCTGTCCACAAAGGTTGCTTCGACTCCATAGCGGCTGAGTTCGCTTTCAAGAATCACCCGCGAAGCCCCGTAGATGCAACTGGCGGCAACGACGTGGTCTCCCCGGCCAAGAAATGACAGATAGACCGAGCTGACAGCAGCCATGCCGGTGGCCGTGGCTACTGCTCCAAAGCCTCCCTCAAGGGTTGCGACGTTTTCCTCCAAAGCGTTCACCGTCGGATTATCCAACCGGCTGTATATATAGCCGGGCTTTTCCCCGGAAAATCTGGCGGCCCCGTCCTCTGCGCTCGGAAAAGCGAATGTCGAGCTTTGAAATATGGGAACGGACATCTCTCCATAGATGCTGCGTTCCAACCCTCCGGCATGAATGGCGGTAGTCGATTTTCGAAATCGCTCCGATTTTTTGGGATCGGTTTTCATTTTTGTCTCCCCCCCCTATTTGTTTTCTAATATTTTGAAAGTGTAAGTCAATATTATAAAGTCGCCCGCGATCGTTTGAGGAGGAATTATCTTTTCCATGACGGGCGACTATAATGCGGGGGCGATTGGCCCGGGAAGGATCTTTTGTCGCCGGCGCCGGGGGAGTTCGGGAAAATGATAGTGAGCGTAAGCCGGCGGACAGACATTGCGGCCTTTTACTCGAAGTGGTTTGTAAACCGGGTGCGCGCGGGGTGGTGCCTTGTGCCCAATCCGTTTAATCCGCAGCAGACTTCCAGGGTGGCCCTTAGCGCTTCCGAAGTCGATGCCTTCGTTTTTTGGAGCCGCGACCCGCACCCGCTGATAAAACACCTGGGAGAATTAGACGACTTGGGGTTGCGATACTATTTTCTTTTCACACTGGTCGGCTACCCGCGCGGGATAGACCCCGGGGCGCCATCGCCGCGGCGTTCCATCAAAACTTTTTTGGAGCTCTCGGCGCGGGTGGGGCCCGAGAAAACCATTTGGCGCTACGACCCCATAGTTTTAAGCGATCTTAGCGGAGTCGGGTTTCATGAGAGAAATTTCCGCAGGCTGGCAGGGGAGCTTCGGGGGGCGGCCAAACGTTGCGTGATAAGCTTTGTCCAGCCTTACCAAAAGGCGCGCGCCCGAATGGAGGCAGCAGCGCCCGGGTGGCGCGACAGGATCGATTTTAGCCACCCGCAGGTTCGCGGCCTGCTCGGCGCCATCGCACAAATTGCCGGTGAAAACGGGATGCAGATGTTTTCCTGCGCCACGGGAGAGGATTATTCCGCCTATGGCATAAAGCCTTCCCGCTGTGTCGATGCCGAGCTGATCTCAAAGCTTTTCGGGATGGAGGCCTCCACTAAAAAGGACCCGTATCAGAGAAAGGAATGCGGGTGCGCGGCCAGCAGGGACATCGGAATGTATGACACCTGCCTTTTCGGGTGCAGCTACTGCTATGCGACAACCAGCTTCGAGCGCGCCAAAGCCAACCACGCCCGCCACGACCCGGACTCGCCAAGCCTGCTCCCGGTTGCGGGGTAGGACCCGGCGCAGCTCCCGGGACAGAGAACGATCCGGCGGAAAATATTGACAGTATCCGAAGAGTTGCCTATCCTGAAGCAGTCCGTGTTTTTTGGACATTCGTTATCCGGCACGGTTAATAGTGGCAAGAGGTGCTTCCGATGAAATCAATAGGCGAACTCCTCCGCGAGCGAAGGGAGGCTTTCGGCGCCGATAGGCGAGAAGCCGCCCGGTGGTGTGGCGAAGCACCCGACTGGTTGGAGGATAAAGAGACAAGGAGCGATCTTTCAGCCCTTGATTTCGAACGAATTTGCAGGGGGCTGGCCATCTCTCCCGCGGCTCTACTTCACGGTGAAAGTGATACTCCAACGCGAAGCGTAACGCGTTTTCGCTCTGCGTTGGAAGGCCATGACGTCCTGACCTCTAACGACCTGGGGCTATTGGCCACAGCGTCCGAAATCGGCATGGCGTTGGCAGAAGTGATGGCCGCACAAGGCAAACCGCTTCCGTTCGGCCAGTATAGGAATCTCCGCGCCCCTTCAACGAACCTGCCCCCCCGGGAGGAGGGCTACGAGTTGGGCGAGGCTGCGAGGGCTTTGTTAATCCCGCATGAAGGGCCTGCAGTCGAGCTCGAAAGAGCGCTTGCAGAGCTGGGTGTGCACGTCGCTCGCGTAAGGTTCTCAACCTCCGAGATCGAAGCGGCGAGTATCCGGGAATACGGCGCTGTCCCCGTGATCCTGCTAAATACCGGCGCTACGAAGGTTGCATACAAGCTCTCTCGTCGGGCCTGCCTCGCTCACGAAATGTGCCATTTGCTCCATGACGGCGGCAAAGCCGACATTGCCACAAGGGTCACATGCCCCATATGTAGTAATTTGCAGGATGCGATAGAAAAACGGGCTCGTGGATTTGCTCCGGCTTTCCTGGCGCCCCGAAAACAGGTTCACGAGTGGGCACAAACTGTTAATCTACCAACAGAACCGCCTCATCTGGTGTATGAACTGGCTTCTTATTGGGGCCTGTCATTTGAGGGGGCAATTTGGCACGCCAAGAACTGCAGGCTGATCGAATCCGAAATTGCTTTTGATCTGGCTGAAATGAACATTCAGCCGGCTATGGACATGGAACGGTTCGAGACGGAGCCTGTCTGCCCTCGGTCATTAACTGCCTATCCCGAGCTTCAGGAAAACCTGTCGCCCCTCATGGAAGGATTCGCTGCAAAAATGGTGATCGAGGCTTTTGAGGAATCTGCGATTTCATTTGGGCGCGCCAAAGAGCTGCTCTCGTGGGGGTAGGTTTTGTGAAGTGGATACTCGACGACATGGTATTTAACGACCTGGCCTGTGAGGTACCACCGAGCGACCTCGCCGGTTGGCCTGACGTCGTCGGATTGATGCTTGCCGATGAGACCGCCAAGGCGACCGACCGGGACGGCTCAGGACGGAGGCAGGCTCTTCTTGCCGTAAAATCCCCCGCCACTACCGCTACTGTTATCAAGTCCTTCTCTGTTACATCCGATAGTGAAGCCTGGTCCATTTTATATGATCACTTGCGGACCGGGCCGGGTAGCACTAAAAATCTGGCAGAAGATCAGAGCATAGCCTGGGGCGTTGACTCATATGGGGGATGATCCGGTCCTTGTCGCACGGGACAAACACGCGGCGATGGTCGCTCTATGAGAACTTGGGAGGGGCAGAGTCTGTCATCCGTTCGAATTTTTCGAATATCTGCACTCCCGGGGCTGCTTGACGCAGCAGCAGTTTGACAATTTGACCAATAAAACCAGACGTCAGGATCAAAGCATTAAGATCCCCTGGCGGGTGTCCAGGAAAGATCGGTAATGCAAAAGCATTGAAAATGGTTAAGACACGGGGATAACTAGACGAAAAAACGAGAGGAGCCTTTCAGATCGATGCTCAAAAAAGACCTTTTAACCGAAACTATCGAACATATTGACATAACCAGTTTTAACCCGATCGGCATGATCGAGTCGATGAGCAAGATGTCCTTTAGCGCCAGGGAGCTTGCCGACGCCTCGATGATTTTCGACCGCATGGTAGGCGATACGGCCTGCACCATCGTGCTCGCTCTTGCCGGCAGCACCAGCGCCGCCGGCTGCATGGCGGTCTACAGCGACCTCATCCGGTATAACATGATCGACGCCGTGGTTTCGACCGGGGCAAGCATTGTCGACATGGATTTTTTCGAGGCGCTCGGCTTCAGGCACTACAAGGGGACCTCGCAAATCGACGATTGCCTGCTAAGAGATGCGTATGTGGATAGAATCTACGATACCTACATCGATGAAAATGAACTGCAGGAATGCGACGCGACGACCAAGATAATTGCCGACCAACTCCCGCCCGGGGCGTATTCCTCGCGCGAGTTCATAAAAGAAATGGGTAAATACCTCGTTTCGAACGCGAAGAAGAAAAATTCGCTCATCCAGTGCGCCTTTGAAAACAAGGTTCCGATTTTTTGCCCGGCCTTTTCCGATTCGAGCGCCGGGTTTGGCCTGGTGCAACACCAGACCCAAAGACCTTCGGGCCATGTCTCCATTGACTCGGTTAAGGACTTCCGGGAGCTCACCCAGATAAAGATCAAATCCTCCGACACCGGACTTTTGATAATAGGCGGCGGGGTTCCGAAAAATTTCATACAGGACGTCGTTATCTGCGCCGAGGTGCTGGGAAAAGAGGTTCCCATGCACAAGTACGCAATCCAGGTGACGGTCGCCGATTCACGCGACGGGGCCTGTTCGAGTTCCACCCTCAAGGAAGCGAGATCCTGGGGCAAGGTGGAATCGGGAAACGACCAGATGGTCTTTTGCGAGGGCACGATCGCCGTGCCTATCCTGGCTAGTTACGCCTATCACCGGGGCAATTGGAAGAACCGGCCGAGGCGAAATCTCGCCGACTTATTCTAGAGGCAGGCGGCCGAAGGCGGCAAGTGTCGGGGGAAAAGCAGGCGGAGCTGAGTCTTCAAGGCTGTTGGGTCTGCGCCCCCCGGTTTTCAAGCCACAGATCGCTCAGCTTTATTTCGATCTCTTCGAAAGGATTGGCCCGCACCAGGTCATTTTCACCATAGCTCGCAAGGAGGCGCCACCCGCCTCCTTGCGCGAGCCCGTACACATCGAGGGTTCTCATCGCCATCGGATCGATTATCCATGCGCAGGCAACCCCGTGCAGGGCGTAAACGGGCATTTTCCAGCTCTTATCGAGACTGGCTGTTCCCGGGGAGAGGATTTCGCAGACCCAGTCGGGAGCGGCCGAAATCCAGTTGGTGTCTTCTTCGAACGGGAACCCCTCCTTTTTCCAGCCGGCAAGATCGGGGACCAGGATGTTTTCTCCAAGCTTAATTTCCGGCGCCACGATTATAATCCAACTCCCGGGTCCCCCGCCTTCCGCGAATTGATAGGGAGGTCCTATCCTACTGTTCAAGACCGAGGTCGAATAGGTATGTTTCCTCGATGGCCTGGGAGTTACGAAAAGCTCACCATTGATGATTTCTCCGGTCGTATTTTCGGGAATAGTGAAAAGATCTTCATAGGTTGCATTCTTTTTAGCGCTCTCGGCCATCTTTTACTCCCATTCACCGTCCGGAATAGACAGACATCGTCTCCATGTCCAACCGGAGCTTTTTTTTAAGCGAAAATCGCTTTGGCGGGAAATGGGGCCCATAGACAAGAAGCGTCCCGCCCCAGCCCTCCAGGGCGTTTTCGATGGCGTAGATGGGCTTATCGGGATAGACGTAGAGACAATCGGCTTTGCCAATGGACTGGGCGAGAAAATCGGCGCAAATAAAGCCCACGCGATCCTGGAGGTGTAAATGGCGGGCGGCGCGTCCCGCCCCCGCTGCCAGGAGGGGGTCGGACTCGATGCCGAGCGCCCTGGTAAAAAGACCCGCAACGCAGCAGGCGACTCCATCCCCGGCGCCCAGATCTATGAAAAGACCGAAACCCGAAAGGTTCACCATTTTAAAAAAACTAAACAGGTACTCGGGCCGCGAAGCGGCCCAGGCGCCGGAGGCCGTGCGCCGATAGGGGCTCGCCTGGCTGCAATCCTCCAAGCGGTTGCGGAAATAGTCGATGACCCCGGCGGCCGCCTCCTCGCCCCTAACCTCTGATGACGGAATTGGGTTCATAGTAGCCGGCTCGAACGGAGGTCAAGGGAAATACCTGGCACCCCTTGCCCAGAACGGTCCCCGGGTTGGTCACGGAATTACACCCGGTTTCCACATGATCGCCCAAAATTGCCCCGAACTTGCGAAGATTTGTCACTATCCGCGTGCCGTGGGCCATGACCCGGATGGACTGCTCCCTGATTTTGAGATTCGCAAGCTTGGTTCCGGCGCCAAGGTTTGCTTCACATCCGATTACGGAGTCCCCCACATAGGCGAAGTGACCCGCTTTGGCGCCGTCAAGCATTACGCTCGACTTGATTTCCGTGGTATGGCCCACGATGCATCGGGCGCCCACGACGCACTTTCCCCTCACGTAAGCCCCATGGCGGACCTCGGTGTGCGGCCCGATAACCGTCGGCCCCTGTACCAGGGCGCCGGGTTCGACGACCGCCCCGGGGCCAATATAGACCGACTCGTCCCACAGCACGCTGCCTTCCCATAAGACGGCAGCCTCGGTTGTTTCCTCGCCCTCGATAAGGACCTGGAATTGCCCCTTCCTCGTGTCTCCGCCGAGGATCTCAAAGCCTTCCGTAAGGGTCTTTCCCCGCCACAGCACAACCGTTTGCGGGAGTGGACGCTTAAAGCACTTTACCCCGGCAACGTTTGCCCCCAGGTGCTGTTCCAGGTAGCCGCCTATCCTGCCCAGGGCGTCCCACACATACTTGCAGTCGGCGAAAAGATCGCGGTGATCAAATGTCGCCAACTCGAAAAATGCTTCGGGTTCCAGGAAATCCATAAAGCTTCCTTTGCTGTTTCGAAAAGTTCCTGTTGGGCGCGCTTAGCCCGACCTGCGGCTTTTCATCGTTTCCGGGCGTCCCGGGGGAAGACGTGCCAAACTGCTCTGCCTTAAAATTAGTCATTAAGGCCCAAAAATTGCAATTTTCAGTAGTCCGATTCCTGACTTCTGCCGATTTACTTATAGCCCAAAAGCATCGCGCCTGGAATAGATACCTCGATTGACTGGAGAAAGACAGTGAGAATTCAATGCAAAGGATGCCGGGTCGAATTCAACGTTGCGGACGAAAAAATACCGGAAGATAAGCCGCTCAAAACGCTTTGCCCAAGGTGCAAATCCCCCCTGGAAATCCTCGGGAGAAATGGGCCCGCCGAGGCGGAAAAGAGCCCTTTTTGCCTTTCGGAGCAAAATCCGGCGGACCCTCTGCTCGATTACGCAAATGCAATCGATGTCGTCGATCAAGGCGTTAGGACCGCCCTTCTCTGCGACACCGATCTTAAACGCGGGCAACGCATCGTGCAAGTGCTCCAGGAACTGGACTTCTGGGTCATCCATGCCCTTCGCCCCGCGTTCGCCCTGGGAAAGCTCCACCACAACTCCTACGATCTCCTCGTGCTCGATGAGAATTTCAATTCCGAAAAAGAATCCGAAAATCTCGTCCTCCACCACATACAGCTTCTTCCCATGCACCAGAGAAGACAATTCTATCTGTGTCTTCTCAGCAGGGAAAAAACCAGTATGGATGCAAAGCTGGCTTTCAGGATCGGGGTCAATCTCATCTTGAACGTAAACGACCTCGATAAGGCAAAGGTGCTCTTCGCCCGATTGATAAAGGAGCACAGGAATTTTTACGCGCTTTTCAACGCGGAGCTTTCCAAAAAAGATTGCCAGACCGGGAGGTGAGAAGCGTCGGTGAGTCGGTGAATGGGTGAATGGGTGAATCGAAAAGCCTGCTCACCTGTTTAACCATTCCCCTATCCACCGGTCCTTAGCGGCCGCCGCCGCCCGTGCCTCCCGCCTGGTAGCCGCCACTGAATGCGGATTCGCCGGAGTAGGGGTGTGCGCCATACCGGCCGTCCCTCCCCGAAGGGCCTCCGTAAGAGCCGCGAAGATTTCTCATGGTCGAGACCGGGTTCCTTGCGTTTGATCGCTCCAAGGGGATCCGTTCGCCCGAGGAGCTAAACCGCGCCGTGCCGGCGGCTCTACCTTCCCCGGCAAACGTCGAAGAACGCGCACGGACCGGTGCGCCGAGGGCTGGGGCCTCCGGGGGCGGAGCGCTCTGCCGGGCCGATTCGTATTCGGAACTCGTGGAATGGCTAGACAAACTATATCCGGATCGCCCATATTGGCCCCCCGACCTGGTGGGGAGGTTCATCGCGGCGCTCACCCCGGTTACGGCGCGGGCCGCACCTGCTTCCGACATATTGAGTCCGCCCGCTGAGGCCGACATCGAGGCGCTTTGCCTCACTTCTTCGATAATATCGGGGGTCATGGGATAGTCGGAAACCCATCCGCTTCGAGGCGCGATGTTGGCCCGGGCCAAAGAGTCTTCCGCGGCGGCTTTCTCGCGGGAAGACGCTACCCCCAGGGCCTCCGCAAGCCTTACGGCAAACTGGCCTTCGCTCACCGGGGGGTGCTCGATCGGCGGGCTTTCGGAGGACGTCTTTTCCTGCGCCCCGACCGGCGCCCCATACGGCAAAAGAGCCAAACCTGCCGCCAGAACCATAATGAGCATGCTTCTCATAATTCACACCTCTTTTCCGAAAGCTGCATCGGTCGGTTGGGCTAAGCGCAGCGCAGCCCAACAAATTAATCGTATAGGAAACGTCAAGTTTCATCCTCGTTCAAACCGCATCCGAGGACGTGGCGGCGCGGCTTGTATGGGACTTGGTAAAGATGCGGGCGCGACTGTTTTCGTCTACAGCCCCGAGGGGGGGAGGAATTTTATCCGGGGGGGGGAACCGTTTCTTGCTTACCTCGCCGACTCGATGCGTTATACTTGGCTGCAATCCCGGTCCGTCTTCGGGGCATGGGGAAAAAGAAAAATCGCTTCGAGGCCCCGGTATCGGTATGGATTTTCAGCAAAACATGGCGGAAGGAAAACTCGCATCCTTTAGGATCGAGGATTATGACTACGAGCTGCCGCCCGAGTTAATAGCCCAGCATCCAGCCCCTGCAAGAGAGCTGTCCCGCCTGCTCGTTTTGGACCGGTCCGCGGGCACGCTCCGACATTCCCGGTTCGATAAAATAGGTCAGTATTTACGGCCTGGCGACCTATTGGTTGTAAACGACACGCGGGTGGTTCCCGCGCGGCTCGTGGGGCGAAAAGAAACGGGAGGCAGGGTCGAGTTTTTGGTCCTGGACCCGTATAAGGACCCAGAGCTTGGAGAAACCCGGGGCTACCGCTGCCTGACAAAAGCCTCCAAGCCCGTTCGCCAGGGACAAATTATCGAGTTCTCCGAAGGCATCCGCGCAGAGGTGGTTTCGGCCTCCGGGGATGGCTTGGTCCAAGCGAGGTTTTTGGGAGCAACGCAGTTGGTCGATCTTCTGGACCGAATCGGCCGCACCCCCTTGCCGCCCTATATCGAAAGGGATGCCGGAGCACAGTCTGAAGGCGATCTTATCTGCTATCAGACCGAATACGCAAAACACCCCGGAGCGATTGCGGCGCCCACTGCCGGTTTGCATTTTACCAAATCTCTTTTACACGAACTGGGCGCTGCCGGAATAGAGCTCGCCGCGCTGACTCTTCACGTGGGTTACGGCACTTTTTCGCCCATACGGTGCGAAGACTTTCGCGATCACCGGATGCACTCCGAGTATATCGAGGTAGGCGAGGCGAGCGCCCGGGCGATTAACCGGGCAAAGGGCGAAAAAAGGCGCATTGTCGCCGTCGGAACGACCGTGGTGCGAACTCTTGAGTGGGTCTTTGCCCAACAGGGCGAAGTGAGGCCGTTTTCCGGCATGTGCGATCACTTCATCTACCCGGGCTACGGGTTTCAAGTCGTTGACTGCATGGTCACAAACTTTCATGTCCCAAAGTCCAGCCTGATACTTCTGGTGTCGGCTTTCGCGGGGCGAAGCCAAATAGCTTCCGCCTACCGGGAGGCCGTTTGCGAGCGGTACCGCTTCTTTAGCTACGGGGATGCAATGCTGATCCTGTAATCTGCGGCGACTACGGCGACTAAACGAAAAGAGAGTACATGAAATTCCAGCTCCTTTCCGAAGACAGGGAAAGCAACGCCCGAACCGGGCGCATCGAAACCGCCCGGGGCGCTATCGATACGCCGATATTCATGCCGGTTGGAACGGCGGGGTCGGTAAAGAGCATCTCGCCCGACGAGCTCGAAGTACTTGGGGCGCAGATCGTTTTGGCAAACACCTATCACCTCTGTTTGCGCCCGGGCGATGAGAGAGTGGCCCGCCTTGGCGGGCTTCATAAATTCATGGGCTGGGAGCGCCCGATTTTAACCGATAGCGGCGGGTTCCAGGTCTTTAGCCTTGCGAGGATTAACAAAATCGAAGAGGAAGGCGTAAAATTCCAGTCCCACATCGACGGCTCCCGCCGCCTTCTCTCCCCCGAGACCGCCGTGGCCATACAGCGAAACCTTGGCTCGGACATCATGATGTGTTTTGACGAATGCACGCCCTATCCGGTCACATACGAGTACGCATCCGAATCCGTAAAGCGGACGATCCGGTGGGCGGAGCGGTCCAAGGAGGCTTCCAAGGGTTCTGGGCAGGCCCTTTTTGGCATCGTGCAGGGAAGCGTTTTTACCGACCTTCGCGAGATGTGCCTCGAAAATCTGGTCCGTATCGGCTTTGACGGCTATGCGATCGGGAGCCTTTCGGTTGGCGAGTCCAAAGAGCAGATGCTAGAAGTCATGAATCGTCTTGCACCACTGCTTCCAACCGGTGCGCCACGGTATGTAATGGGCGTTGGGACCCCCGAGGACCTGGTCGAAGGAGTGCGCGCCGGGATCGATATGTTCGACTGCGTCATGCCCACCAGAAATGCGCGAAACGGGACCCTTTTCACCTACCGGGGCGTTCTCAATATAAAAAACAGCGCCTACGCAGACGACCCCGACCCCATCGATTCGGAGTGCGGCTGCTATACGTGCCGGCGATTTTCGCGCGCCTATCTTCGCCATCTCTACATCTGTCGCGAACTTTTGTCCTATCGGCTAAACACCATCCACAACCTTTACTTCTACCTGGACCTCATGGCGCAGATGCGCGCAGCGATAGGCGCGGGAAATTTCACGGGGTGGCGGGAAGGGTTCTACGATAGGATTGGACCCGGGGGTTAGCGGAGGGGTAACGGAGGCGGTGACGGAGGGCGGGAAAAATTTTCTCACGCGAAGACGCGAAGGGGCTAAGAAGGGAAGAATACTTTTCATGGTTTCTGGGTTGTCCCGGAGGGAGACGAATTGGCGCCTTGCGCCTGCTGCGAAAGCTCCTCCCAGCCGGTGAGACCTTCGGGCAGGCCCAGCCGCGGGGCGAGTTTCGCCAGAGCTTGCAGCCCTTGGGCCAGGTTCATTGATTTGGCGATCGTATATGCCTCCGCCCAGGCGCTTAGAGCATCCTGAAACTGCTCATTTTGCATGTGAATATGCCCCATATTGAACAGGGTGATGCAGAGCTCGGCCTTATCGCCGATTTGCCGCCTGATTGCAAGCGACTGTTCCAGGTAGTTCAGCGCCTTCTCGTAATCTCCCCGAGCGTGATAGATTTGCGAAATGTTGCTGAGCGCGGTTCGCTTTCCAGCCTGCCCCCCGCCTGCCGCGACATCCAGTGGGCGACTATTTCCATCTTCGACATCCCGCGCTCGGATGCATCGCCAAGGTCCAAGAGATAACTACCTACGATAAAATCGGCCATGGCCCCTCCAGTAAATAAAACCGGATCGATGTACAACATCGTATTGGTTGTATAATTCAGGCGAGGCAAAAAGCAAATAGTCTACAGCACATTTGTTGTACAACCTGCTCGTTGTATTCTGGCGCGGGCAGTAAAGCGGCGTGCCTCAAATCAAGCCGGCAATTAATACTTTTACGCATTGCCCATCCACTGGCGAGGTGCGGCGAAAGAAAAAAACCCCGGGAGGATCCGCTAAATTTTAAAGCGATTGTCCCGGGTTTTCCTCACCATGGGTGCGACCCGGGCAAGAGCGGCGCCGCCCCGTTTTGGGACAGGGTTTTATCGAGGACGAAACTTTAGGCAGCGCATCACCCCGATTCGAGGGCTTACAATTACCCACATATACGCCCACCTATCTCCTTTTGCAAAGTTGCAAATAAGGGGAGCGAGCGAGCCCGGCCGGTCCATGCGCGTCATTGCAGCGGCCCCAACCCCACCTTTGCAAAAAAAGGGGGGCGATCGGGCCAAGCCCCTTCTTGGGAGTCTCCGCTAAGGGGTAAGTGGGCGTATGTGTGGGTAATTGTAAGATTCGAGGGGGGGCACGGCACTTTCACTCAGACGTTTCAAAAAAGATGCGTCAAGAGTCGATGGATTGCGCCCAACCGGCGCTCCTGTTTGTTGGGCTGCGCTGCGCTTAGCCCAACCTACAACTGATGTTTCATATGAGCCGCGCCGCCCGTCTTTGGACGCTGTTTGAACGAGAATGAAACTTCGGCGAATACATCACCCGGCAGGCGGTGCGGACTGCCGTCCGAGCTGCCGCCGGCGCAGCCAGCCGGGCAGGTCGGGGCTTGGCAACCCGTCTGCGGCGACAC
>JARLHO010000173.1 GCA_031292215.1 Syntrophobacteraceae bacterium | reverse complement strand
CAAAAGGAGATAGGTGGCGCATGTATGGGTAATTGTAAGCACCAAAAGAGGGGGGGCGCCTCTCATTTGACCGGGAAAGTCAGTTTGGCCCCGTTCCACCCGATCACCAGGACCATCGGGGCCAGGGAGAAGATGAGCAGCAGGTAAATGGCGCCTGCGAGGTTGGTCGGAACGCCCGGGACCGTTTCTCGCCAGATGAGGACTCCAAGGGAAACGGCCAGCATGAGAAGGGAGACGGCTATCTTTATGTTTACCGGCCGCATGGGACGGCCCCGGTAGTTTACCAGCCAGGTAGTAAAACCGGTGAGGATTACTATCGGGGTAAAGATTACTCCGGCTGCAAGGCAGTGGAAAGCGGTCGTATCATAGGCCGGCCGGCCGGTGATAAGATAGAGGAGAGTGAAAAAAGGCGCCGATAGCATGAATGCTATCGGGAAATGGACGGTCATGGGGTGAGGGTGCCTTCTAAGAAAAGGCAATTTCTTGAAAACAGGCTCAAACAACGTTGTCTCTTCGTTTGCTTGAGCGGGCTCGCGCTTTAAAACGCCCACCCGGGGATATCTTTCGAGCACTTCCGGTCCATGAGGCGCGGCGCCGATATCCACGCTCAGATCCTTTCCGGAAGGATGCCTTTTCATGTGGCTGCCCGTTTTCCAGAGTTTGCTCCGGCTTACGTCGTATATTTTGCCTTCGTAGGCGATATAGACTGGCCTTCCTTCCTTGCCGTCTTTTTCAGCAAGCTCTTCGAGGCTTAATTCCATGTCCGCCATTCCAACTCCTCCAAAGGATCGAATCGTTAATTTCCAGGCTCTTTTTCAAACTATGACAACAGGGCATACTTAATATAATTTTGGCGCTCCCTCAAGTCTCCATCTGCGCTCGAACCGATTAATGGGGCGTGCGGTTGGGCGGGGCATTGGAATTTCTGTCATGCAGAAGCAACCAAAAGAGCCGGGCTGGTGGTTTTTCCGCTTCTTTCCAGGAGGAGGTCAGCCGTTGCGAGCAGTTTGCGCCCTTGTGCTTTGTCTGATGTTCCTGTTCCTCTCGCTTCCCGCACCCGGGGCGTCGATGTTTGAAAACGCTTCGGAAGCCCGCCTCTCGAACGGTCTCAAGGTGATCATGCTCGAAAATCGCTTGGCCCCCATCGTCTGTTTCCAGCTCTGGTATCGGGCGGGCGCCGACCGGGAAACGACGGGAAAAACCGGTCTTGCAAACCTGGTCGAGCACATGATGTTTAAGGGCATAGGCGCGATGAGCGGTGAAAAGTTCCTGGCCACCGTCCACGAGTTGGGCGGCAGCGCCAGTGGCGGGACATCCCACGACTATGCATGGTACTGCGAAACGCTTCCTTCCAGTCGCATAGGGGTCGCCATCGATTTTGAAGCCAACCGGATGCGCAATCTAAAGATCGACGAAAGCGATGTGCGAACGGAGAAAATGGTCGCCTTGGAAGAGCGGCGCATGCGTATAGATGACAATCCCCTCGCCTATCTCATGGAACAGTTGAATGCGGCCGCCTTCCAATCGGAGCCCTACCATTGGCCCGTCCTCGGATGGACAGACGATATCGGGAGGCTGACCTCGGGAGATGTCAGGGCCTTTTATTCCAAATATTACGGCCCGGCCAACGCTTTCATTGTGGTAACCGGAGATTTCAAGAAAGAAGAGCTTTTACGAAAACTGCAAACGGCGTTCGGGAAAATCCCCGAAAAAGCGCCGGCCAACCACTATTTACTAGAGGACCCTCCCCAGCGGGGAGAACGGATGGTGATCGTACGGCGCCCCGCCAGGGTGGGACACCTGGCTCTCGCCTGGCACGTTCCCAACCTGCAAAGCGATGACGGCTATGTGCTGGAGGTGATAAAGGCGGTTCTATCCTACGGGAAAAGTTCGCGGCTCTACGAGGGGCTGGTCCGCCAGGAAGGGGTCGCCCTGGAGACATCGGCGCACTACGAGCTGACCTCCCGCAATCCCGGCCTTTTCTCTATCGTGGCTTCGTTTCTTCCCGAAAAAGATCCCGGCGAGGTCCAAAGGGCGATCTTCGATCAGTTGAGCTTGCTTGGCAAAACCCCCGTGGGAACCCGGGAGCTCCAAAAGGCCAAAAACCTGTTGGAGGCCTCTTTTGTCTTCGACCATGAATCCATGATGTCCCTGGGGAAAAAACTCGCCGAGTATGAAATCGCCTACGACTGGGCCTCCATTAGCGCATACATTCCCTCGATCCGTAGCGTTACGCCCCAAGACGTTCAGCGGGTCGCAGCAAAGTACTTCTCGGCGCAAACAGACACTGTGGGGATCATGATTCCGTTGGCGTCGCCCGTAAAAACGCCTGCGCGCGCCATCCCCGGCGCCGGCGCGGGCCATTAGGGAAAACATGTTTTCGATTGCCGGCCCGGTTCCTATCAACCACGCTGGGAGGACCCTTACGTGAATTCGAAAAAGACCGCTATCCTATTTGTCCTGGCAGTGGTTTTGTCTCTATCGACCGGTTCGCTGTGTCCGGCAAGGCCGGAAGCTACAACGGAGCAATTGCCCAACCGATTGAAGCTCCTCGTTTTCGAGGATCATTCGGTCCCGGCCGTAACGATGCAATTGCTCGTCGCCGCAGGCTCCTCGATGGATCCCTCGGGCATGGGGGGCCTTGCAAACCTTACTGCCAGGTCGCTTTTTCTGGGGACCAGCGATTATTCCTTCGATCGATTAAACGATAAGCTCGATTACCTGGGGGCCACTTACGGGGCTGAGTGTACCAGGGATTTTGTCCTGATCGGAATGCAGGTGCTAAAAAAAGACCTCGATGTCGGGGCAGGCCTGTTTGCCCGGATAGTCGAGCATCCCTCTTTTCCTGCTGCCGATGTGGGGTTGGAAAAAGCCGAGATCCTCGGTCGTCTGCGAGAAGAGGAGGACGACCCGCTAAAGACGGCAAACAGGGCTTTCGATAAGGAGCTTTTCCGCCAAGGCCCTTACGCCGGTTCGGTGCTGGGCGGGAAAAAATCGCTCGAAACGATCTCTTCCGGCGCTGTTTCCATATTTTATAGCTCTTACTACCGGCCAAACAACGCGATACTGGTCATCGGAGGGGATATAACCCCTGCGGAAGTAAATGCAAAAATCGTTCCCATGCTGCTCGGGTGGAAAGCAGAGCCTGTTCAGGGGCCCATTTTTCCGACATCGTTGCCCAAAGGGGCGCCCGTAGAGGTGGCGATCGATAAGCCCGTTTCCCAGGCCGTGGTACTAGTCGGTTGCGCCGCAATGGCAAGAACCAGCGCGGACTATTATCCCTTTCTGGTGCTAACTCAGATCTTGGACTCAGGGGATCTCTCAAGCCGCCTTATGTCCGATATCGGCGCCAAAAGAGGACTTGTCTACTCGGTCAAAAGCCGCCTGGCAGCCTATAAAAACGGTGGGGCTTTCCGGGTTTTTCTCCGGACGGATAACTCCTCGGCTAAGGAGGCCGCGGCGCTTCTGCGGGAAGAACTGCAAACTTTGCGGCGCAAACCCGTTTCGGACGCCGAACTCAATGCGGCAAAGGCCTTTTTGGTTGGCAACTTCCCGCTGCGATACAGTCTTCCCATTAATTTTGCGAGGTTTCTAGCTGGGAGCGACTTCTACGGACTTGGCCCCGATTACGTGGAGAAGTACCCCGCGTCGATCGAGGCCGTTACACCCTCCGATATCCAAAGGGTTGCCGCCAAATATCTCGCCTTGCCCAATGTGGTCGTCATCGTTGGCGACCTCAAAAAGATGCCGAGCCGGTAGCGTGGCCTAAGTAAAAGAAAAGCCGACCACGGAGGCACGGAGGGTAAAGATGAGGAACCTTTTTTTTACCGGCCGGGAGACGCCCCGAGCTTTCGCTCGCCGTCTACGGTCCGTTCCTTGCCACCGCCTTTATTACAATCCTGCTTGGTTTCTTATAAACGTTAACGCCTCCGGCCTCAAGGAAGCGATGAGAGTAATCGTCCGAAGGCGCAGCCTCTTTTGACCGGCCGTCGTCTCCCGGCCGGTCAAAAAAAAGAGTTTTCTCTGTGCCTCTGT
>JARLHO010000172.1 GCA_031292215.1 Syntrophobacteraceae bacterium | reverse complement strand
TGTCCAGCACGAATACACGGGAATACACGGCCTTCAGAAGTATTTTTGAGGGAGCCCCTCAAAATTGAAGTCGCGTTTACGAAAGCTCATAACCCCGAGTTACGTCCTGAGCAGATTTTCCGGCACTGCGGGAATTGCTGATCCAGCAATAACTTTGATTTTGCAAGCACGCGCAATAAATAATATTCACACCAACATGTACTGGCATTACAACAACACGGTATCATTGACTAAAGGCTGTTATAAGAAAACAAGGGTATACAATCTAAAATCAAAGCGTAATAAAAGTGTCAGCCAAGCGGGATGTGACAATCTCGAATTGCTTCGTGCAGTTCCCGGGTCGTGCAGCTGGGTTCGGCTGGATAAGGGAAAGTGCACACTTCTCTCCTCTGCCCTGATATTTTAAGGCCGGAAATCGTTTGCATTTCCAGATCATTTTGTAAGCCATGCAAGTTCCCAAACCGGCCACTGCCGGGGTTGGGGGGATTTGCGTCCATATTCTTAAGAATATCGAGGTCGGAAGACCGACAACCCTAAGTTTGCGAGAACCTTGTCTCGGATCTCATTTTTTGCCCTGACTTCATCTGTATAGTGTCGTCCGCCATCAAGCTCTACGGCGGGAGGGACGATTACCTCCTCTACCGGTTAGCGGTTTTAAGCGTGGGACAATCGGTCCTACCCCGACAACCGCAGAGGATAGAGGGCAAAAAACACAGTGCCCGAGTCCGGATCGGACTCAAAGCCGACCGAACCCTTCAGGTATCGTTCACTAAGAAGTTTCATGCTATAGGCGCCCAGCCCCCTGTCGCATCCCTTGGTGGAAAAAGACCTTGAAAACACCTGGAGCTGGACGTTTCGGGGCATGAAGTTCGGGTTGTGGACGGAAAAACGCACCAGGTCGTCCACCCTTTTGCAGTCCAATGTGACGATTTCTCCGGGCTTACAGGCTTCCAGTCCGTTTTTCACCATATTGCCGATTACTCGCCCCAGGATGGCCGGGTCGGTTTCGATGGGAATATTTTCCGAATCGGGAGAAAGGACGATCTTTCGCTCGCAAGCGACCTCCAGGGTAGAGTTTGTGGTGATTATGTCGTGGAGGAAATCGCGGGCGCCCAGAAAGCAGCGATACACCTTCAATTCGTTGTTTTCCGCAGCCAAAAGCTCTCGCTGCACATTGATTTCGCCCACCACCCGGTCTATCGCAATATTTAGCTTATCCACTAAGGGGGGGGCCTGCCCGGCGCAGTCTTCCTTTAGCAGGTAGGCATAGCCCACCACGCCGTTCATGGCGTTTAAGATATCGTGGAAGAAAATTTTCTCCAGGTTTCTTCGGCGCCTCTCATGGCTGATGTCGGTAAGCGATAGCATGACAAGGCGCGGGATTTCCAGATCGAGCGGAGTAGCGTGGACCGAGAGCTCCATCGTTTCGACCACTCCCGCGCTGTAGCGCATAAGGTTGCATTCCTGCACGTTTTCTTCGCCGCCTATGGCCATCAGCATGCCATTTACCGCTCCGCAGGTTTTGCAGTATTCGCCGGTCCCGCAGCCGTTGGGAGCATCCTTGAGCCTGACGCAGCTAAAGGCTTCCCCAAGACGCCGGCCGGTCAGTTTTGATGTATCCGCCACCCCCAAAAAATCGACCACCTTGCGGTTGCAAAAGAGGATCTGCCTGGTGTCGTTTACAACGGCTACCATGGTGGAGACAGCATCCAGCATGTCCTTAACGTGCGTAAGGGTGTTGAAATACCTTAGCTGCTTCTCCAACTCGACCGCAGAGGTGGTCTTAGCAGGCGCGTAGTCGGTCGCGGGGGAGCTGTCAAAAGCGAGGTCTAGAGCCATGGTTACACCAGATGCCTTCCGGTTGGCAATCACGGTATTCATCGCCGCAGCCGGTGTTGCGAGTTGCCTTCCCATTTCGTTTCTCCTTCGCAGGATATATTCGACAATTTTGAGCTATTTCTCAAGGATGAAAAAACAGTGACGAATTAGTGACATTCATTCACTTATCCCGATAGCGGCGGCTCGAAGCGGCAACATGGAGGCCCCCCTTGGGGCGAAACGCCCCAAGGGGGGCTTCCAAACACCGGCAAAAAAGATGGATGGTTCCCGCCAAACGGCTTGCATATAAGCTTCTGAGGCTGTCAAACATTTTGGCACGGTTATTGTAAAATATTTATTGAAAAACAATGCATCGCACGCAACGGACCGGGAATCGCGAGGTTTTGGCATGCAAGAAATTTTGGACACCATCCTGGTGGTGGGGGCGGGGATCAGCGGTATTCGCTCAGCACTCGACTTGGCCATCATGGGGTACAGCGTAAAACTTATCGACAAGGCCAACTACACCGGGGGAACACTCGTTCGACTCGATCACCAGTTTCCCGACGACTCCTGCGGGATATGCCGGATGCTGCCGCTCTTTGAACGGGACGACCCGGGTCAGTATTGCCTGCGAAGGGGAGTCTCTCACGACAATATGGAGGTTATGCGCGCAACCGAACTCATTGGCCTGGAGGGTGAGCCGGGGAGGTTCACCGCCACGCTGCGGCGAAAACCCACCATGGTGGATCGAGACCGCTGCATCGGGTGCGGCCGCTGCGCCGATGTCTGTCCGGTGGTCGTCCCCAAGCGGCTAAACGATGGCCTGACGATGCGAAAAGCCATCTATCTTCCGCTCCCCTACGACCTTCCCAACAACTACGTGGTGGACCTTGACGCCTGTACGCGCTGCGGCGCATGCCAAAAGTCATGCCCGACAAAGGCCGTCGATCTTTCGATGGAGGCCAGTGAGCGACAAATTGGGGTCGGGGCGGTGATCCTGGCTGCGGGATTCGGGATGTACAGCCCAGCAGCCGAGGGCAATTATTGTTACCACCACCCCAATGTCGTGACCAGTCTCGAGTTCGAACGGTTAATGAGTCCGAGCGGTCCCAACCAGGGGCGACTGCTTCGGCCAGGCGATGGCAAAGAGGCCGAGAGGGTGGCCTGGCTTCAGTGCGTTGGCTCAAGAGATCATAAGGTAGATGCCGATTTTTGCTCTTCTGCCTGTTGCATGTACAGCATAAAGCAATCCGTTCTTGCCAAGGAGTTTTGCGGCCAAGAACTTGATGCGGCAATTTTCTATATGGACATGCGCACTTACGGCAAAAACTTTCAAAGCTACAGGGATAGAGCCCAAAGGGAGCACGGGGTGCGCTTTGTGCGCAGTCGCATTCATTCCGTCGAACCATCGAGTCCCCGGGGAGATTTAAACCTTACCTACGTGGACCAGGGGGGCGGGATGGTTAGCGAGACTTTCGACCTGGTGGTCCTTGCCGTGGGCCAGAGGCCCGCACCCGATGCGCGCGCCCTGGCGGAAATTACGGGAATCTCCCTAACCCCCCAGGGGTTTGTGAAGGCTCAACCTTTTTCCCTGACCAGGAGTTCGAGGGAGGGTATTTTCGCCAGCGGCTCCTTCGCGGGTCTTCGCGATATCTCCGAATCGGTTATCGCCGCCAATGGCGCATCCCTTGCGGCATCCCTTCTGCTTGCATCCAGGGGTAAGGGGATTTCCGAAATACAGGTGGCGCCCGCTGCCGGTGGAAATCGCGACCGGGCGGCCCCCAGAGTCTATGTGGCGATCTGGGCCTGCGGCGAGGCCATGTGGCAGGCAGCGGACCTAGACGATATTGTGGCGCAAACCGCTCCAATGAGTTCTGTTGGGACGGTCCGGATAGTAAGGGACCCGGATCCTTTTGAAGGCTCAAGCGAGCTAAAGGACTCTGTGGCCGGGAGCGAATGCAATCGGTTGCTGATTTGTTCCTGCGTGCCGAATATTTTTGCCGGGAGGCTGCGCCAATTTGCGCAAAACCTTGGCCTGGAGGCGAGTGAGGTCGAAGTAATCGACCTGCGCCCTCGCCTTGAGCCCGAAGGCGACCGGGATGCACTACGGATAAGAGGCGACATTGTTTCCAGGATCTCCTTGGGGGTCGACAAGCTTAGCGGTACGCTCCCCTGGCGGACACCCTCCGCAGCCATCGAGCCCCGGGCTTTGGTGATCGGTGGTGGAATCGCGGGGTTAACAGCCGCTTTGGCCATAGCAAACCACGGTTTCCCGGTGCACGTGGTGGAGAAGACCTCCGAGCTTGGGGGAAATCTGCTCAACCTGCGCCGGACTCTCGACGGGGGGCAGCCTCAAAGGCTACTGGCAGAAACGATCGCAGCAGTTATTCATCACCGAAATATTCGGATTCACAAGAATGCGCGGGTAGTAAAGTTCGAGGGGCAGGTGGGACGGTTTGCCACAACCGTTATGAACCAAGACGCAACAGTCGAGCGGATTGGCCATGGGGTGACCATCGTTGCAACGGGCGGCAGGGAGGCAGCGACAAAATCCTACTGTTTCGGGCAAAGCGAACGCATCGTAACCCAGGGCGAATTCGAAAGAAAACTAGACGAGGGGGCGATAGTCGCAGAAGAGCTCGGGACGGTCGCCATGGTGCAATGTGTCGATTCACGCGAGAAATCCCGTCCTTATTGCAGCAGGATCTGCTGCGCCACAGCGCTCAAAAACGCTCTGTATCTCAAGGAGAAAAACCCCGGGGGAGATGTATTCATTTTCTATAGAGATCTTATGTCCTATGGATTTATTGAGACGTATTACACCCTGGCGCGCCAAAAGGGCGTTGTCTTCATCCCCTACGGGGTCGAGCGAAAACCGGGGGTTGTCGTGGAAAACGGCGCGCCCGTTTTAACCGCCGTAGACCCGATCCTTGGCCGAGAATTCCAAATAAGGGCGGACATGCTGGTCCTGAGCACGGGGGTTGTTTCTCACAATTGCGGCGAACCAGCGCGGGTACTCGGTCTTAAGCTCGACAAAAACGGTTTTTACCAGGAAGAAGAATCCAAATGGCGCCCGGTCGATCTTTCCCGAAGGGGGGTCTTTGGGTGCGGGCTCGCCCATTCGCCCCGAAACATCACCGAATCCATTGCGATGGCGCAAGCGAGCGCCTTGCGCAGCCTCAGGTTCCTTTCCAAAGCGCAACTTAGCGCCGGCGACGCCACCCTTGCTTCGGTCGACCCGCAGTCATGCATGGGATGCAGGACGTGCGTCGACCTATGCGAATTCCAGGCGATTTCTTTTGATGACAACCGCAAAGCCTCCCGTATCGACGAAATGATGTGCCAGGGATGCGGGGTCTGCGCCGCCGCGTGTCCCGTTGGCGCCATAAGCGTTGGCAACTACACGGCGGGTCGGATGATTGGTTGGATTGAAGCCATGCTGGCAGACTGAAGCGAAATTTGTCGAATTCCCGATCTCCATAAATTTCGCCCTGCCCTGCGAGGCAAAAACGGGAAAGGACATGGAACGAAATGGGCAAAGACTTTGAACCCAAGATCATGGTGTTCGTATGCAACTGGTGCCCGTTGGGGGCGGTGGATTCGGCCTCGCGGACAGCCCTTCCCCGAAAGGCGCAGATAAAAGTCCTGCGCGTGTTGTGCTCGGGAATGGTTGATCCGGGTTATGTAATGAAGGCCTTTGCGAGCGGGGCCGATGGAGTGGTCGTAATCGGCTGTCCCCTCGGCAACTGCCACTATATATCGGGAAATATAAAGGCCTTGCGGCGAGCTTACCTGCTAAGGAACCTGCTGGTCGGCCTAGGCGTGGAAGAAGAGCGTTTTCGGCTGGAGTGGATCGCTCACGCCGAACAACACCTCTACGTTGAGGTTGTACAGGAAATGAGCCAACGGTTGCGGGAGCTTGGGCGCCTCGTTGTTCCAGGACTTTTTCGCGCGAGGGGAAAGTTTTAGAGCAGAGAACGAAACTTCAGCGGCGTGTCGCCGCAGACGGGTTGCCAAGCCCCGAGCTGTCCGACTGGCTGCGCCCGCGGCAGCTCGGACGGCAGTCCGCACCGCCTGCCGGGTGATGTATTCACACGAAGTTTCATTCCCTTCAAACCGCATCCCCGGAGGCGGCGGCCCCGCTTGTATCTTAAATGAGCATGGGATAAGAATAGGGAGGGAGTTTACTCCGTGCTGCACGAACAGAGTTGAAATCCCCCCAACCCCCCTTTGAAAAAAAGGGGGGCGATCGAGCCTGGCCCCTTCTTGCGCGTCTCCGTTAAGGGTAAGTGGGCTGAGGGGGGCGCCCACTCACAAGAGACTTCAGGAGCTAAATATTGACTCCCCGAAGCGATGGGTTGCACCACGTTTCACCCATCCCACGGTTGAAGTTTCACATCAGAGCGGCGTTCGTCATTTGATCTTCGGGACTGGACTATCTCGTCGAACACGGCCTGCAGCAGGAGGGCAAACCGAGCATCCCCTGCAGTTGGGCTTCACTTATGACTCCGGCCCGGTAAGCTTCCAGGGCCAGGGATTCGAGGGCGCCCCGGGACAGATCGTCCCACCTGTTTTTCATCTGTTCGACAAGTTCGTCTGGAACGGAGATGGCCAGATCCACACGTAACCTCCTCAACAGTGAAGCGAGTGTACTTAATAAATTACATAACATACGCTATAGATATTATTTCCCCGTTTTTCAATTGTCAAGAAGCATGATCGGGGGCAAGGCGATAGGCTTTGAGCGGAAAAATTACGGGTAACTGGGAATATTGATCTATTTTGGCCCGACAAGTCTTTGTAAATTATTGTTAAGTCCACGGCTTTTCGATATCGATGACGGAAATTTTTCTTCCCAAAGGCTCATTTTCCGAACATAATGCCAACTTTTTCAAGCGGTATCCGTACGTGGGCGGCTTCGAGGGCATTTGGCCTCACCTGGCTCGGCTGGTATCCGATGGGTCATTCACCGATTGGCCATCCCATCCCATCCCTTTCACCTTTTACTTTTTTTATGGATAGCGTTATGTATTCGGCTTTTAGCGACCCGGTCCGTTATTTATCGACCCATTGCCTGCTGATTCTGGGCCTTATCGCTCAGGGACTGTTTTTTAGTCGGTTTTTGATCCAGTGGATCGCCAGCGAGAAGCAGCGAAGAAGCGTTGTGCCAGTGTCCTTTTGGTATTTCAGCGTGTTTGGCGGAGGACTGCTTCTCATCTACGCGATCCTAAGAAAGGACCCGGTCTTTATCCTGGGGCAGGCCGGGGGACTCCTGATATATTTGAGAAATTTATTTCTGATATACGAAGAACGCTCCAGGCAGAGGGCCTGAGCGGCAATGGGATCAAGCAGACTTTTGCGCTCGTTTATCCTGATTGCCCTCTGGCTTTTGGTCTTTATCGCCACCATCTCACGCCCCGCGCTCTTTGACGACGCTGATTCCTTCCACGCCGAAGCCGTGCGGGAGATGGTTCTTACGGGCGACTGGACGACTCTCCGGCTCGATAACGGCATCCGGTACCTGGAAAAGGCCCCTCTCATGTATTGGCTGGCGGCGACCTCGGCGTCGGCTTTCGGGTTCCATGACTGGGCGGTGAGGCTGCCGGTAGCACTCTTTTCCCTGTTTTTGATCCTGCTCGTCTACAGGTTCGGGGCAAGATTTTTCGGGGAAAAAGCCGGTTTTTATTCCGGGATCGTGATTGCCACCTGCCTGGGCCACTATGCGTTTACACGGATATTTCTTCCCGATGTGCTTTTGACCTTTTTCCTCACTTTTTGTCTCTACGCCTACGCAAGGCTTGCAATCGAGGAGGTCGAGCCAAAAAAGCTCGGGCCCGTGGATCTCTGGAGCATGGCCATCTACGTTGGCGCAGCCCTTGGCATGTTATCGAAGGGGCTGATCGCAATCGTATTTCCCGGGGCGATAATTTTCTGCCACATCCTTTTAACAGGAAACCGAAAAGTCATAGCGAGGCTCCAGATTGGCTACGGGACCATAGTGTTTCTGCTCGTTTCGGCCCCGTGGCATGTGGCGGCAACGCTCGCCAACAGTGACTTTCTGTGGTTCTATTTTATCCGCGAGCATGTTTTGCGCTATCTCGGACTGCGCTATCCCAAGGATTACGGCACGGTCCCTCCCCTCCTTTTCTCGGCGCTTCTGGTCGTGTGGCTGCTGCCGTGGAGCGCGTTTTTGTGGCAGTTGGTCCGCGATTTTCCAAAGGCCCTGGTGCGGGGAAGGATTACCGAGATCCGTTCTTTCCATCTCTGGAGACAGGGGGCAGGTAGTGAAAAGGCCCTGCCCGGCGAGAGCGAGAGCAGGAAGCGCGAGGAGTTCCTGCTGCTTTTATTTGTCTGGATCGCGATAGTGCTTCTTTTTTTCTCTTTTGGCACGACCCAGGAGTATTATACCTTTCCGGTTTTGAGCGCGTTTGCTCTGCTGCTGGGACATGGCATGGAGGAGCTCGATTCGGGAAAATCCCCCGGCCGCCGGGGACTAATCGGCCTTGGCGTCATGTCTGCGCTCACAATTATTCCCGGCGCGGCGATGATCGCGCTGACAGCGCGCGGATTGGGACGGCCCCTTACCCTTTCCCACACGCTTACGGCAAACCCCAAGTGTTACAATCTCTCGTTTGGACATTTGCACGATCTTACGGCAGCGACCTTCCACGACCTGGCCCCACTGGTATACCGGACCGCCCTGCTGCTTATCGCAGGCCCGCTTGCGGCCTTCCTGCTCGCTTGTAAAAAAAGGTGGAAGCTAAGCTATGCGGTCCTTGCCGTTATGATGATAGGCCTTTGCCATTGCTACAACGCGGGGATGATCGCCTTTGAGCCGGTACTATCCTCCAGAGCGCTCGCACAGGTCATAAGCGCCCATTACCGGCCGGGAGATACGATTGTCATAGACGGCAACTACGAGTTGGGGTCCAGCCTCAACTACTATACGGGCCGCCAGGTCGACGTTTTAAACGGCGACTTTGGCGTACTGTGGTACGGACTACGCGACAAGACAGCCCCCAAGCTTCGACTTACGCAAGCAGAACTGCTCGACCGGTGGCGATCGGGCAGGCGTATTTTTCTATTCGGGGAGCAAAAAGCGCTGGAGAAGTTCGTTTCGCGCCAGCCCGATTTGAGTTACCGGATACTTGCAAAGAATGGAGGAAAGGAAATCCTGGTAAACTGGAAATAGAGCGGAAAAAAACTGGACCCGGGGCTTTTTTTAGGCCGGGGAAAGTTGAGTTTCGGATTTTTAGTACGGCAAAGGTGTCCGAGCTCCATCAAAGTCGCCCTTTTTTCAGGCCAAAAATTAATCGGTCGCCATCGGTTCGCGACGCTTTTCTCGTTACTCCCCCCAAATAATCACCCCCCAAGGCCTCTTTTCGCGGTTTGGCCATATCATTCATCTTGACTTACCCTCTGATTTACCCGATATGAAAGAGACTCGACTGCCACGCCCATTATGCTTGCAGAGGTTATAGAGATGAAATTCTGGCGCGTTCCCCTCGATACCGAACAGATCGTAGTCACCCGGGGAGTGGTCCATATAATAGAGGAACGGTGCAAGGGATGCGGCTACTGCATCGACTATTGCCCGAGGGGCGTACTGGAGGCTTCCAGCCGCTTTAACAACAGGGGGTATCATCCCCCGGTGGCAAAGCAGCCCGATCTGTGCGTAAATTGTCACTACTGCGAGGCTGTTTGCCCCGACTTCGCCATCTACTCGGTGGAGGCTGCGGCGCAATCAATTTCCGAGCATCCTGTCAAGTGAGTCTTTTTATGGAACCTGCCGTTCTCACCGGAGAGCATTTTTTAAATGGGGACGTGGCATGCGCGGAAGGCGCGCTGGCCGCCGGGTGCCGCTTTTTTGCGGGCTACCCCATAACTCCTGCCACCGAGATAGCCGAACACATGTCCAAGAGGCTTCCCGGAGTCGGTGGGGTCTTCATCCAGATGGAAGATGAAATAAGCGCGATGGCGGCGATCATCGGCGCATCGTGTGCCGGAGTAAAGAGCATGACGGCTACCTCCGGGCCGGGGTTTAGTCTGATGATGGAAAACATCGGGCTGGGGATTGCGATGGAGACCCCGTGCGTTCTGGTAAACGTGCAGCGGGCGGGGCCTTCGACGGGCCTTCCGACTCTTGGCGCCCAGGGCGACATGATGCAGGCCAGATGGGGATCGCACGGTCACTACGAGATCATAGCGCTTTCTCCCTGCTCGCCCCAGGAGATTTTCTACCAGACCATCACGGCCTTTAACCTCAGCGAGACCTACCGGATCCCGGTGCTGATAATGGCCGACGAGATCGTGGGCCATTTAGCCGAGAGGGTGATCATCCCGCAGTCCTCGAAGATCAGCCTGCAGTCCAGGCCGCGCGCCAAGGGAAGAAAGGACCGCTTCAAGCCTTTTCATCCCGGGGCAAACGGGGTGGCGCCGATGGCCCACGCCGGCGAGGGCTACATGGTGCACTTTACGGGGCTTACTCATGACGAGAGGGGCTACCCCGCAATGACCGCCGATGCGCAGGCCGAGATGATCGAGCGGATAACGGGAAAAATTCAAAGAAACCTCGACAAGATAATCCAGGTGGAAAGGTATCGGCTAGAGGATGCCGACATAGCCCTGGTGTCATACGGGATCAGTTCGAGAAGCAGTCTTGCGGCGGTCGATGAGGCGCGGGAGCGCGGCGTAAAAGCGGGACTTCTGCGACTTATAACGGTTTGGCCTTTCCCCGAACAGATTGTACGGGAGCTTGCAAAGCGGGTCAAGAGGTTCATTACGGTCGAATTAAACCTTGGGCAGATTCACCTCGAAGTGCAGAGGTGCGCCGAAGGCAGGGCGCCCTGCCTACTTGTCGGCCACGCCGGAGGGGCGGTGATAACGCCCGAGGATATAGTCAAAAAAATTCTGGAACAGACCTAGAACCAAAATAGAGCGCGCCGGAATCCCCCCGGCGTCCAGTTGATTTCCCCGCAGGGATACAGGATATTCCATGAACGGCAGCACGGCTCCAAAGCATCCTCTGGACGGACTTCTTCGCACGGACCGTATACCGCACATCTGGTGCCCGGGATGCGGAATCGGCACGGTTTTTTCTTCCTCTCTTATCGCGATCAGCTCCACTGGAAAAGACCCGGCAAATACCGCAGTGGTCTCGGGGATAGGCTGCTCGGGAAGGGGGGCCGGCTATGTCAATCTCGATTCCTATCACACCACGCACGGCAGGGCGATTCCGTTTGCTACCGGCATGAAGCTCGCCAACCCCGAGCTTACGGTGGTCGTTTTCAGCGGCGACGGGGATCTGTTTGCAATCGGGGGCAATCACTTCATCCACGCGGCACGACGCAACATGGATCTTACGGTGATTTGCGTAAACAATCTCAATTACGGCATGACGGGTGGACAGGCCGCGGCTACCACCCCGCATCTGGCCAAGACATCGACCACACCGCGCGGCAACCCCGAATCGCCATTTAACCTGCCGCTTCTGGCATACGCAAGCGGGGCGACATATATCGCCCGCTGGACAATGCTCCACACGCGCGACCTCACCCAGTCGATAACCGAGGCCCTGACTCGCACCGGTTTTTCCTTTATCGAGGTCCTTGCCCCCTGCCCTACCGGTTACGGCCGCAAAAACAGGCTAAAAGCAACCGATATGCTAAAGATTTACCAGGAAAAGGCAATGGTGAAAAACGGGATAAACCCCGCCGAAACGATCCTCGATCTAGAGCATGGGATAACTCTTGGCAAGTTTGTCGAATACGACAGGCCGACGTATGCTGAAAACTATAAGGCAGTGTGTGGTGAGTAAACGGAGCTTGATTTGAGAAAAGAGATTTTGATAACCGGCCTTGGTGGACAGGGGATAGTGCTTGCGGGGCAGGTGCTCGGCATGGCGGCCTGCATCGAAGACCATCTGGAGAGCAGCTTTACGCAGTCCTACGGTCCGGAGGCGCGCGGGGGCGCGTGCAGCGCCCAGTTGGTCATATCGGACAAGCCGATTCATTACCCTTACGTGCGCGCGGCGGATATTCTGGTATGCATGTCGCAGACGGGATATGAGAAGTACCATCATTTACTAAGAGCCGAAGGGACGCTGATAGTTGACCAGGACATGGTGCGTTCCTGGGAGGGCGCATCGGGGGATGTTTTCCCGGTTCCCGCGACCCGGATGGCCGAGGAACTTGGCAGAAAAATGATGGCCAATATCGTGATGCTCGGTTTTGTGACATCGGTTACCGGGGCCGTGTCTCTTAAAGGAATGCTCTCCTCGGTGGCTGATTCGGTGCCAAAGGGGACGGAGAAAACCAATATTGCGGCCTTTACCAAGGGCTACGATTTGGGGCAGGCGATGCTCAAGGCCCGGACGAAAAAGGCTGCGGGCAATAAAAACAAAGAACAGGGCTAATGGAATGAAAGACCCCAGGGAACGCCTTCAAAAGGTGTGCATTATAGGAGCTACGCCCGCAGGAATCGCTGCGGCAAACAAGCTGGGCGAGATGGGGATACCCGTCACGCTAATCGATGAGGCCGGCGATCTAAACGAGAAGCTCGCCTCCCCTGCATGGAAAATGGACACGGGCGTTGGCTTTAACTACGCCCAGCGCCCCGGGCTTCTACGAATAATGAGAAATCCCTCGGCAAGGCTCATTCTTCCGGCTTCGGTCAAATCGATCAAACACACTCCCCAGGGATTTTCGATACGCTATACGTTGGCGCCCACCTACATAGATAGTGAGAAGTGCACGCTTTGCGGCCTGTGTTGGCAGGTCTGTCCAGCGATTGGCCCGGACGGCAAAAAGGCGCTACGCTACGGCGGACGGCATGCTCTTCCGGGAAGACCGGTCATCGACAAGCGCAGGACCCCTCTTTGCAAGGCCAATTGTCCTCTCGGGGTAAACGTCCAGGGCTACATGGCCCTTGCGCGGGCGGGCAGATACGTTGAAGCGCTCGAGTTGATCCGAAAAGACAATGTCTTGCCGGGCATATGCGGCAGGATCTGCACCCACCCCTGCGAGGCGGCATGCCGCAGGAGCGGAGTAGACCAGCCCCTTGCGATACGAGACATCAAGAGATTTCTGGCCGACAGCGCATCGCCTCGGCCGTTTACCCATGCTGCGGCAAGGACCGGGGCCGAAAAAATTGCGGTGATAGGTTCCGGACCCGCGGGCCTTGCCGCTGCCTCCGATCTTGTCCGTTTGGGTTATCGAGTCACGGTTTTTGAAAAAGAAAAAGCGCCGGGTGGACTTTTGCGTTACGCAATAGGACCGCACCGTCTCCCGAGAGCTGTTCTCGACCGGGAAATCGACGATCTCCATAAGCTTGGGGTCCAATTCCACCTGGGAACCGAGTTTAAACCCGAGAACGGCGAGGAGTTTCGAGCAGTCGTTCTGGCAACGGGATTATGGGAAGATCGAAAAGTCGGGGCGCCCGGAGAAGAGCTGGAAAACGTTTTTGGATGCCTCTCGTATCTATGCGCGGTACACCGGGGAGAAATAAAGTCGGCCGCCGGGAAAACGGCGGTTTTAGGAGATGGCAATTCGGCGTTTGAAGCAGCCCGCACCCTGGCGCGACTTGGCGCGGAAGTCACCTTGATCTCCTGGTTTCCCGAGGAGTTGATCCCAGCCGATGCGCACGAGGTCCAAGCGGCAGCAAAAGAAGGAATAGCGATAAAGACCGGCCTTAAGGCCGCCGAGTTCGTCGGGGCAAACGGAAAGCTTAACTCCATTCGTTTCGTTCCAACCGTTCCCGGCCCGCCGGATGCCAATGGTATCCCCTGGCCCGTTATGGTCAAGGGGGCAAATCCTGTCGAATTTGAATTTGAGCGTGCCGTCGTAGCCATTGGCCAGACGGGAAACCCGGCAGATTTTAGCGGTTATGGAGAAGAGTTTGCAACTTCTGCCGGACTGATAAGGGTTTTTGAAAACGGAAGAACTCGGTCTGCGAAGGTCTTTGGCGCAGGAGATGCGACAAGCGGTCCTTCGACGGTTGTGACCGCCATGGCATCCGGTCGGGCGGCGGCAAGGGGAGTTCACCGGTATTTGGCGGGAGAAGTCCCTGGAGCAGAAGAGGTTGTTTTGTTTAAGCGGCGCGATGATCTCGACTATCCCGAGATTTCCCCGGAGATTGCCTCTGTTGGGCGGATAGCGATGTCTGAGCGCCATCCGGCTTCGCGGCTCCAACTCACCACCGAGGTCGAACTGGGGTTTTCCGAAGAGCAGGCCCGCTCCGAGGCGTCCCGGTGCCTCCAGTGCGGGGTGTGCTCCGAGTGCGGCGAGTGCGTGGAAGCCTGTTCGGCAGCCGGGGCGGTTTTTCACGCCGACGAGTGCACAGAAGAGATCGAGCATGCCGGGGTGGTCATTCTCACCGACCCGGCATCGGCTCCGAGCGTAAAAGGCGAGGACGTCATCCGCACCTACAGCTCGAAGGCCAGCCAACCTGACGTCTACGCCATGATGCTGCGAGGGTTTGCCGCAGCGGCGGAAACCGCTCTTTTGCTAGGCGACGGCACAGCGCGCATGAAGGGGGGAGGGATTTTGTTTTCCCCGCCTGAGCCTCGGCTCGAATCCGAGCTTCGAATCGGAGTTTTCGTATGCAGGTGCAACGACTCGCTGGGCTGGGACCCCGAACTGGACAGGATGCTGTCCTATCTTCCCGAAAATTTGCCGGTGGAGTACGCCGAGTCGATTCCTTCGGCCTGCACGCGGGAAGGCGCGGCATCCATAGTGAAAACGATTCGAGAAAAGGGGCTTACCCGGTTCGTTCTGGCATCTTGCGTGTGCTGCCCGCAGGACCTTATATGCGGCGCGTGCACCGACCAGCGAAGCAGGCTGAAGGCCGCCCTCTTTAATGGGACCGGCATTCCCCGGGCCATGGCCGAGACCTGCAACCTGCGAGGCGAGGCGCTGGCCCTTTTGGGGAGTGAGCGAACTCTCGCCATAAGCCGCTTTGAAGGGCTTTTGCGACGGTCGATCCAGCGCGCGGCACGCCTTAAGTCCCTCCCGCCTCCGGCTCGCAAGTACAACTTTACGACAGCGGTTATCGGAGAATCCGAAGCGGCGCTAAGAAGCGCTCTCACCCTGGGGCAGATGGGCATGGAAGTCTTTTTGTTCGGGGGGCTCGACAGGCCTCTTTCGGCTGCTCCCGCCTACCCCAACGTTCTTGCCTTTCCGGGATCTTGCGCCCGATCGCTTAAGGGCTCGGTGGGAGACTTTCAGGTAATAGTGAGCATGGAGGACGGCACCCACCAGGTCTTTACCGCCGGAGCGGTAATACTGGGCGAACGATCGAGGAAGAGCCTGGCCTATATGCCTCATCCGGACATGCCGCCCCACGAGTTCGAATACACCATGCAGACAAGCGGCCGCCTTGGGATACCGTTTTTCCTTCCCGCAGCGACCTCCATACCCGGGCTTCTTTTGGCCAGTCCGCCCGGCATAAATGTCTCCGACCGGCTAAAAGGCACGGCGGCGGCAATGCTGGCGGCAACGATCATGCCGCGCGGCCCGAGGCAGAACAAGGGATACACGGTTTCCATAGATCGGGACCTCTGCAGGGGATGCGGCCGTTGCGTAAAGGCCTGCCCCTACAGGGCCATCAGCTTTCACGCCAGTCTTCAGCCGGCCGGGTATGCGGCTGTCGACGAAGCCCTTTGCAAGGGCTGCGGCAACTGCATTTCGATTTGTCCCTCCGGCGCCGCGGACAGTCCTTATCGCGACCGGCGTTTTCTCGAACAGGCGATAGAAGAAATAGTCCACAAATGAATGACGATCTCAAGATAGTTCTTTTTCTGTGCAACTGGAGTCCGCACGCGGCATACCAGACGCTCCAGGATGCTCTTGCGCCCCTGCCCCGGGAAATCCACATGATAAGGATTCCGTGCAGCGGTCGAATCACCAAGTCGCTGCTGTTTAAGGCTTTCGAAACCGGGGCGGACGGGGTGGTGCTTCTCGGGTGCGAACCGGGGTCGTGCCGCTACGGGCTGGGGACTCGCGTCGCCCAGAGAAACATAGACGACACAAGGGGCATCCTCAACCTGCTGGGGCTAGGAGATGAACGGCTGGGATTTGGATCGTTTCATCCCGACCAGCACCAGGAGCTTCTCGACTACTTGACCACGTTTAGAGAGAAGATTGCCGAGCTCGGCAAAACGGTCATCGTTGCCGCAAACCGCGCCAAAGAGCCGGGACTCCTGGCGCAATCGACAGCCGCAATCAGCCGCGCGCACAATATCTACGCCTGCCAGGACTGCGGCAAATGTTCCTCGGCATGTCCTGTGGCGTTGTCGGGCAAGCAATTTTCCCCCCGGGCGATCGCCAACGCCGCAGTGGCCGGAGACATCGACTCGCCGGCTCTTCGGGAAGACATCTGGTCCTGTCTTACGTGCGGTATTTGCTACGACCGGTGTCCGTCGGCGGTAAGCTTTCCGGATTTCATAAAGGATATGCGCTGCGCGTCGTCTGCCAACGGAAAATTTAACGCCCACGAAGGGTTTTTCCACTCACTCATGCGCGCCATGACTTCCCCCGGGCTCCCGGTCAAACACTGGAGCGGTCTCCCTTCAGACATTCAGACCGATCAGGAGAGTAAAATCCTATTCTTTGGAGGATGCGCTCCCTACTTCGACACATTTTTTAAAAACCACCTGGGGATCCATACCAGCGATATTTTATTTGATGCTCTAAGGCTCATGAACTTTTTCGACATTCGCCCGGCGATCATGCAAAACGAGAGGTGCTGCGGCCACGACTTGCTGTGGTCCGGAGACCGCGAAAACTTCATAAAGCTTGCCCGGTTAAACGTCGAGATGATTTCGGCCATGGGAATCGAAGAACTGGTTACGGCATGCCCCGAGTGCTACCGCGCCTTTTCCCGCGACTATCCCGAAAACGGAATAGAAACCGGGTTCAAGGTACGCCATATTTTCGAGCTGGCCGAAGCCGAGATCGGGAAGGGAGCGGTTGGATTTAAAAAACTAAACAGGAAGATCACCTATCAGGACCCCTGCAGGCTCAGCCGGACACAATCGGGCTGCGAATTGCCACGCGGGCTTCTTAAGCGGTTGAAGGTCTCCGATTTTACCGAAATGCGGGACCGGGGGGCGTCTTCTCTTTGCTGCGGAAACTGCGCGTGGACCGGGTGCGACTCCTATTCCAAGGCGATGCAGGTAAACCGGTTGAAGCAGGCCAAGGAGACCGGGGCAAATCTTTTGGTAACCGCATGCCCGAAATGCCAGATTCATCTGCGGTGCGCGATGGAAGACCCTTTGCTGGAAAATGAAATCCGCATAGAGATGATGGATTTGACCTCCCTTCTGGCCAAAACGATCGAGTGGCAATAATAAAAGCCGGTGAATCGGGTGAGTGGGTGAATGGGTGAATGGGTAGTAAGAGCTGGTTTGTGGGTAGGTGACCGGCCACGCATTTATTAACGTTAAAGCTTGATCATGGTGTTGCGAGATGAAAAAAAATGGGACAGACGGTGAAACACCCCGAATCGGCGTCTATGTCTGCCATTGCGGGCTAAATATCGCGGGGACAGTGGATTGCGAGAAGGTGGCCTCGGAAAGCGGCAAGATGGGAAACGTGGTCCATGCGCGAAACATCCAGTATGCCTGCTCAGAGCCCGGGCAGCACGCCATCATGAAAGATATCGCCGAGCTTGGCCTTGACCGCATCGTGATCGCCTCCTGCTCTCCGAGGTTACATGAGCCCACCTTTAAAAAGATGTTGGAAGCCGCAGGCCTCAACCCCTACCTGCTCGAGATGGCCAACCTGAGAGAGCAGTGCAGTTGGGTGCATCTGCACGAGCCGGGCGCGGCAACGGACAAAGCCCTGGATCTGGTGCGAATGGCGGCGGCCCGGGCCGCTCGACTTGAGCCGCTCGAAAGCAGAAAAATACCGCTAAGCAAGCGAACCCTGGTGATCGGGGGAGGCATTGCCGGCATTCAGGCGGCGCTTGATCTCGCCGATAACGGCTACGAGGTGGTCCTGGTGGAAAAGAGTCCATCGATTGGCGGCAACATGGCGCGACTCGACAAGACATTCCCCACCATGGACTGTTCCATTTGAATTCTGGGTCCTAAAATGACGGACGCCGGTCGGCATCCAGGAATAAAGCTGCTTACTCTCGCCGAAGTAATCGATGTAAAAGGGTATGTCGGCAATTTCGAAGTAAAGATCTTAAAAAAGGCCCGGTACGTATCGGAAAAAGATTGCACGGCTTGCGGGGAATGCGCGCGGGTGTGTCCGGTGGTGCGTCCGGACGATTTCGACTCCGGTCTTTCCTCGAGACGGGCGATTTATTCGCCGTTTCCCCAGGCTGTTCCTTCGGCCTACGTGATAAACATCAACGAGTGCCTGGGCCACAACCCGGTGGTGTGCGCCAAGTGCGTGGAAGTCTGCGAGAAGCAGTGCATAAACTTCCACATGTCGGATGAGGAAGTGGTCGAAAAGGTGGGCGGCATCGTGGTTGCGACCGGCATGGAGCCCTATGACCCCACAGAACTCGACGAGTACGGCTATACGCGGTATGAAAATGTGCTGAGCAGCCTGGAATTCGAGCGGTTGGTAAGCGCGGGAGGCCCTACCGGAGGCGAGTTGATACGGCCCTCGGATAGAAAAGTCCCCAAATCGATCGGGTTCATTCAGTGTGTGGGTTCGCGCTCGGAGAGAAAAGGCGGTTCCTACTGCTCAAATATCTGCTGCATGAACACGATAAAGAGCACCCTGGTTTTAAAGGAACACTATCCGGAAGTAGACATCAAGGTCTTTTATATCGATATCCGCGCTTTTGGAAAAGGTTTTGAAGATCTGTACAAGAAGAGCCGAAGCCTTGGGGTTCAGTACATACGAGGTTTACCGGGAAGTCTTGTCGAAACGGCGGATAACGGGTTGCGCGTGGCAGTCGATAACGGCGCAATGGGAAAGATCGTTTTCCACGACCTGGACATGCTGGTGCTGGCGGTCGGGGTGCAGCCGTCCCGGACGACGAAGAAACTCCAGGAAATGCTGGGACTCCAGCTTACGTCCGACGGTTTTTTCCTGGAAGCCCATCCCAAGCTTCAACCGGTTGACGCGGCCACCCGAGGGATATTTTTTGCTGGATGCGCCGAAGGTCCCAAAGATATTAAGGAATCGGTTACCCAGGGGTCTGCTGCCGCAGGGCGTGTTGCCCGCCTGCTTCACCGGGGGGAAATGCTCTCGGAGCCGATTACCGCCGAGGTGGCGGCCGAAAAGTGCAAATTGTGCAACAGGTGTGTGGAGGTCTGCCCCTACGGAGCGATTTCAATCGATGTAAAACGCAGGATCCCGGCATCGGTAAATCCGGCGGCCTGCGCGGGATGTGGGACATGCGCGGCCGAATGCCCGTTTGACGCGATTGCGATGAATCATTTCACCGACGAACAGATCCTGGGGCAGGTAGACGAGGCGCTCTCCGAGGGCCCCGAAAAAAGGGTCCTGGTATTTGCATGCAACTGGTGCTCTTATGCGGGGGCCGATTACGCCGGGGTATCGCGGCTTCAATACCCGCCAAGTGTTAGATTGGTGCGGACGATGTGTTCGGGGCGAGTGGACGAGTCCTTTATATGGGAGGGATTTGCGAAGGGGGCGCCCGTAATACTGGTCAGCGGCTGCCACATCGGCGACTGCCACTACATAAATGCCAACAAGTGGACGGTAAAGCGGGTCGAAAAGATTCGAAAGAAGATGGAAGTTCTGGGAATCCGGCCGGAGAGGCTTCGCCTCGAATGGGTCAGCGCAGCCGAGGGGATCCGGTTTGCCGCGTTGATGCAGGAGATGGAAACGCTGCGGAGCGGGGTGAGCTCGGAAGAAATCGCAAAGACCGTTGAGGTGTTGGCCAAAAGGGCGGCCAAAAGCGCTCCCGCTGCGTAGCGGACCTTATGGCCGCGGAAATCTCCGTGCGCATTGCCACTCTCCATTGCCGCATCGCGGATACCTCCAGGGAGGCCTGGGCGTCCGAGTGTTGCTGGCGGCGCGACGCGTGGCTAAACTTCTCCAGGTTGGCGTCAGAAAAAAACCAGGAGTAAAACAGTGAAGATGGTAGAAGAGATTTGCAGCGGCATCGAACAAATCAGGACGCTCCATCCCCTGGTTCACAACATCACCAATTACGTTGTCATGAATTTTACCGCAAATGTTCTCCTCGCCCTGGGCGCATCTCCGGTAATGGCTCACGCAATAGAAGAAGTCGAGGAGATGGTGGGGCTGGCAAACGCTCTTGTGATAAATATCGGGACACTGTCCGGTCCCTGGATCGATTCCATGGCGAAGGCCGTCCGTGCTGCCCGGGACCGCTCGATTCCCGTTGTGGTCGACCCCGTTGGAGCGGGGGCGACCCGGTTTCGGACCGAAACTGCCCGGAGGCTCCTGGGCGAGGCCCCGGTAGCAGTACTTCGCGCAAACGGGTCTGAAATCCTTGCGATTGCCGGTATAAAGGCAACCACTAAAGGCGTGGACTCCGTGGCCGGATCGGAGGATGCCCGAGAGGCCGCAAAAGAGCTGGCGAAAACTTACGCCATGGTCGTAGCGGTAACGGGGGCTGAGGATTTCGTGACCGATGGATCGCGGACAGCAGTAATTAGAAACGGCCATCCTCTTATGAGCAGGATCACCGGAACCGGGTGTAGCGCCAGCGCAATAACCGGCGCCTTCTGTGGAGTTACAAAGGATGCTTTTGCCGCAGCAGTCGGCGCCCTGGTCACCTTTGGCATTGCAGGGGAGATTGCTGCCCGGGAGAACCCGGGGCCCGGGAGTTTTCAAGTAAGGCTACTCGATGCGCTCGACGCCGTAGAGAGCTCTGCCATCACCGAGTGTTCGCGGGTCGCGCTATCATGAACGTGGGCAAACCGGGGATCGATTACCGGCTCTACCTGGTTACGGACAGGGATCTCTCTTGTGGCCGGCCCCTGGAGAAATTGGTTCGCCAAAGCGCGGCAGCGGGTGTAACCGCAGTTCAGCTCCGGGAGAAAAACGCGACGACACGGCAGTTTATCGAGCAGGCGTTTGCGCTAAGGAAAGCGAGCGCCGAACTTGGCCTTACGTTTATCATAAACGACAGAGTGGATATCGCACTGGCCTGCCGGGCCGATGGAGTCCATTTGGGGCAGTCGGACATGCCATGCGCTCTTGCGCGCAGGATCGTCGGCCAAGACATGATTATCGGCGTTTCGGTAAGTACGGTCGAGGAGGCCGTGGAGGCGGAAGCCATTGGGGCGGACTACCTGGGCGTGGGCCCTCTTTTTGCCACGTTGACCAAACCCGATGCTCTTCCGGCGACAGGTCTAAGCGTTCTGAGAAATATTCGCCGCGCCGTTAGCGTACCCCTGGTCGGGATAGGCGGAATAACGTATAAAAATGGCGGTGAAGTCATCCGTGCGGGCGCAGACGGAGTGGCGGTCGTATCCGCTATCGTTTCGAGCGCCGATCCCGAGGCGGCGGCGCGGGCGCTACGGGCGGAAATAGATGAGGCGCTGCGGGCGGCTAAATCCTGAGGCACTCACACCGCAGAAGGATGTGTCAAAAAACACACGCATCAGTCACGCTCATGCAGTTCGTCACGAGTCCACTTTAAGGCTCCCCTCCGGGTCCGGGAAGCGCGGGATATATCGACAATCCGGCTCGCGGCTTCTCGCTGCTCCCGACGAACACCTGAATAGGAGTCCAGAAAATCCTTTAACAGCGCATTGACTGAAGTCCCTTCCTGAAGCGCTCGTATCCGGGCTTTCCTCAACGACTCATCATCGACCACAATGGTTAGGTTTCCTATACGTCCTCCTGTGCTACACGAAAATAGTGTAACACAGGAGGGCAGATCTTCAAGGCGCGATGCATCGCGCTTTGGCCTCCAAGATCAGGTGGCTTTCCTGAGAGCTCTTCTATAGATACCACCATCGAGGTCGGAAGGCCTGAGTACTACCCCCCGGACTGATGCGTATTGGACAGGTTGTTTCGTTGTTTCCGGCGGCGGCAGAGTAAATCCCCCCCAACCCCCCTTTGCAAAAAAGGGGGGGGGACTGAGCCTGGCCCTCCATGCGAGTCATTGCAAAGGGGGGTAAGTGGGCGTCGTATGTGTGGGTTAATTGCAAGGGTGAAACTGTGCCCACCCTTGCGATGGAGCCATGGCGACTACACTTTCAGCCGATCCCCGGAGCGAGACACCAGAGAATACAGCGCGGGCATCAGGAAGATACTGATCAAAAGGCGCGAGAAAAGACCGCCTACGATCACCAGCGCAAAGGGCCTCTGGGTGTCGGCGCCGACTCCGGTGGCCAGCGCCGCAGGCAAAAGACCAAGGGCTGCGACCAGCGCGGTCATCATGATGGGCCGCAGTCGAACGATAGCGCCCTCGCGAACGGCCTCGGCCAGGGCGACCCCGCCCTGGCGCAATTCGTTGACATAGGAGATATAGACGACAGCGGTTTGCACCGAGACGCCGAAAAGGGCCAGGAAACCGATGCCCGAGGAGACCGAAAACGGGGTTCCAGCCAGCCACAGCGCGACGATTCCTCCCACGGGCGAAGAGAGCAAGACGCCGAGCACGATGATAAACGGGTCCCTGAAATTGGAGTAAAGCGCAAACAGCAGCAGAAAAATCAGTAAAAGGGTCAGCGGCACAATGAGATTTAGCTGCCGGCGTGAAGCCGTATATTCCTTGTATTCGCCGCCCCAATCCAAACGGTAGCCATCGGGGAGGGAAACCTTATGTTTTACTTGCCCTATGGCGTCTTCGACCGCACCGGCCAGGTCGCGGCCCTCTACGGAAAACTGGACGCCGATGTAGCGCGAGTTGTCCTCGCGGTAAATAAACGAGGCGCCGTTGGTCACCCGAATGTGGGCGAATTCCTTGAGTGGGATCTGCTGGCCGCCGGGTGTGGTCACCAGGACGTTTCCGATGGCCTCCTCGGAGTCCCGGTACCGGCGCTCGAGCCGGACGACCAGGGGGAACTGTTTTTCCCCCTGCACCACCTGAGTGGCCACATCGCCTCCGATGGCGGCCTGGACAATGGCGTTTATGTCCGATACATTCACGCCGTAGCGGGCGATCCTTGCGCGGTCGATGTCGATGGCAAGGCTGGGCTGTCCCAGTTCCTGCACCAAGGTCACATCCCGGATGCCGCGCACATGTTTTATGACTTGTTTTATGTCCGTTCCTTTTTGTTCGAGGGTTTTTAAATCGGGGCCGAAAACCTTTACGGCCAAAGCACTTTTCAAACCGGTTTCGGCCTCGTCCACCGCGTCTTCGGCGGGCTGGGTATAGTTGAAGATGATTCCGGGAAGCGACTGGAGCTTGCGGTCGATGGCGGCGATCAATTCGGGCTTGGTGCGAACGGGGCCAGTCCATTGCGAGTAAGGTTTGAGGCCGACGAAAAACTCGACATTGAAAAAACCGGTCGGATCGGTGCCATCGTCTGGCCGACCCAGCTCCGAGGCAACCGTTGTGACCTGGGGAAACGAGCGCAGGATCCGGCGGATCCTCGGAGTGATTCTGGCCGCTTCGTCGTAGGAAATGGTGTAGGGCATTGTGGCGCGCACCCAGAGGGCGCCCTCGTCTAGTTGGGGCATGAATTCGGCGCCGATGTGGGGAACGAGGAGCAGTGACGCGGCCAGAAGTATCGTTGAGACAAGCGTTGTGCCCAGGGGATGGGCCAGACACAGATCGAGCCCTTTGGCATAGGCGGATTTGGAGGCCTCGAAGATGACGTTTCGACGCTCCCGCACGCCTTTTCGCATAAACCAGGCGCACAGCACCGGCAGCAGCGTCAAGGTGACGATCAGGGCGCCGACAAGCGCAAACACCATGGTATCGGCCATCGGTTTAAACAGCTTGGCCGAGGGGCCCGACAGGACATAAATCGGCAGGAAACCGGCAACAATCACCGCAACCGAGTAGAACAGAGGCCGGTCCATCTCCGAGGCGGCCTCTACGACGATCTCGCGGATGTTTAGCGGCTCCCCCTGGCGTCTTGCGACCTGGCGGAAAATGTTTTCCACCATAACCACCGCGCTGTCCACCAGGATCCCGAAGTCCACAGCGCCGATGGAAAGCAGGTTGGCCGAGGCGTTTTGCAGATGGAGACAAACAAAGGCGAACAAAAGAGAGAGCGGGATAGCCGCGGCAACGATCAAGCCGGACCGGACGTCATAGAGGAAAAAGATGAGAACCACAACGACCAGCAACATGCCGCGCAACAGGTTTTGTTCCACCACCTTTGTCGTAAGCGCAATCAGATCGCTGCGGTCGTAGAACGGTACGACCTTGACATCTTTTGGCAGGATTGCGTGATTTAGTTGCTCGGTCTTGGCCTCGACCCGTTTTAGGACTTCCTGGGTCTTTTCGCCCGTGCGCATCAAGATGACGCCTTCCACGGCATCGTTTTGCTTCATGTAGCCGAACTCGCCAAGACGCGGCGCGATGCCGATGACCACGCGCCCCACATCCTTTACCAGCACCGGCGTGCCATTATGGACAGCCAGAACGACGTTTCCGATGTCTTCGAGCGTTTTGAGACGTCCCATGCTGCGCACGTAGTAAAACTGGCCGCCCTGCGAATAAAATCCGGCGCCTGCGTTGCCGTTGTTGGCCGTAAGGGCCGATTCCACCTGCGGGACAGACATGCCGACGGAGGCGATTTTATCGGGGTCGAGCAACACCTGGTATTGCATGTCGCCCCCTCCGAACCCCGAATCGTCGGCCACACCGGCAACGGCTTTGAATTGGGGTTCCACGATCCAGTCCTCGAAGCTCTTTAGTTCCATGGGCGAGCGGTCGGGACTTTGGAGCACGTAGCGGTAAATGAGGCCCGAGGGCGAATAGAGAGGCGAAACCGAGGGAGTAACGCCCGAGGGCAGGTTGAGGGAGGCAATCCGGTTAAACACCCGCTGGCGAGCGAAATAGTTATCCGTACCGTTGAGGAAGGTGAGGATAACGTCGGAGAGGCCGTAGAGCGAAATCGAGCGGCTTACCTCAAGCTTTGGACTGCCGTTCATCCCCAGCTCCACGGGGACGGTGATCAGCCGCTCTACCTCTTCGGCGGCGTGGCCCGGCCATTGGCTGATGATCTCGACCATCGGAGGCGATAAGTCGGGATAAGCGTCGACCGGAAGCTGGCAAAGAGCCCAGGAGCCGGCGGCAATCAATAGAAGCGTCATGAGAACGACGAGAAAGCGCTGGCGCGAAGACGAGGCCACAATCCGATGGAGGATCGAGGCCGTGCGCGGCGAAGGCGCATTGGAAGAAATCTGCTCGTCCATTAGTACCTCATTGGTTCTGGTTTTCGAGAAATTGAACAAAGAGCCCGCCGTTAACCACGACCTGTTGACCGGCCACAAGCCCTTCGGTGATGTCATAGTCGTTTCCCGCGCGATACCCCAGAGTCACGTGTCGCCGCGCGAAACCGGAGTCAGGCCGGGCCACGTAGACAAAGGGCAGGTTTTCCGAGTCGCGCAAAATCGCCGAAACCGGGACCAAAAGACCCGTGCTCTCACGCGGGGCGCGAATCGACACGCGGACATACATCTGCTTTTTGAGAACGTCGCCAGGATTTTTGACTACCACCCGCGCCACTACCGACCGGGTGTCGGGATCGACTTCGGCCGAGACGTTTTCGACCTTTGCGGGCAAACTCTCCCCATCGTTTCCGGCGATCACTTCAGCCGGGTCGCCGACCTGTACCGAAGCGACATCGGCGCCAAACAGGTGGGCCATGACCCAGACCCGCGAGATGTCGGCAACAGTAAAGCAGGGCGTAGTGCCGGCCTGGAGCAGTTCGCCGGGAGTGATCATCTTTTCGACCACGGTTCCGGCGATGGGCGAGCGAATGAGACCGACGATGTTTGCGACGGGCTTTCCGTTCTTGATGGCTGTGATGGTCCGGGCATCGACCTTAAGGGATACGAGAGTCTGCCGGGCGGCGTCGCAGTCGGCTTGCGCGTTTACGGCATCGGACTGCGCCTGATCGGCTTCGCGCCTGGAAACGCCCTGGTGCGCGAGTAAATCCCTATCCAGATCGGCGAGTCTTCGTGCGGTCCTTTCCGTTGCGATCGCCTTGCGGTACGCGCTTACAGCCGTGGCGAAGTCGGGCGAGGTCACCTCGGCCAGCACCTCTCCGGCCTTTACCCGCGCACCGAGGGAAACGAGCAGTTTCGACACCGGGCCGCCAAAGGGCGCGAGCACGGTGGTTGCCCGGTTCTGGTCAAAGTCCACCGTCCCCGTGGCTTCGACGGCTTTACGGAATTTTCCCGGCTCCACGGTGAAGAGGTGAATGTTGTGGCGCTGGACTGGCGTAAGAGTCACCTTGCCAACAGTTACAGTCGACTCCCTGGAACTCGACGAGGCGGTCTTAGACGAACAGCAGGTTAGCGTTGTGGCGATAAGCAGTACCATGAAGGCAAAGAGTTTATTTTTCATTTTTATCCCCGGTTAAATCCGCGTGATGCCACCATCCGCCGCCCAGCGCCTGGAAAAGCGCCGCGGTGTCGGCAAAACGGGCGGCCTGAGCTTGAATCAGGTTGATGCGGGCCTGGTAGTAGGCTTGTTCCGCGTTCAAAAGCGTCAGTTCGCAGGCGTAGCCGGCCCGCGTTTGTCGCCGCGCAAGAGTCAAAGTCACCCTGGCGGCATCGGCGCCACTGGCGGTAGCCTTTAGGCCATTTGCGTCCTGTTCGAGGGCGTTTAGGGTGTCGGCCACGTTTTGAAACGCCGTCAGCACCGTACTGCGATATTGTTCCGCAGCCAGGGTGTATGCGGCCTTGGCAGCCCGTTCCTTGTGGAGCAGCGCGCCTCCATCAAAGAGTGGCTCGGCCAACTGTGCGCCCATCCCCCAAAAGGCCGTACCGGATGAAAACACCTTGTCCAGGGAAAGGGCGGTGCTGCCGGCATCGGCGGTGAGAGTGATATTGGGGAGGCGGTTTGCGATGGCGATTCCGATCTGGGCGCTCGCGGCGTGAAGATTTTCCTCGGCCTGGCGCACGTCCGGACGCTGCTCGACAAGCTGGGAGGGAAGGCTTACGGGCAACTCCTGCGGCAACCGAAGGGTTGAGAGTTCGAATTTTTCAACCGGCGGCCGGCTTGGAAAGCTGCCGGCCAAAACGGCCAACAGGTCGCGTTGCTGGGCCAGTTGTTTTCGTAGCGGCGGCAGCGTGGCGGCGAGTTGCGCCAGTTGCGACTCCTGGCCGGCGACATCGAGCCTGCAGGCATAACCTTTTGCGAATTGGTAGCGCAGGATGCGCACCATGGAGGAGTCGATGGCGATGAGTTGGCGGGTGGCCCGAATCTGCGCCCGCAAGGAGGCTTCCTGGATTGCGGCCGCCACCACGTTGGAGCTCAGGGTGACATAGGTTGCGATCAACTGGAAACGGACAGCGTTTTCCTGCGCCGCCAGAGATTCGAAGGTGCGCCGGTTCAGGCCAAAGACGTCAGGCGCATACGAAACGCTCACCTGCGGGGTGAACAGGTTGTATTGGAATTCACTGGAAACAGCCGGATAATTGGGGGCCGGTGCGAGCATTTGCGATTGCCCCTGGCGGCTGGCGGAAAATCCGCCGGTAATGCCGGGGAAAAATGCGCCCCGTTGAGCGAGGACGCCCTCGCGGGCCACCCGCAAAGCCGCTTGCGCGGATTTGAGATCCGGATTGTTTGCTAGCGCCCGCTCGATCAAATCGTTTAAGGGAGGGGAGTGAAACACCCTCCACCACTCGCCCGGAATATTTAGGCCCTGCACGAAGCGTTGGGCGGCGCCGCCGGGGACTTTGGTCTCGCTGGTGGTGGTTTGCAGCGGCCCGGCAGTGTATGCTCCGACTGCCGGAGCGGCCGGTTTTCTAAAATTGGGGCCCACCGCGCACCCGGCCGCAAGCAGCAACCACAGGGCTGCGGCAATGCGTGGAACCCGCCTGATATATCTCGAATTCATAAGGCTCCGCGATCTTGCCCGCTGTCACTTTTAGAGACAGCACGGCGAAAATATTTATGACCCCCTTGGTTTGCTAAGGGCGGGGCATCACACAAAAATTAGAGGTAAAGTCGTGATTTTATTTGTAAGTGGTATCAGGCGGGAGGCGCCCTTGCAGGTGGGTGACAAAGGCCGAGATAATAATAGCGAGGAGTCGCCTCGAAGGCCTCAGCCCTTGAGGCCACAAAATAAACCGCATGGATGAGCAAGCCAAAGCCGACAAAGGCGCCGGATACGACAACGGACGCCAGACAAATCGGGCAGTCGTCGTGCGAACAGCCGTCATCGTGGTGATGAAATGCTATTGCGGCGAGGGCCAACGAAAAAAGAAGCAGGCAGATAAAGGCTAATCTTTTTGAATTCCCCATACTAACCTGCCTGTAAATATTCACCGCTACATGGGGCGAAGCTCAAAAAAACAAAGCAATGCCCCGCGACTGAAAAACCTGTCCACCGTGATCCCGATAGACCTTATCAAACTGAGCAGATTCCGAATTTGCAGCAGGATACGATATCGGAGGACTTTTTCAAATAGAAAAAATCGGGATGAATTTGAGCAGCCAATTTCGGCGCGAGACGGGCGGCCAAAATGATTTGATCTCTGGAGACTTCCGCCTGGCCAATATATCCCTTGAACGTGCCCCTGCCCTGTTTTCATCATTGACCAAGAAGCGATGGGTTGCACTTCGTTTCACCCATCACAAATTATTGACACCCCGAGGGGCAGCACCACGTTGTTTCCATAATGGGTTGTTTGCGAATCTTTCCCGATGGCTTACATAAGACCATCGACGGTTTCGGACTTCATAATATTGGCAGCCTTTACTGCTTTTTGCCTATCGCAAAGCCCGACTTTTTCCGGGTCGCAAGAAAGTCCAGCAGGTTTTCGGTCTGCTCGGTGGAAAGGATGCGGCCAAACACCGGCATGTTGTAGGCGCCGTTCATGATGCGAAGAGTCAGTTGATCGCGGGTCAGTTCGTCGGCAATCTCAGTCAGATCAGGTCCCCTCTTTCCTCCATGGCCCTCTATGGTATGGCAGAAAAGGCAACCCATCTTGTTAAAAACCATTGCCCCTTCATATACCGGACCGGAAGATACCCCTATGAGGTTCGCGGTAAGGGGAGGCGCATGGACGCGAGGCGACCAGTCCTCATGCCATCCGGCCACGGTAAGGGCTGCGATTCCCGAAAGGATTACCACGACGGCAGCCACGGCCAGAGGTCTTCGCCCCGGGTGACGCTCGCCGCGGTTGCTCACAAGCGGGACCGAAAGGAGGACCAGACCGATCACCAGGGGCGTCAGGACCATGAAATAATTCTCAAGTGCGTGCGGCAAGAGGGCAAGGAGTGCGAAAAGCCACCAGAAATACCAGTCCGGGCGGGGCTGGGCGTTAATCAGCGAAGGATCGGGCGGATTGTCAAGCCTGGCCGGACCGACCACCCAGGCCAACAGCAGCACGACGAGAACCACGCAGAGAGCGAACACGAAATCGCGCAACACGACGGTCGGCCAGAAAGGGACGCCATCTCTTCGCAGCATGTCGCGATAAGTGGAACGGTACGTCGCGGGGTCCACCCCGCGGCCCGGGACGGGTGGCTCCGATACGCCGTTTCGCAGCACCAGGTGCACGTGCAGGCCAATCAGGGACACGAGCAGGATCGGCAGGACAAAGACATGCATGTCAAATATGCGGCTCAAGGTGTAGGAGCCCACCACATCCCCGCCTATTATGAAGCGAGCAAGCCAGGGGCCGATCAGCGGAACGTGTCCGGCCATCTTTGCGGCCGCCACCAACCCGAATACGGCGTTTTGGTCCCAGCGCATTATCTGACCGCAGAACGCCATCGCCAACGTAGCCGCGAGCAGCAATACTCCAGTCACCCAGTTCAATTCCCGTGGAAACTTGAAGCTCCCCATGAGGAATACCCTGAGCAGGTGAGTGACGATCAAGATGACCATCATCGAGGCTCCCCAGTAGTGCATGCCTCTTAGGAAAGCGCCGAGCGGCGCCTTGCGGGTGATATACTGCAGGCTTTCAAAGGCCCCGCCCGTCGAGGAGACGTAGGTCGTGAGCAAGCCGATGCCGGTTACCACCTGCAGGATAAAAGCCGTAAGGACCGCACTGCCGAAGACGTATTTCCATTTAACGCCGGGCGCGGCCGGATGAGCGGCAATCGATTCAATCAGTGTGACAAGGCCGGTTCGATCGTCTAGCCATCGAAAGAGTTTTTTACGCTGTTTCATCCCTTAATACTCTCTACGTACCTTCTGTTATGGGGATGGGACGGCTTTGCAGTTCGACATTGCCACCGCGCACTCTGACCTGAAAACGCTGCAAAGGAAAGGGAGCGGGGCCCGCCGCGACAGTCCCGTCCTCATAGTACACGCTGCCGTGGCAAGGACAGATAAACAGCTTGGGGGAGGCCTCCCAGCGCACCGGGCAGCCGAGGTGGGAACAATTGAGAACAAAGGCTATGAAGTTGCTATCCCCGCCCCTGCGTACCCAGGCCCCGGTCTTTCCCGACACACCCGCCCATGGCGTCGCCGAGGGGTTTTCAAAGGAGACCAGGACCGTATCGCCGACAGGGAAGCGGTCTACCGGCCCCACTGACACCCACTGACGATGCATCTTGCGGGTAACCGGCAGCACGATGTAGCCGATTACCGGCAGTCCGGCCAGAATCGCGATCAGAGACCCGGCGGCCACGCCGAGCAAAGCCAGGAGACGGCGCCTGCCCGGGTCTTCCTGGCCGGATCGAACGGCGCTATCGTTATCCTCGATTGTCACGGCAGAGCTCTCCTACCCACTTTGCGATGGCGAGAATGAAAAGCACCGCGCCCGCACCGCTAATAATGTTTGATGTCAGGACCCCCAGACCCAGCAGCGTTGCTCCCAGGGAAAGAACGAAGGGCCAATAGGTGGGCGGGGGTATGATTGCGGGCTTGGGAATGTTCCAGCCTGCCAAATTCGCCTTTTCGTTCTCCCCGGAAAAACCTGCGGGGCCAGGCTGATTTTCACTGTGGTTTGGCACCTCCGACTCCTTTCTCTGCTGACTCCCATTCTTCGGGATTACTGTACAGCCGGCTGATTACGACCAGCAGCGACACGAAATACGGCAGGCCACAGATCATCCACATGAACGCGCCTCCCAGATTGAGGTCCGACTGGGGGTCGAGTTTCCAGACCGTGCGGATAAACCGGAAGACGGCGTCGCCGGAGGAGTGCATGTAGGCGGGATAATATCCCAGGGGTGCGTAGGTCAACACTATCCCCAGGATCATATTGGCCGACATGGCGATAAAGATATAAACCGCCCCGATGACCGGTGAAAGGCGGTGCGACTCCAAGGGGGTGAAAAGGGGCCAAAAGAAAATCGTTCCCGTGACCAGAAAGCTCAGATGCTCCGCGGCGTGGATCCAGTCGTTTTTCAGCGCTGCATTAAATAACACGGGCAGGTGCCAGAGCCACATGGCCCCCACTGCCAAAAGACAGGCAATGGTAGGCCTGCTGAGAAACCGCTCGGCCCTGGCCGCAAATTCAAAGGACAAAAGCGATTCGACCGGCTCGGGCGGGAGTCCGAGCACCAGAAGCGGAGGCACGGCCACATAGAGCAGGATATGCTCCAACATGTGGGCGCTAAAGAGGTAATCGTCGCCGAGAAAATCAAGGGGCCCGATCAGCGTCAGCAGCATGAGCAGCACGCCTGAGCCAAAGAAGGCAGTTTTTCGGTTCATGCGAAAGCGAACGACCCATAGATAGGCCAAAAAGAGGGCTGCGGATCCAACGATCACCGTGGGTTCCAAATCCCAGGCCTCAGCGAAAAGTTGTCCGTTGGTCATCTCAGCACCCACAGGTAGACGAGGGGAAAGATAATCATCCATACCGCGTCGACGAAGTGCCAGTAAATCGAAACGCATTCCACGGCCTCGGCGGGACACGCTGCTCCCCCCTTCAGTTCGAGGCCGAAAAGGGTCCCCAGCATGATGAGTCCGATAAAGACATGGAGACCGTGAAAGCCGGTGAGGGTGAAAAATGTCGTGCCGAAAAGATCCCGGCTAACGGTCATGCCTTTTCCGATGAGGGAGACGTACTCGGCGCCCTGCCCTGCTAAAAATACGGCCCCCAGCGCCACCGTGGCCAAAAGCCACGCGAGAGCAGGTTTGCGCCTCCCGGTCCTCAAAAAAACGGCGGCCTGTCGCATGGTGAAGCTGCTGAGGAGGAGGCATGCGGTGAACACCGCGGTCTTCGGAATATCGAGGTAGCGGGAGGCGTCGGCTGCGCTGGGCGAGGTCGCGTGATAGAGCACGTAGGCGAGGATCAGCACGATGAAGAAAACCGCCTCCGAGGCCACAAAAAGCAGCATTGCCAATCGGGTCTTGTTCATGAACTCTCCCCCCCGCGAGAAGGCGGCGCGGCAGCTCCCGGCGCCATTTGGGACCTCTCCAGATCCCACAGAGGCCTGATGCTGCGAACAGGGGGAATCCGATCGAAATTGTGGGGTGGGGGTGGAGAGGATGTGGCCCATTCCAGGGTCCAGCCACCCCAGGGGTTGTCCCCGGCCGGTTTCCCTTTGAAAAGGCTTATGACCAGGTTCGCGAAAAAGATCAGGATTCCCAGGCCGAGGACGTAGGCAAAAAGAGAGGATATCAGGTTGATGGTCGCAAGATGGGGCAAATCGGGGTACGTATAGACCCTGCGCGTCATGCCGGCTAGCCCGGCGAAGTGGAGAATGAAAAAAGCGCCGTTAAACCCGATCACCATGAGCCAAAATTGAATCTTACCCAGCTTTTCGGAGAGCATGCGACCGGTGATTTTGGGGTACCAGTAATAAAATCCGGCCATCACGGTGAAAAGAGTGCCTCCGAGCAGGGTGTAGTGAAAATGGGCCACCACGAAATAGCTTTGGGTAAGGTCCCAGTCGATGGGCACCGTGGCGAAAGCCACCCCGCTCAGCCCGCCGATCGTAAACTGCAGGATGAAGGCGACGCAGAACAGCATGGCCGTGTCGAAGCTGATCGAGCCGCCCCACATGGTGGCGATCCAGTTAAAGACCTTGATCCCGGTGGGGACTGCGATCAGCGCGGTTGAAAAAGCGAAGACGTAATAGATCGAAAAGCTCATGCCCGTGGCGAGCATGTGATGGGCCCATACGCCGAAGCTTAAGAAACCGATCGCCACGGTTGCAACGGCCATGAAGGAGTAGCCAAAGATCACCTTGCGGGAGAAAACCGGAATTACCTCGGAGACGATACCGAAGCCGGGCAGGATCAGGATATAGACCTCGGGGTGGCCGAAAAACCAGAAAGAGTGCTCCCAGAGCAGAGGGTTGCCGCCGGCCGCGGGGTTAAAGAAAAGAGCGTTCAGGTGTCGGTCCAGGAAAAGCATGACGAGCGCGGCGTTTAGCGCGGGCAGGGCCAGGAGCATGAGAATGGCGTTAATCGAGGACATCCAGACAAAGAGCGGAAGCCGGGCCAGTTTCATGTCCGGAACGCGCAGGTCGGCGACGGTCACTAGAATGTTTATTGCCGTCATGATCGTCCCTGCCCCGGTCAAAAGGAGGCCGACTATCCAGTAATCCACGCCGGTGCCGACAAAATAGAGGTCCATCGAATAGTTGACCGATGTGAGCGGCGGATAGGCCGACCAGCCCATATGGAGGGTGTCTCCCGTAAAAAAGCTGAAATATATGAGGAGGCCGCCCATGAGATAGAGCCAGTAGCTAAGAGCGTTCATCCTCGGAAACGAAACGTCGCGAGCCCCGATCATAAGGGGCGTGAAATAGACCATGAATGCGGTGAGCATCGGCATGATCGCCAGAAATATCATCGTCGTGCCGTGCATTGTGAAGATCTGGTTGTAGGTCTCGGGAGAGAGCCAGTGATGGTTGGGTTTTATAAGCTGGGTGCGCATGACCATCGCCAGAGATGCCCCCGCAAGGAAGAAAATCAGCGATGTCGTGAAATACATGATCCCTATCTGCTTATGGTCCACGGAGGAGAGCCAGCTCAGCAGCCCTTTGTATTCCCCGACCTCCAGGATGCTCCCCGGTTCTTTTGAAGCATTGATCTCGCTGTTGTTCATTTCAATCCTTCGAGATAGGCGCTCAGAGCCTTTATCTGATCGGGTTCCAGGCCGATCTCGGGCATGAGAACGCCCATTTTCACGGCCTGGGGGTCCTTTAGCCATTTGGCCATGTTCTCCGGCGTATTGGCAAGCGTGCCCGCCGCAAGGGTTGTGCGGCTCCCCACGTGGGTGAGATCCGGGGCCTCGCGGCCCGTGGTCATGAACCCGGAAATGGAGTGGCAGTTAACGCAGTTTTTTTCCCGGAAGAGCTCGGCGCCTTGGGCCGCCTCAACCGAAGAGGGGGGCGAAGCCGGCCGGCTCTGGTGTGCGAGCCATGCGCTAAAATCCTCGGGAGACTGGGCAAATACCCGGATTCCCATGTGGGCATGCCCCATGCCACAGAAAGAGTGACAGGTCCCCAGGTAAAGACCCGGGCGCGTGATGGTCAGCCACATAGTGTTGGGATGGCCCGGTATGACATCGATCTTCTGCCCGAAGGAGGGGACCCAGAAACCATGGATGACGTCTGCGGATTCGAACCTTAAGAGGAGGTGTTTGCCAACGGGCAGGTGAATCTCATTGGCCGCCGTCACCCCTGACGGAGGATAGTGCAGCTCCCACCACCACTGGTGAGCCACCACGGTCAGGTCGGGCTTATGGCCGAGCGACGGCGGATTGACCTGCAACATTACCCGGACAGCAAGGATAAAGAGGCCGATCACGATGACAAGGGGAACGGTTATCCAGAGGACCTCCAGCCAGACCTTCTCGCTCAACTGCCCGGGCTCCCGTCCTTTCCGTCGGCGGAATTTGATCACGGCGTACACCACCAGCCCTGCGACAATAATAAAGATAAGGGTGGCGATGCCGAGCACGATATAAAAAGCGCTGAGAATATCGCCGGCCTCCTTGGTTCCCGGTTTCAAAACGGATGTAAACGCATCCATTTTTCTTTCCTCTTATACAGGTGAGGTGATAAGGCTTTGATTTTTCACAAGGCGCCTAAACGTTTCGGGCTGGGCCATTTTTCCCTTCTATCAACTCGGACTTGCACCTGTCAACCTGTTATTTAGCAATCTGATTAGGCGCAATTAGACATTGACGGCGCCAAGGGTAATTGGAAGCAATTAGATTGGAAACAATGCAATACGCATTGCATGGGACAAGGGGTAATCACGAATGAAAGAACAATCCGGATGGATGGTTCTCGTTTTCGTCGAAAGACAAATCGACACTGACGATTTTCGCGTTCCACCAGACGGCCCCTCATGGCGCTAATGTTGGTATTGCCCCTGGTAGCGCGGAACTTCCCTTTATCCTTATGAGGGATACGCGCAATGAACGGCCACCTGGAATCACGATGAGCGACACTACCAGCACATCTCCTTTGCGGGAATTTTTGAATGAGAGTGAGTAAATTTCAGTCTCTAGTAAGAAGCTTGTCATGGATTGTCAATGGCTCTTCCGAGGAGGCTCGGCCATTCGGTAAATCGATCTTAGAGCTTTCTGAGGAAGGCCGGGCCATGCTTATTTTGTCAGAGCGGTCGGGAAAGGCCTGTGGCAGCGATCCCTGCCTGTAAGCCATGGAGAAGGCAAGCCATCGGTTGGAGCCGGGAGCCCGGGGGATAGGGTCAGCCATGAAAAGACGATGGGTCAAGCCTCCCGTTTGACCAGTTACCACGCAATGCGTTGGTACTCCGCGCTCTACGAACGGACTCGAAATCCCCCCAACCCCCCTTTGAAAACTTACAATTACCCACACATGCGCCCACTTACCTCCTTTGGCAATGACTCGCTTCGAGGGGCTTGGCTCGATCACCCCCCTTTTTTGCAAAGGGGGGTTGGGGGGATTTACTCTCCAGCCGCTTGCAATGACGCGCATGGACCGGCTGGGCACGCTCGGCCCCTTTATTTGCAACTTTGCAAAAAGGAGATAGGTGGGCGCATGTGTGGGTAATTGTAAGTTGCAAAAAAGGGGGGTGATTGAGCCTTGCCCCTCCATGCGCGTCATTACCAGCGGCCCGTCGTTGCAAAAAGAAATAGCCATAAGATTGAACCCTTGGCTGCTTAAGGACGATCTTGGCCCAATGAAGTTTCATAAGAGGTTTGCAGGCATATAGAAAAGGAGGACAGGGAGAAAACCCTGAAGTAAGTCCCAAAACGATTAAAATAATGGGTTATCGATCCGCTTCAATTCCCGGATATGGAGGCCGACGCTTTCATCGTTCAAAATGGCAACATTTTCAGCACGCCCCATTACGATAACTTTGGAGTTGGCCGATGGCGTCGTGCCGCTGGTCACTACCACGATTTTACTTCCGCCTTCACTTAAAACGTAGAGTTTCATATCTATTAGAGGGAGCTTGGTGATTTCTGAAACCGTTCCTCTTACCTTGACCTCCCTGCCGTCATAGGCGGACGGGTTGTTCACGATATCCTTTATACTGGTCAATCCGAAAGGCAGGTACTGGCAGCCGGCGCTCGCCAGCAGGAGTGAAAAGATTAAGAGCGTGGCGATTCTGCCTGTCCAGGTGATAGCTTTGTGTTTCATCCAACCCCTCCTCCTAATCGAATCGCAAGGTATTCCACAGTGTCGGTCCTCGGGTCATTGAATCAAGTGCAGCAATAGGGTTTCGCACGTCGGTAAAAAGGGTCATGTCGTTACTTCTAAGCATCCCTTATTCCTATTGAAACAGAGCCAACCGTCATCCATGGAGCAAAAATATGGACTTTGAAACTTGCAACAGAAAACTTTGAAAAGAAAAAAGACTCTGTTGAATGTTTAGTCCTTAGGACCCTGCCTTTCCGGTTTGTCTTTCAGACGCTTTCGCCAGTAAAAAGGTCGGCGTTTCCGGTGAGCAAACGCTACGATTCGTATTCGTTCCGGATAAACTGCATATATCAGATTATAGGGGAACCGCCATAACGGCTACCGCCGTACTCTCCTGCCGAATTTCGGGGAAGCCTCCGGATTTGTCAAAATCTGATCCGGCGATCGCTCCACTTCTGTAAGATAGTCTGAACCCAGACCCGGCCGACGGGACTCATAGTACTGCGCCGCCTCGGTGAGTTCCGCATCGACATCGGGATGAAATATCAGCTTCATGAAATGGCTTTCCGTGCCTTGCGAAGCGCCTCTTCGGCAGGTATCTCGCTCACCTGGCCCAGCTCCATCTCGTCCAGGCGCCGCTCGGCCTCTTCAACCCAAAGCGCTTCGATCCCCACCTCGGATAGGTCGTCCAGACTCTCGACGGGTCTCCTTCGCTATTTAAAATGAGTATCGATTAACGCTAATACTTCCTCCTGGTCCTCTATCATTTTTTCCCGGATGAGATCTCCAAAGGCCTGTACCTCCCCGGTAAACTTGTTCCAGTGCACCAATCGGGTGGCTTGGCCGTTGCTCGCTCCTTACCTTCCGCTCCTGTCTCCCGCATCCGCCTCCATAGCCCTGGAAAGCGCCGCCCGGTGGAGTTCCGCGGCCAGATGGACCGGGCTTTTGCCATATAACGGGTCCCAACCGGACGGGTCGGCGGTGCAAAAGAACTGGACTTCCAACCCCATGCGGACGGCGGCGTCTTGGACGGGCGAGCCCGCCATGCGGGTCGCGGCCTCCCAGCTCGCTCCGCACGGTGCGCCGCGCACCACCGTGATCTTTCGAATCCTTTCGCCTTCGATTTCGATAGCGAACTCCGGTGCTCCGAAACGATCTCCGTAGCATCCCAGGCGGCGGTCTCGGGACAGCGCGCAGCAGATCATCGGCGTAAAGGCCCCCTGTACACGGATTTTCTTTCCGGAGGCGACCAGGGGGATACCCCTGTTTTGGCACATGACGGCAAGATCCTGCGAGAGGTCGGGATGGTTGAGATAATCCAGGACCAGATCGGCATGAAGATCGGAGGGCAGATACTCGCTCGTGTCATCGAGAACGGCGGGTACCGGGCTCTCGATAGATAGGATTTCCAGTTCGAAACGCCTTTGGCCATGCGCTCGAATGCCCCTGATCTTATTTTCCCCTCTTGCGTTCTGCTGAAAGACCAGCAACTTCTGAACGCCGGCCGGCGCCGCCCTGCGAAGGGCCGAATCCGATGGACCGATCAATGCACAGTCGCCGATTTGCATAGTAAAGTGTACTCGCTTCCAGGAGCAGACAATTGAGCGGATTCAATATCGAAGCCCAATTACGAAATTACTGCGTACTGTATCACTTCCCGACCCGACCCGGCAACAAGCAAGCTGCAAATGGGTGTAATTCAAACTGATACGCGGTTTTTTGCCGCTGGCGGAATTATTTTGCGTGTCAAAACAATTAGCTGGACATTCTCGGCAAGATAGACTAGGTCATCATGGGAAACCATAAGGAAAGGGAGGCCCCATGAGTGAT
>JARLHO010000171.1 GCA_031292215.1 Syntrophobacteraceae bacterium | reverse complement strand
ATCACTCATGGGGCCTCCCTTTCCTTATGGTTTCCCATGATGACCTAGTCTATCTTGCCGAGAATGTCCAGCTAATTGTTTTGACACGCAAAATAATTCCGCCAGCGGCAAAAAACCGCGTATCAGTTTGAATTACACCCCATAAAGCCTGTTGAATTGAACGAGTCGAAAATGTAGTATCTACTACTCGATAAACCGCCGGCTGTGGACACTGGATTTGACTCTTTTCTCCCGGGGACCGCAAGCCGAAGTCCGGTCCATGTGAAGCAAAGGACCTTGTGCCATGCTGCAAAGACTTTATGTACACAACTTCAGGTGTCTGGAAAACTTTGAACTGAACCTCAAAGACATGCCGTCTGTTCTTCTGATCGGCTCGAACGGCTCGGGCAAATCGACCATCCGCGATGCGTTGAAAATACTTCAAGCCATTTCGCGAAGCGTAAACAGGGTCAAATCCTTGGTTGATGTCAAAGACTTCGCCCGTGGAAGGTCCGATGTCCCGATGAGATTTGAAATTGAAGTTCTGCTTGGAGGAAGACTGTTCAAATACGTTCTTGCCCTGGAGTTGCCGGAAAGATTCAATGAGCTGCGAGTAGCCGAAGAGGAACTGCTGGTGGATGGCAATCCCGTCTATTCCAGGCAAAAAGCCCAAGTCACCCTCCATTACCTTGATCAGACTCAGACTCAGACGCAGACGCAATTTGGAGTCGATTGGCATCTGGTCGCCCTGCCGATAATCCAGGAGCGGCCGGGCTCGGATTCCCTCCACATTTTCAAAACCTGGCTGTCAAGCAGCATCATTTTGGCGCCGATCCCGGCCCTCATGACCGGAATATCCGTAAGCGAGACTTTAGAGCCTGAGCAAAACGGCTCAAACTTTTCCGAGTGGCTCGCGGGGCTGCTAAAATTTTATACCGCCGCCTATACAGACCTTGCAAAATATCTCGGCGAAGTCATGGCTGACTTTAGGGATATCGTAAACAAGCCGATTGGCGAAGACTCGATGAAAACGATTGTTCGATTCGAGGAACGCAACGCGAATCTGAGCGTCTATTTTAACGACCTATCCGATGGCGAAAAGTGTTTCTTTCTTTGCGCAGTGGTGCTGGCAGCCAATAAATTCTATGGCCCGCTGTTCTGTTTTTGGGACGAACCCGACAACTATCTGTCTCTATCCGAAGTGGGCCATTTCGTCATGGCCCTTAGGCGTTCCTTTGCCGGCGGCAGCCAGATTTTGATCACAACTCATAATCCCGAGGCTATCCGAAGATTTTCTGATGAAAATACTTTCCTCCTCGTTCGGAGAAGTCACCTGGAACCAACTGTGGGCAGGCTTCTCGATGAGCTTGACGTCAAAGGGGATCTTATCAATGCCTTGATTCGCGGGGATTTGGACGATGGGCCTAAATAAATATAAACCGCATATCATGGTCTTACCCGAGGATCGTCCAAACGCTGAAATTGCAACCGGATTTATCAAGAATCCTTCTGTCAATTCGCGCGCTGTCCAGGTCTTGCCGGAAGCCGGCGGTTGGGTGCATGCAATAGAAATATTCGAGAGCGATCTTGCTCCCAGCACGAGCAAGTATCCGCTCAGGAACGTGCTCCTGGTCATCGATTTCGATAATGACGCCATGGGCAGATTCGATCGTGTTAGAAAAAGCATTCCAAGCGGATTGCTGGATAGGGTGTTCGTTCTCGGGGTATTGACCGAGCCTGAAAAGTTAAAACACAGCATTGGAGGAAGCTTCGAAGGAATTGGTGAGTCTCTTTCACAGGATTGCTGTACGAGGACGATATGGGGACATACTCTTCTGAAACACAACGAGAAAGAGCTTGATCGTATGATTCCGGCTGTCGAGGGATTCCTGTTCATGAAAAAAACCGGTTAGCGACTAAAGAACCACGAGGTAATCGAATGTCTTACGGATTAAGGCGGTATGAAACGCTTCACAGGCTCTGGTGGCTGGTTTTTTTCCTCCTGTGCCTGTTTCTGGCCGATTTTTTGCCAAGTGTTACAAACGATGCGCAGCACAGGCCGGTTCTATCCGACCTCGGAAGCCTCGACTTCTGGACCGGACTGCACGGGGTGGGCATAATTTCGGCGGGCCACGGGTATTCCAAGGGAATACGGGCTGCTGCTACGGACGAGGAAAACGAGCCCGCGGAGGCGCCCGCCGGGCAAAACGGCTTTAACGACAATATCTCGATGGTAAGCGGCGCGCTTCTTTTTTTGATAAGGACCGCAGTGATTTTCCTCCTGCTGCGCCTGGTCTGGCTCGCTGTTCAATACGGGGGAAGATACCTGCTGCAGTTTTTTATGTCCGAGATAAAGGGCTTTGGGCCAACCGATCGCGGAGAAGTCGCAACGGGCGCCCAGTCCCTCCTGCCGGTGCGGGTGCTCGACGAGAGGATAAGGAGAAGCGTTGCGAGCTATGTTCTCCATCCGTTTATTCGGCTTCGGCTCGCGCTTTCCGGTTTTCAGGGAAATGTCTTGCCGGAAAACGTGCTCGAAAAAGAGCGCAGGGCCGTTGAGGCCGACTGGCGAATCCTCTACGGCTCGTGGAGTCCCTACCGATTCCTTCTTTGGATGCTGCCGCTACTGGGCCTGGCCCAAACGGTGTTGCTCCTCATCGCCCTGTTTAGCGGCATCGGTTCGGCCCACCCCAAAGAGGCCGTAAACGCCGCCAAGCCCTTGCTCGATTCCTCGATTCAAAAAGAAATCTTCGAGTCCTTAAAGCCTACCTTGAGCCTTCTTTTGCCCTTTTTTCAGGCCGTGGGCGTAGCCTTCTTTCTCCAAATCGCTTCAACCCTGCTCAGGTATCTCGAAGATCTCTATCTTTCGGGCCTCGATGCGTTCCTCTACGACAGGCTGCTCTCCAGACTCCCCTTAAGTAGGGGCGCAAACGACTCGGTAGTCCTGCTTGAGGCTTTGCAGCGGCAGTTTCGGGAGTTTGGCGCCGTGCTTTCGAGATTGGAAAAAAAGCTCCTTTCGCCGATGGGGGGTAGCGGCCTGAGATGAAGCGGTCAAATTGTGGATCGGACATCAAGGTTGGAGCGCTTCTTACCGGGTATCTCAAAGGTCACCCCGCCTTTGTGGCCAATCCGATCGGAGACTGGAAGGACTTTGTCGGCGAACAGGTGGCTCGCTACTCCAGCCCCGGATCTCTTAAGAACAAGGTGCTGGTCGTCGTTACCCACGATTCGGTATGGAAGCACCATTTAGAGCAATATAAGGAGCTCCTGGTGGAAAAGATCAACGCCGGGAGGGCCGAGCCTATCGTGGATAAGATCGTGATAAAGGTGGGGGAAGTCCTTGGGACCGAACCGGTCCTTAATCCGGCCCACAAGAATTTGGAAAAAATAAAAGCTAAGCGACTCATAGTGCGCAAAAAGCAAAAAACACCGGCCCGGAAACTGAGCCCGGAAGAACAACTGCTGATAAAAAACCTGCCGGACCCCGAGCTGAGAAAAATCGGCGAAAAGCTTTTGAAGCGAATTCCCGAATCGGAGGCCAGGGACTGAGCCCGTGGTGGGGTGAGCCGGGCAAAGAGATATGTCTATTGCATGTCTTGCATTTTAGACCCGAAAGTCTTAACCCACTGGGGGGATTATCAAAAACTGTGGAGTGCATCGAAAACAGGGGTCGTGATGGTCGTTTCTTGTTCCGACATCTACCCCGTGGACAAAGAGAGGAGAATGTGGGCTTATGATCGAGAGCAGTCGGGAAAAAAGCAAAATGGAAGTCATCGCCGTATTAAATCAGGCAAGAGGAATGGAATTGCATGCTATCTCTCAGTATATGAACCAGCATTACGGCCTGGACGATTCGGATTACGGGGAGCTTGCTAAAAACGTCAAATTGATCGCAATCGATGAGATGCGGCATGCCGAGATGTTTGCCGAACGCATCAAGGAACTTGGGGGGGAGCCCACATCCGAGCCGGCCGACAAGGTCGTAAAAGGCCAAAAGGCCGATCAGGCTTTCGCTCATGATTCAGGGCTGGAAGACGACACGATCGCAAAATATAATCAATTTGTGCTCGTATGCAGAGAAAATGGCGACAGCACTACTCAGAAACTCTTCGAGCTGATAATAGACGAAGAGCAGATGCATCTGAATTACTTTGACAATGTCGGTGACCATATCAAAGAGCTCGGGGCTGCCTACCTGGCTCGCATAGCGGGCACGCCTTCGACCACCGGAGGCTATTCCAAGGGATTTGTACTGGCGCAGGCCGCTCAGTAGGCTTTGGGCCCTGCGGGAAGCAGGCAATAAGTGCCCGGACTTTGCTCTCTTCCCGCGGGCCGGCCCTTTCCTGGTTTAAGACAGGCCCGATGTATCTCCCGGCCTCGGAAGAAGCTGAATACAATTGTCCCTTTACTTTACGGGGTAAAGATTTTATGTTCGCGGGCGCTATGGCGGTTTCGCCCGGCGGACAGTACGCTTTACGAATTTACTCCCTTGGACCCGATCTATGAGCATCGTTCACGGCGGAAACGTCTACGAGCTCTCGGCCCTGGCCGGGTGCTCCCCCAAAGAGATTCTGGATTTTAGCGCAAGCATCAACCCGCTCGGGCCGCCTCCAGGCCTGGACGAGGTGCTCTCCGACTGCCTGGGGCTTCTTCAAAGCTACCCCGACATCCACTGCCTGCGCCTCACCGAGGCAATCGCGAAATTCCACGATATAGATCCCGCCTGCATTGTCGTGGGAAACGGCTCGACGGAACTCATCTATTGGCTGCCCCGAGCCCTTGGGGTCCAAAGGGCTCTTGCGGTATTGCCCGCATTCGGCGAGTATGTGAAGGCCTTCGAACTGCAGGGAACTCGGGTGGAAAAGATTTTCCCCTCCCCCGAGGAGTCCTTTCAGCCAAGGGTCAAACATCTTGAGGCCGCTTTGCGAAAAGAGTCCTTTGAGGCGGTGCTCCTTACGCACCCCTCAAGTCCTGCGGGGTCTCTTTTACACGAGGAGACAATCGACTGGATCGCCAAAAAATCTGTCGGTTCGGCGCCTTTTCTCCTGGTCGACGAGGTGTTTGTCGATTTTTGCGACCATGCGTCCCTGCGCCCCTTTGTCGAAAAAGCGAATAACCTCGCCCTCATAAGGTCGTTTACCAAGTTCTACGGTTTGCCGGGCTTGCGGATCGGATACCTGCTGGCTCCGCCCGGGATTGCCGGAAGGGTGAGAAATTTTTTGCCGCCGTGGTCGGTAAGCACGCCGGCGCAGGCTGCCGGCGCCTGGTGCCTCACCCGGGACGAATACAGGCTAAAGACCCTGGAACTTATCGAAGAGCAGAGGCGAAGGCTTGCCGTGGGGCTTTCCGCCATACCCGGACTCGAAGTATTTCCAAGCGCTGCCAATTTCTTGCTCGTGCGCATGGGACAAGGCCTGGGATCGGCATCGAGGCTCAAATGGGAAATTTTTGAGCGCCACCGCCTGCTCATCCGCGACTGCGGCTCCTTCGAAGGGCTGGGCGAGCGGTACTTTCGCGTCGCGGTCCGGCTGCCGGAGCAAAACGAAAGGCTCGTAAAAGCCTTGAACGAATCGCTTTGCGGCGCGCTGTGAGCCGATTTAACCCCATCAGTGATGCCCTTCGTCCTTTAGAAACAACCCGTGATATTCGTTATCGTCCAGGTGATTGCGCATAAGATCCGAAATGACTTCGAACAGCTGGTTTATTTGCTCATCGGACATGCGGGGGACAAGAACCTTTAAGAGGTCGTCGTCGGAAAATTTCTGCAGATAGTACATGAGCGACTTCTCATCGACTTCCCGTGAAAGTCCGAATGCCACCATGCCGTCGTAGTCTTCGACAAAGGAGTGTTTGTGCGCCTGCATAAGAATTTCCTTTCTTTAAAAAAAGATAATTGCGGCCGACACCGTGCTTGTATCACCAGTGGGCATGGCAACTCAATCGCGGTGTGAGGGTTTGTCGGAGAAAGGAATAAAAAAAGTGAAATCCAGCAAAGGAGAATCAAAAGTGGCGGATGATAAATTTGATTTCGACAAAAAAGCGGCGTCCTGGGACGATAATCCCCAGCGTGTGCGACTCGCAAACGATATTGGCGGGGCCATTGTGGCTGAAAAGATACTCACCCCCGCCATGGATGTGCTCGAATTTGGCTGCGGAACAGGTCTTTTGACCCTCCAACTCAGTCCGCTGGTTCATGGGGTAACGGCCATGGACGGCTCAAGGGGGATGCTTGACGTAATCGAGGCCAAAATCCGGGACCAGGGTCTAAAGAACATAAAAACCCAACTGCTCGACCCCTCCAAGGGCGGGATAATCGAGGGGGCCTACGACGCGGTGATAAGCAGCATGACGCTCCATCACGTACAGGAGATCGGCCCTCTACTCGCCCAGTTTCACCGGGTGATGATCCCCGGCGCATACTTATGCCTCGCCGACCTTGACCCGGAGGAAGGCAAATTCCACGGGGAAAATCCGACCGTCTTTCACGAGGGGCTCGACCGTCAAATGGTCGAAAAGATCTTGACCCGGACCGGTTTTTACGATGTGCGGGATAAAACTGCGGCCACCGTGGAAAAGACCCTCCCCGGCGGGGAAACTGCGACCTTTACCGTATTTCTCATAACCGCTCGTAAAAAATAATAAATGCCGGTGAAATTAAAACCGGTGAATAGGTGAGTGGGTGAATAGTATTTATCGCATTTGCTTCTACGGCTTCCGTTGAGCGAATCTTACCAGTTTCGCCCGTTTTTTTTCCGATTCACCCATTCACCGGCCTTTGATTGGTTGGCGTGGACCAGGAGGAAAGGTTCCTCGGCAAGTTCTTCGATGGCCAAGGTTTTGTGTCCGGCCAGGCGATGGGTGCGGGGGAGGACAACGGCCAGCGGCTCTAATGAAAAGTATATTGGAAATCTTAATCCTGCGGGTTTACACTCTGGAAATTGCTCCAGGCTAAAGCCCAATTACTTTACAAGCGCAGGAAGGTACATGACGGCAATCGAAAATATCGAAGTGGAACCGGTCGACCAACTCGGCCCGCCCGGGCGAGACGTTGCCATAAGCCGGGTTGGTCCCCTTACGGCGCTCTTTGTGGCAGGTTTTGCGACCTTTATAAATCTATATATCACTCAGCCGCTTTTGCCCATGTTTCGAGAGCTTTTCCGGGCCTCCGAGCTCATGGTGAGCCTCACGGTGAGCGCTCCCGTTCTGGCCGTGGCGCTGACCGCGCCTTTTCAGGGCCTTGTCGCCGATCGCCTTGGCCGAAAGCGGGTGATCGTGGCAGCGATTGCCGGCCTGGCCGTTCCAACCTTTATGTTGGCAACCGCCGCCAACCTCTTCCAGTTGATCGTGTGGCGTTTCCTGCAGGGACTGTTTATTCCCGGGATCATCGCAGTGATTATCGCCTACATAAGCGAGGAATCGCCGCGCCAGCTCGTTGGGTCGACGATGGCGATCTATGTCACGGGGACGGTGGTCGGCGGTTTTGCGGGACGAATGATCATCGGACTGGTGGCGGCCCACTGGAGCTGGAGAATCGGTTTCATTGGGCTCGGAGTCCTCACCCTGGCCGGTGCTTTGGCCACGCTGTGGCTGCTGCCACAAGAGACAAAGTTTGAGCCCAAAAAGAGCTCGCTCTCTCTTGCGCCCCTGGTCGCGCACCTGCGAAACCCCCAGTTGCTTGCAACGTATGCGGTGGGGTTTAACATTTTATTTTCGCTCGTTGGCGCCTTTACCTACGTGAACTTCTATCTTGCGGATAAACCGTTTTCTCTGGGGCCGGCCGCGCTGGGCCAGATTTTTGCCGTCTACCTGATCGGGGCGATAGTGACCCCGGTAGCCGGCAGGCTCCTCGACCGGATCGGCTACCGGATGTCGCTGCTTGGGGCGGTCCTTATCGGTGCTGTGGGAATGCTTCTGACTCTTACCCATTTCCTGTTTGCCATCGTTTCGGGCCTTGCTCTTGCCGCCACCGGGGTCTTCGTCTGCCAGGCCGCGGCATCGAGCAACGTCGGCAAGGCGGCAAGCGAGGCCCGTTCGTCGGCAGCCGGGCTCTATGTGGCGCTTTACTATTTCGGAGGCTTTGCCGGCTCCATAATCCCCGGGCTTTTCTGGGAAAAAGCCGGCTGGCCGGCATGCGTGGCGGTGATCCTGTGTGTGCAGTCGATCACCGCCCTGATCGCTTACCGGCTGTGGGAAGACTAGCCAATCTTTGGCCTGATCAACGTCGCGAGGTGCTCGGGCGCATAGATGATCACTTCGTCTTTATGGAGCTTCTGTAGATAGAAATCGTCTGCGCGGTAATGAAGATGCATGTTCTGACGATTGATAAGCCGCAGAAGGCACCGGAATTCGGGGCGCTCTTTTCCCAGGGGCCCGCTAAAGCAGGCGAAGTTAAAAGAGGAAAACCTCAGCTCGTGATAGGCGAGCAGCATGCGGCTCATCCCCTCGGATATCGCCTCGACATCGCCCTCATCCCAGTCGAGAAAATTTGCATTGCGGGTCCAAACCCCGTTCACCTCGTTTGCCCCCAACGGTGAGAACGCGGTGAACCAACTGCTTTGCCCGATTTCTCCGAGCCATCGGTTTGCCGATTCCTTCTCTGTTTCAACCAGATCCGTAAAATAGCAGGAGCCGGTGGCCCGATGGTAGGCCCGGCTGTTTTCCAAAATCAGCCGGTGATGCGTGGAGGGCACGGGCGAGCCGATTACCTGGAGGTGCGGGTGCATGATGCTGCTGCCGGCCGGCGGCATAAAGTTGGCGTTGATCGTAAAATAGGTGGTCTTCGGATCTGTTTCAAAGCACCTGCGAATAAACTCGATAGACACCGAGAAGGCGTCAAAAAGTATGGAAGGGGAAAATTCGTCCAGGTTTCGCCCGTGCTTTTCCCCCACCTTTACGACGGCGTGATATGGGGCGAGGGGAAAAAGATTGGGAAATAAAACCGATTCGCCCTTTTCCAGCCGGCCTTCCGCAAGTAACTGCTCGGGATAGCGGGGGGCGCTCGTGCGCCACTTGCCATCGCACATAAAGCACTGTTCCCGGGTGTCGTCCATCCGCCGGCTCAGGTAGTCGTAATCGGTTTCCGGGAAAGCAAAGGAGATTTTACCCTGGAAGGCTTCGTTTAGAACGCTCTGATAGCCCGTAAGGGGGTCCTGCCGCAGCTCCAGCGTCTGGATGTCGAGCTCTCCGTTTTTCATGGGGTTGTGAAACTGGGCAACCTGTTTCCAGCTCTTAAAGCAAATTTTTGACATATCGTTTATCCTGACAGGTATGGGTGTAAAGGGGCTTGGCCCGATCGCCCCCCTTTTTTTTGCAAAGGGGGGTTGGGGGGATTTACTCTCCAGCCGCTTGCAATGACGCGCATGGACCGGCTGGGCTCGCTCGCCCCCCTTATTTGCAACTTTGCAAAAGGAGATAGGTGGGCGCATGTGTGGGTAGTTGTAAGCGACACGGTGGGGGGTGGGATGTCTTTTGGAAAAAAGCTTTTGCGGTCGGTCTCCGGATTCTTTCTGGTTTTTTCCTGTCTTGGGGCTATTGTCGCAACGGTTGTTTTTTTTCAATTCTGGCTCTTTTTGAGCCTTCCGGCAAAACCTTTTCCGGAAAAAAAGCGGTTTTTCATTCCGCAAAGAACCGGCGCCTATGGGATAGCCAGGCTTCTCCAATCGAAGGGAGTCATTCGGGACGCCTCCGAATTTTATCTTCTTTGCTTGCTGAAGCATTCCAATGACCGCCTTGAGGCCGGGGAGTACGCCTTTTCCACACTCGAGCGTCCCGAGGAGATCCTGAGTAAGATTGTAGGGGGCAAAGTGGTGATCTATGTTGTCACCTTGCCCGAGGGGTCCACTCTGGCGGAAGTTGCGGGCATAGTTGCCAGGGCTCACCTTGCCGGCTTTTCCGAGATAATCGAGGCGGGCAGAAGCGCCCGTCTTGCCAAAGCGCTCCACATTAAGGCACAGGATCTGGAAGGTTACCTTTTCCCGGATACCTACCGGTTTAAAAAGCCGGTTTCAGGGGCGCGCATCGTAGGCAGGATGGTCGCCAGGTTCTGGCAGGAACTGCCTGCGGACCGGCAAAACCGGGAGAAAGAACTCGGCATGACGCTCAGTCAAATCCTCACCCTGGCCTCGATGATAGAAAAGGAGGCCAAGGTCGATCCCGAACGCGCGATCATTGCCGGGGTCTTCTATAACCGGCTAAAGATCGGCATGCCGCTTCAAAGCGATCCGACGGCGGTCTACGACCTGCCCGGCTTTTCCGGGCCGATTACCTCGGCCGACCTCAAAAGGCCAAGTCCCTATAACACCTACCGGATAAAGGGGTTGCCGCCGGGGCCCATTTGCAACCCCGGGAAAAAATCAATCCTTGCGGCCTTCTATCCCGCCAAGGTCCCCTACCTCTATTTTGTGAGCAACAATGACGGCACGCACCACTTCTCGGTCACCTGCCGGGAGCACGAAGAGGCAGTTTCTCATTACTACGAACTAAAGGACAAGGCGGAGAAGAAATGACCACGGTTGCAAGCATCATATTCGCGGCGGGGCGCGGAACGCGCATGACGGGGTATGCGGGCAACAAGACCCTGCTGCCCCTGATTGCCGGAAAATCCCGATACGAGGGGACCCATGCGCTGATTAGGGAGGTCCTCGATAATCTTCCCGCGGGTCCCCGAGGGATAGTGGTAAACCATTGCGCAAGCGAGGTGCGAAGGGGGGTGGAGGGGCCCGGAATACACTTCATCTCTCAGCCCGACACCAACGGCACGGGAGGCGCCCTGCTCGCGGCCCGCTCCTTTCTCGACTCCTGCCGCGCCGACCGCGTGATAATCACGATGGGGGACGTCCCCCTCATCGGGTCCGCCACCTATAGGAAACTCCTCGATCGGCTGGACAGTTGCGACATGGCGCTACTCGGATTCCAATGCCGGGACAGGGCTAAGTACGGGATGATCGAAATGGAGGGTGAAAGGATTACCGGGATCGTCGAATGGAAATACTGGAAGGACTTCCCGGCGTCAAGGCTAGACAAACTCAGGTACTGCAACGCAGGGGTCTACGCGGCGAAAAGAATCGTTTTGCTAGAGTATATGGACCGGTTGGAAAAAAGACCCCACGAGGTGCGAAAGCTGCGGGACGGCGAATGGATAACCATCAAAGAATATTTTCTGACCGACCTGGCGGAAATGATGAACGCCGATGGACTGGCGCCGGCAATGGTCGAGGCGCCGGAACAGGAGGTAATGGGCGTGGATACCCCGCAATCGCTGGAGATGGCTCAGAGGTTATATGGTGAACGGTTACTTCGAGGCTAACGAAAGAGATCTTTTTGCTCCTTTCGTGTGAAGTAATGACCGTTTTGTTTTAAGAAGGGTTTTTAAACCCGTACAATGATCATTTTGCATGTGTGACAATTGAAACACGGATTAGATAGCCCGAAAAGATTAACCGAAACCCGTACAATGATCATTTTGCATGTGTGACAATTGAAACAGGCGGGCAAAAATAGACCAATTTTATTGAACGATCCTTCAACCTGGTATAGACTTTCCAGCTATTTACAGTGAAAGGACCATGGTAAAATGCAAAGTGACGCGCGCCCAAGCCCGGAAGCTTTAAGCAACCTATTTTCCACATGTCCGGCCGGCGAAACTTTTCCGATTCCCAAGGAGTCGGAGCACGAAGCCGAGATTGCCGGCTTGCGAAAAATTGTCGAAAAACAGCGCGCTCTGGGGCGCCAGATCGTTGTGGTTATGGGAGTGGGCTTTGTCGGCGCGGTAATGGCCGGCGTAGTGGCCGATTCGGTAGACAAGGCAACCGGGAAGCCCTCCAAATTCGTAATAGGCATGCAGCGGCCATCACCAAGATCATTTTGGAAAATCGAATACATCAACCGGGGAATTGCGCCCGTCGAGGCCGAAGACCCGGAAGTGGCCCCTCTTATCAGAAGGTGCGTCAAGGATAAAGAAACGCTCGTCGCAACCTACACCTATGAAGTGCTCTCGCTGGCCGACGTGGTGATCGTTGATGTCCAATGCGACTATCAAAAGGAAACCCTTGGAAACGTGCGCCGGGGCAGCGCCGACATTGCGGCGCTCGAAGATTGCCTGAAAGTAATCGGCGAGAAGATCCCCCCCGGGTGCATGGTTCTTATCGAGACGACGGTCCCGCCGGGCACGACCCAGTATGTGGCCTACCCGATTATCAAAAAGGCGTTTAAGACCAGGGGGATCGAGGCCGAACCGCTTCTTGCCCACTCGTTTGAACGGGTCATGCCGGGGAAAAACTACGTCTCTTCGATCCGCGATTTCTGGAGGGTGTGCAGCGGCGTAAACGAAGAGTCCCGGCACAAAGTGCAGACTTTCCTCTCCGAAATCCTAAACGTTGAAAAATTCCCCCTGACCGTCCTCGACTCGCCCATGGAAAGCGAAACCTGCAAGGTGATCGAAAACTCCTACCGGGCGACCATCCTGGCGTTTTTGCATGAATGGAGCGTTTTTTCCGAACGAAACGGCGTCGATCTCCTCAAGGTGATCGAGGCCATAAAGGTCCGGCCCACCCATTCCAACATCATGTTTCCCGGACCCGGCATAGGAGGCTACTGCCTGCCCAAGGACGGGGGGCTGGGGATCTGGGCCTACCAGACCCTTTTGGGGTTTGAAGACGACATCTTCAAAATTACCCCGCAGGCTATCGATATAAATGACACCAGAGCGTTGCACGTGGCCCGGCTGGTTCGCGACGCTCTTCGGAACATGGGACACATTGTCGCCGCCTGCAAGATAGCCATTTTTGGCGCCTCCTACCGAGAAGACGTCGGCGACACGCGCTACAGCGGTTCCGAGCTCCTCGTTCGAAAGCTTGCCGAAATGGGGGCCGATATTTCGGTCCATGACCCGTACGTCAAACACTGGTGGGAATTTGAAAAACAGGATACCTACCCGGCCCCGGGTCATTCCTGGTCGCGGTTTTTTCGAAATCAGGAAAACTTAAAAAAGCTCGTGGTGGAAAAGGATATGAAAGAAACGGTGCGGGGCGCCGATGCGGTCGTCTTTGCCGTGCGCCACGAACATTACCTTGGGCTTTGCGCCGATGACGTGGTGGAGATGACCGGAAGGCCCGTTGCGGTTATAGATGCTTTCGGGATTCTCTCGGACGCCGATATCAAGCGGTATTTCGAGCTTGGGTGCGAAGTAAAAGGGCTTGGACGCGGCAATGTCAAGCGGATAAAGGACCAGGTACAGTCTCAAAAGGATAGCCAATGTAGCGGGTAACGGAAAGGAACCGCCCATGACTTTTGCCTTCTGCAAACGCGGCCCCGCTAGCCCGAGGGGTTGCAAAAATTCATATTGGAAGGTCTGCCAACACGTTGTCAATCGAATCTTCGCGCTCGCAGCTCAATCGACAGTTCCAGGGAGGCACAAACAGATAATTCCATGAAAAAAAGGCCCTTTACTCTTAGCAACAAAATCGACCATTTGTATCTCTGGGTCCTGGCGGTTGACCTGATGATAGCCGCCTCGCTTCTCTACTCGAGGTTATCGGGTAAAGCTCACTATCTTAGAACGCTAAAGCATCCCTGCCCTCCCCTTCTTGGTATCAGGCCGGGAGCGGCCCTTGCCCTTTTCGGAATAGGCGTTGTGATCTGGAGAATCTGGATGGCGTGGCGCTACAAGGCCTGTGCTCCAGTAACCGATCGGGACCTTCCGGTGGTGACGATCGTAATTCCGGCATATAACGAAGGCCCCCAGGTGCTGCCCACGGTTCGCTCGGTTATGGAAAGCGATTATCCCCCCCACAAGATGCAGGTTATCTGCGTGGACGACGGATCGCAAGATGACACCTGGCAGTGGATGCTCGAAGCCGAAAAGGAATATCCCGACCGGATCGAACTGGTGCGCCAACCCCAAAACGGGGGCAAGCGCCAGGCCCTCATGGCCGGCTTTGGCCACGCGGTTGGAACGGTGTGGGTGACTATCGATTCGGATTCGGAGGTACTCTCCGATACCCTGCGTCACCTGGTCAGTCCCTTTGTGGCAAATCCCAAGGTGGGGGCGGTCGCGGGCAATGTGCGCGTTTTAAACCGCAGCGACGGCTCGATCCCGAAGATGATGGAAGTCTTTTTCACTGTCGGGTTTGACTTCATCCGCTCGGGCCAAAGCGTATACGGAGGTGTATTTTGCACCCCCGGGGCTCTTTCCGCCTACAGGGTATCGGTCATACGGGAGCAATTGACGGGGTGGGTGAAACAGGCCTTCCTGGGAACGCCCGCAACGATCGGAGAAGATAGAGCTCTTACCAACCTGGTGCTAAAAAGCGGCTACCGGGTCGTGTATCAAAGAGACGCCGTAGCGCTTACCAAGGTCCCGACCACTTTCAAGGGGCTTCGCCGTATGTTGCTTCGCTGGGCAAGGAGTAATGTGCGTGAGAGCATCGTCATGATGACCTTTGTGAGCAGAAGGTTCAGGAAGGGAGACGGCGGAGGCGGATGGATCCGGTTCATCAGCGGAATGCAGATGTTTCAGTTGACTGTTGGAGAAGCGCTTAAAATCGGAATACTTGCGGAATTTCTCATGAAACCGCTGCCCACGTTTCGCGTTCTGGTGGTAGGGTGTCTCATCAACGCGCTCCTGCCCGCTGCGATCTATCACGTGCGCTACCGAACCTGGTTTGGCTGGATGTGGGCCGTCCCGTATTCGTTTTTGTCGGTTTTCATCCTGTCGTGGATTTCCCTGTGGGGGTTGCTGAGCGCTTCGCGCTCAGGCTGGTTGACTCGTGATGTGCAAACTACCGCCGAACCTGCCGAGCAATGAGGGCAAGCGTGGAAGCCTCCTGCTTTAGGGACACAGGCGCGGGATCGGATAAAATGGAGGAGATAAAATGGCCGAAAGTATAACCGTAATTGCTCGTTTTCGAGCGGCGAAAGGCGCGGAGCGGGAACTAAGAGAGCTTCTTTTGAGCCTCATCGAGCCCAGCAGGTCCGATCAAGGCTGCGTAAGCTACGATCTGCACCAGGGGTTGCAGGACCCAACGCTTTTCGTGTTCTATGAGACATGGGAGAACAAGGAGCTTTTGAGCAGCCATTCCGCCACGGCCCATGTCCGGCAGTTGCGGTCGCAGTCGAAGACTCTGCTTGCCGAGCCCCCCGAGGTGAGCCTTTTGACGAAAATAAGTTGAAAAGCGCCGCCGCCGGCGCGTCTTCTTGCCGACGGCGGGTACTTGCTCACCACAAAGAACACGACGGAAAAATGGGATTTCGTGGTGAACGCTTCCAACGGCGGTACGCGCCCCCCCCCGGTTTTAGTCCAACCGGTTCAGGTGGTCGCCGGAGAGTTCTTCGAGAAACGGACTGATTCCGCTCGGCTTGTTTTGCCGCATTCCGGCGTAGGAAATGTGCAGATTTCGCCCCGCCCGGGTGCACGCCACATAGAAAAGCCTGCGCTCTTCTTCGACATTTCCCCCTTTTGAATTACCTGCGTCTTCTTCGACGGAGCGCCAGTGGGGCAAAATATTTCTCTCGCACCCCACAAGGAATACGGTATGGAATTCGAGTCCCTTGGCGGAATGGATCGTTGAGAGCCGGACCCCGCGATCTTCTTCCTCATCGCTATCTTCTTCGGAGCGCAGGGAACAATCCTCGAGGAATTCCTCTATGCTCTCCTTACCCTCGGCTATGCTCAGAAGCTCGTCAATGTTGTCCATGCGAGACGACAGGCTGCTATCGTCTCCTTCGCCCGCCCAGGTCTCCAGATACCGCTCATATTGGGTGATCTCCATTACTTCCTTCAGGGCCTCCCCCGGGGGCATATTCTTTATGCGCTCGAGTATGAACAACACCATCCCTACCCCGGCCGCCACTTTTTGGAGCCCGATCTTTTTTTGAATCGCCATGGGACTTTTCTCGATTAAAGAGGCGCCCGGAAGAGGTATCTCCCTGATTTTCTGAATCGATTTTTTCCCGATCCCCCTTTTGGGGGCATTAAGGATACGCTCGAACGCGACATCATCCTTGGGGTTTACGGCACAGGCGAGATAACTCGTAAGATCTTTTATCTCCCGGCGCTCGAAAAATGAAACCCCGCCCACCAGTTTGTACGGGACTCCGAGTTCGTTAAAGGCCTTCTCAATGATCCGGCTGATAAAGCTTGTCCTGTAGAGAACGGCCATTTGCTCGAAGGGAAGTGCGTCCTGACGATAGGCCCGACACCTCTCGGCGACCCACCTCGCCTCGATGTAGGAATTATCGAAGCCCCGCAGCGAGGCGGGACTGCCGGGTCTTGTGCTGAAACACTTCTTTTTGATTTCTTCGTTGTTAAAGCTAATGATTTCGTTTCCCAATTCGACAATGGGGGCAGTCGATCGGAAGTTGCGCTCGAGCAAAAAGATTTTGGTCCCCTCGTATTCGGAGGGAAACCGGGCGAAAAAGCCGGGATCGGCCCCTCTAAAGCCGTAGATCGATTGCGAGAAGTCCCCCACGACGGTGATGTTTCCCTTGTTTACCAGAAGCTTTACGATTGCGTTCTGTATCGAATTGGAATCCTGGTGCTCATCGAGCAGGATGTATTGGAATAAATCCCTATAGGCGGATCGAACCGGGGCGTTGCTATCTAGCAGGTTGAAGGCGTGGACCAAAATGTCGTCAAAATCCATCGCATTGGATTCTTTGAGCCGCTGGTTGTACTGCTCAAATATCAGATCGAGCTTTCTAAATTCTTTTACCGAATGGATGTAGAAATCGGGGGAGATGGAATTTTTGGCCCTGCCGATATGGGCTCTCACGGCCTTTGAGTACTTTGCGTCCATATCGAAGCTATTTTCGAGGATATTTTTTACAAGCCCCAACTGATCGCTCCCATCGTAGATGGAGATCGGGTTTTGGAAGCCGATCGCCGGGGCATGGGCCTTAAGGATCTGGAGCATCGAGGAATGAAAAGTCCTGACCCAGGGAAAATCGGCGGATTTGCGCCCGGTTGATTTGGTGAGCCGCGCCTTCAGTTCGTTGGCGGCCTTATTGGTAAAGGTAATGCAAAGAATCCGTCCCGGATCGCTTCCCTTTTGAAGCAGATACTCGAATTTGGCAACGATGGTCGAAGTCTTTCCGGCGCCTGCGCCCGAGCAAATAAGAGCGGGCCCATCGAGGTATTCGACAGCGGATGCCTGTTCCCGTGATAGCGATGACAATGGTTGGTCTCCTGAAGCAAAGTCTATGGGGAAATTGGAGCAAATATAGCCCGCGGGGTCAACTCCTAACGGGCAGGGAAATCTTTTATCGCGGATCGGCGCAAATTACCAGAGCCAGGAAGCACGGTTGATTTGTTCTCCTTCAAGGACTGAGAGCGACACAGGAGTTTTTCGTCATCCGCAAGTAGTCGAAAACCAGGCGGACACTGCGTGTTAGTTGGCGCATTTTTTGTGCAACGTTGGGTACCCCCTTGGATTTGAT
>JARLHO010000170.1 GCA_031292215.1 Syntrophobacteraceae bacterium | reverse complement strand
ATCACTCATGGGGCCTCCCTTTCCTTATGGTTTCCCATGATGACCTAGTCTATCTTGCCGAGAATGTCCAGCTAATTGTTTTGACACGCAAAATAATTCCGCCAGCGGCAAAAAACCGCGTATCAGTTTGAATTACACCCCCGGAAATGACACTGCTTGCATACTGCGCATCTTTGTGTTACAAGCATTTTCAGCATCGGGCCGGCGTAGCTCAGGGGTAGAGCAGCTGATTCGTAATCAGCAGGCCGCGGGTTCAAATCCCATCGCCGGCTGTAGGAAAATAAAGAGGTTGCGAGTATTTCTCGTTTCCTCTTTTTTGTTGGTGTGGACACAGTGCGAACGGATGCGACTTGATTTTTTAGCGCTCGCTTGCAGCAACGCATCATTTGCGTTCAGGGTTTAAAAAAATTCGCTGCCAGCGATAAAGAGACGATAAGGTCTTGCCAAAAAGCGGATTTTAATTTAGCTTTTATTCTGGAAAAAAATCTCACAAAAGCCATGTTCCGGTTCGATTCTTATATTGTCTTGAGACGAGCGATTCATGTTCTGTTTGCAGTCCGCCATAAAAGAGCGATGAGCGCAGGGTTGACCCCGGGCAGTTGAAGGAGCCTTATAATCTCTAACGGACGCAACCAATGTTCGAGGCTCATGCTTATTCTATCGACACGTTGAAAGCAATTCCAGCTCAGAAATCGGGGGCGCCCGAGGATATCGTAAGCTCCAAGCTGCATCGTCATTATTTCCAAAGCTACTTTCAAGAAATTGGCGCACAGACCATGGTCGTTGAGGTCGCAGAAAAACGCCATCAAGCTCTTACAATTAATCTCCTCCGTTTCTTATGGCGTGCTACCGCGAGCTGCCAGAGCGATTTAATAGTCGATCTGGTATTTGATGCCACTGATACCGAGCAGTCACCCTTTCTCGTCTATGCCGTGGGATATGACTGCAGTTTTTTGATATGCCCCTCACCCTTGTGATCTGCGTCATAGTAAAAGCTGACATCGCGTTGTAATTTAAGAAGAGCCACTCAAGGAACGCCCGTCGTATCCTGTAGTTTCTTTTGACCGGATAGGAGGGCGAAACAAAGGGTCACGTTCCTCACGGAGCGCGATTTTTTAAATGCTTTTCTTCTCGATATTTTTAAGAACATGGACGGAGTTTTTTCGTGCCGTACGAAAAGCCTTGAAATCCCCCCTACCCCCCTTTGAAAAAAAGGGGGGCGATCGAGCCAAGCCCCTCAGTGGGTGTCATTGGGAAAAAGGGGGGGATTGAGCCAAGCCCTTCCGTGGGCGTCTTTGTGAGAAGGGGGGCGATCGGGCCAAGCCCTTCCGTGGGTGTCATTGCGAAAAGGGGGGGGGCGAGCCAAGCCCCTTCTTGCGGTTTTCCGCCAGGGGGTGGTTGGGCGCATATGCGATGGTTTTGGACCGGGGAGCAACGCCTTTTTATTCTCTTTTACGTAACGGAGGTGGAGGATGGTTGAAAAGTACAAGGTCCTGATTGGCGGTGAATGGGGTGACTCGGCAAGCGGTGAGACAAGCGAAGTGGTAAACCCGGCAAACGGGGAGGTTGTAGCGACTGTTCCCAAGTGCGGAGCAGGCGAAGTCGATGCGTGCGTTACAGCGGCGGCTGCGGCTTTTCCCGAGTGGTCAGGCAAGACCGTCGCGGAGCGGTCCAAGCTTTTGTTGGAATTATCCCGGTTGATCATGGCCAACCAGGAGAGTCTGGCAAGGCTTGAGACCATGGAGCACGGCTCGCCTATTCGCAAGACCATGAATTTTGATGTGCCCCTTTGCGCCGAGCAGCTCGAGTACTTTGCCGGCGTTGCCCGGGGGATAACGGGCGAGACGCTGCCGGTTGGGCCCTGGTGCCTTTCCATGACTGTTCGTCAGCCGCTGGGGGTGGTAGGCCTTATCACTCCCTGGAATTTTCCGGCTCTTATGGTTGTATGGAAACTCGGGGCGGCCCTTGCCATGGGCAACACGTGTATTGTAAAGCCTCCGTCGATCGCCCCCCTTACGGCGCTAAAGCTCGGGGGGCTGGCGATGGAGGCAGGCATTCCGAAGGGGGTGGTAAATGTTATCACCGGCCCCGGCGAGACGGTGGGAGAAGCGCTGGTGGGCCACCCGGGTGTGGCCAAGATCGGTTTTACGGGCGATACGGCGACCGGCAAGCGCATTATGCGGGTTGCAAGCGATACGGTCAAACAGGTCGGGCTCGAGCTGGGGGGCAAGAACGCCTTTGTGATCCTTGAGGATGCCGATGTGGACTCGGCCGTGGAGGGGGCGGTCTTCGGGGCATATTTTAACACGGGGCAGGTGTGCGCGGCGGCGAGTCGGTTTTACGTTCACCAATCCTTATATGATGAATTTTCGGAAAAGTTTGTTGCGGCCTCAAAGACTTTGAGGCTGGGAGACACGATGGATTTTGCCACCGTGCTGGGGCCGGTGGCGTATAAAGGCCACAGGGACAAGATAGCGGGCTTTGTGGAGAGGGCGAAAAATAGCGGGGCCAAACTCCTTTTCGAAGGGGAAAGGCCTTCGGCGCCGGCGCTACAAGAGGGCTATTTCGTTGCGCCCACGATTTTTGGGGATTGCACAAACGACATGGAACTCATGAGAGACGAAATATTTGGTCCCGTGGTCGGATTATCCCGGTTTGGCTCACCCGATGAGGCGATAGGGCTTGTCAACGACACCCCCTATGGTCTGTCGGCGTCTATATGGACAAAGGACACCCGGGCGGGTTTGGCCATGGCCTCGCAGATCCAGGCGGGAACCGTATGGATAAACGAGCACCTGATCATTTTCTGCGAGACCCCGTGGGGAGGGTGCAAGGAGTCCGGTTGGGGAAAAGACCTCTCCAAAATGGTGTTCGACGAGTACACCATGACCAAGCACATCTATGTGGATTTGACCGGGCAGCCCGTAAAGCCCTGGTACGGGATTCTCAAATAGCTTGCCTCGGAAAACCCTATTCTGAAGAGGGCGGGCGCGATGAGGAGCTTATCGCGCCCGCCGGGGAATTTGCGAAGCGACGCCAAAAACGGCGGTTTCCCGCATCGCGTTTGCAGTGGACAGATGGCAGCTCCAGCCATTGCTGTTCCTTAATACTTTTGCGAAGTCGTCGGGGGGAATCGGCCGACTGAAGTAATAGCCCTGCATCAGATCGCATCCTTTTTCTCTTAGGAGCAGCATATGCTCTTTGGTCTCGACGCCCTCGGCTATGACCTCCAGGCCGAGACTTCCGGCCAGTGCGATTATCGCCGTGGTTATGGCCGCGTCCCTGCTGTTTACCGTAATGTCTTTTATAAACGATTGGTCGATTTTCAGGACATTTAGCGGAAATCTTTTCAGGTAGCTCAAAGACGAGTAGCCTGTCCCGAAGTCGTCTATCGCGATCCGGATCTGCATCTCGCGTAGCGCCCCCAGGGTGAGAACGGCCCGATCGGTGTCCTGCATTATGGCGCTCTCCGTTATTTCGAGTTCCAGATGGGTGGGTTCGATCCCGGAGCTCTCGATCGCCTCGGAAATTACTTCGAGAAGATCTTTTTGCCTGAACTGATAGCTCGAAAGGTTCACGCTGACACGAACATCGGAGGGTAGCCCCGCGTGCCACGCTTTGGCCTGCTTGCAGGCCTCAAACAAAACCCATTGTCCGAGGGGCACGATGAGGCCGGTTTCTTCGGCAAGGGGTATGAACTGCGCGGGGGAAATATGTCCCAGCTCCGGGTGAATCCAGCGCAGGAGCGCTTCGCAACCAACGATATCGCCCGTTCGCAAATCGACCTGCGGTTGATAGTATATGGCGAAATCCCCGCGCTCGATGCCCTTGCGCATATCGTTTTCCATGGCCAGTCTTTCGGAGGCCGCAAGGTTTAAGGACTTGTTATAGTACTGGATGTTGTTTTTGCCTTGATCTTTGGCATGATACATCGCGGCATCGGCGTTTTTTAAAAGAGATTCCGGGTCGCTTCCGTCATGGGGGTAAATACTGATGCCGATGCTTGGAGTTATGAAAATCTCCTCCCCTCCGATGAGGAAGGGCCGGGATATGGATTCGAGGATTCTCCGCGCGACCCGTCCGGCATCCCGGGCGCTGTCTATTTCGGGCAAAAGCGACAGGAACTCATCTCCTCCAAGGCGTCCGACCGCCGATATCAAGTCATCCGGGCCGGAACGGGCCGGGACGTCGCTTTTTCGGATGCAGCTCAGCAGCCGGTCGGCCACACCCTGCAGGAGTTTATCCCCCGTGCTGTGTCCGAAAGTGTCGTTTATCCTTTTGAAACGATCGAGGTCGAACAAAATAACGGCGAGGCACCGGCCATGGCGTTGCGCCTGGGCGAGCGCCTGGTTTAAATGTTCTTTGAGCGAATTGCGGTTTAGAAGGCCGGTCAGCGGGTCGTGAAAGGCAAGATGGAGGATTTGTTTTTCGGCATTCTTTTTTTCGGTGATATCGCGAACGATCACGATCGCATCCTCATTTTCTCCCGCCACGATGCGGGATTCGTAGGATGTGAGGGTGCGTCCCGACCTTACCTGGTATTCGCACAGTTGTACTTCGCGAGTTTCAATCGCTTTGGCCACACACTTGGAAATAAGGCGCTCGCCCGAATCGATTCCAAACGCCTCATCGATATTTTTCCCGCAAAGCTCCGCGGGAGACCACGCGCCCTGGCGGCCCCTGGGCAGTTTAAGGTTTTGGATGGCGCCGTCTTCTTTTAGATGAAACATGAGATCGGGCATGGCGTCGAGCAGCGTTTTGTTTAAACTCTCGCTTCTCCTTAGCTCCTCGCCAATCTTTGCGGCCCGCCACATGTAGCGGACACGATGGCCGAAGACGACCCAGTTAATGGGTTTGGTGACAAAATCGGTCGCACCGGTTTCATAGGCCCGGTTGATCGAATCGGCATCCTCCAGTCCTGTCACCATAAGGACGGGGACATGGGCAAATTCCGGGTTGGTCCTTAGCTTGCGGCAAACCTCGAAGCCGTCAATTTCGGGCATCATAACATCGAGGACGAACAGTTCCGGTTTGACATGGCTGATGGCCTTTAGCGCCTCGGCGCCGTTTTCGGCTTCGATAAGCGAAAAGCCCAGGGCTTCGAGTCGGGCCGCGGCCATGACCCGGATCATCATATCGTCATCGGCGATAAGTATTAGGGGCCTCTTACCCGTTGGGTCAACACCGTTCAATGAGGCCTCCCCTTGAGCTCGGCTTTCAAGGCATCCAGGACGCGCGAGGAAGCCGCCTCCAACCGGGCAAATAGTTGCGGCGCGCTATCGGTTCGTCCGGCGCGCCCGAGTTGTTCGAGTTCGGCGCACAAAGCGGCCGCCTCCTGGGCGCCGATGTTTGCACTGCCCGACTTGAAGCTGTGGGCGGCGAAGGCGATTGCCGAGGGGTCCGCCCGGCATACGGCATCGCGCAGTTTTTCGAGGAGCAGGGGAGCTTTTTGCATATAAATATTTATCACCTTTTCGAAGACATCGGGCATGTCCTCGGTTTGAAGAGATCTGATGCTGTCTAGAACATTTCGGTCCAGACACTGTGCGGCGAGGGAAGACACCGGCTGTGGCCGGGACAACACATCCGGGACGGGGGAAGCGCTGGTCCGTATTTCATGGCAAATCTTGTTGTCTCGCTCGGGTTTTTGAACCGTACTTTGCGTGGCCAGGAAGGGCGTGAGGGTATGTTTTAGTTGCTCGAGCGTAAAGGGTTTTCGCAGGTAATCGTCCATGCCGGCCGCAAGGCATTGCTCGCGGTCCCCGGCCATCGCATGGGCGGTTAGCGCCACAATTTTTATGGGCTTAACGCCCAGCTCTCCTCGTGCCTGTTTATTTCGAATTATCCGGGTAGCGGTGTAGCCGTCCATTTCAGGCATTTGGCAGTCCATCAGCACCAGGTCGTAGCTTTTCCTGGAAAGAGCCTGCAAAACCTCCTGGCCGTCTTCAACGATATCGAGGCTGCACCCCAATTTCTGAGCCATCCCGCGGGTTACCTCCTGGTTTACGGGATTATCTTCGGCCAGAAGCAAACGGGCGCCAAATTTTATCTCGCCCCCGGATTTGTATGGATGCGCATCGGTTTTAGCCGTTTTGATCCCTGTTAGGGCAAGAAGGCAGTTGTAGAGCTGCGAGCGGCGCGCGGGTTTGTTTAGCGAGGCGGCGATGCCGATTTCCCTAATCGTATCCGGACTCGCATAGTCGCCAACCGAGGTGAGAACGAGAAGCTTTGTGGGATGGAGGCGTGAATCGGCCTTAATGGCCCGGGCGACTTCCATTCCGTCCATGCCGGGCATCATCATATCCAAAATGGCTATATCGTATGGTTTTCCTTCCTTGTCCGCCCGTCTTAGCATTTCCAGCGCGTGCGGTCCGCTTTCGGCGCTCTCGTTGGCGATGCCCCAGGAGTCGACCTGGTATTTTAGCACGGCGCGATTGGTTTCGTTGTCATCGACTATCAGCACGCGAAGGTTGCGGCGGTCTTTGCACCGGCAGACTTCTCGGGGCCCATCGTCTTTTCGTTTTTTCATTTGAACCGTGAAGTGGAAAATGCTCCCGGCGCCCGGGTTGCTTTCCACGCGGATTTCTCCACCCATCATCTCGCAAATCTGCCTGGAAATGGATAGGCCAAGCCCCGTGCCGCCGTATTTGCGACTCATCGAGCAATCCGACTGAGAAAACGGTTCAAAAATTCTCTCCTGTTCTTGGGTGGTGAGGCCGATGCCGGTGTCTTTTACCTCAAAACCCAGGGTAATCGAGTCGTCGCCGTTTTCTTCCGCCTGGTACGCCCTGACCATGATTTCGCCGCTTTCGGTAAATTTTATGGCGTTTCCAACCAGGTTGGTAAGAATCTGGCGCAGCCTTCCCGGGTCTCCGGCCAAAACCTTGGGGACTTCCCGATCGATTTGGCAGATAAACTCCAGACCCTTTCGGTGGGCATTATGGGCGAGGATCTCCATGGTCTCTTCTATTTGGTCATGCAGGTCGAATTCTAGAAATTCGAGCTCGAGTTTTCCTGCTTCGATCTTTGAAAAATCCAAAATATCGTTAAGAACATGGAGTAGGGACTGGCCGGAGCGGAAAAGCGTTTCGCCCAAATGGCGCTGATGGCGGTCAAGATCGGTTCCCAGGAGCAATTCGGCCATTCCCAGCACTCCATTTAGCGGGGTCCTGATTTCGTGGCTCATGTTGGCCAGAAATTGCGACTTTGCCCGATTGGCCGCTATGGCCCTGGCGGCCAGTTCTTTTTTTGTCACATCCTCCTGGATGGTCAAGATACCCAGGAAATTTTCCCTGGAGTCAAACATGGGGATCTTTCGGATCTCGATAAAGAGCTTACCCGAGTCGCGCTCGACCATCTGATGGACAGGAAGATGGGTCTCTACTACCTGGTGGTCCCACCGGCTCATGAGATCGGCTTCATCCCCCGGCCACGCGAGCCGGCTGTCATCTTTGCCGATTAGCTCCCGGGGGGCCGTGAAACCGGTTTCCCTGGCGAAATTGTGGTTTGAGCCCACGTACGAGAGGTCTCCATTTTTCCAGGAGATGGAGTGGGGCAGACTCTCGATGACTGTTTTTAGCATTTCGCGGGAATTGCGCAGTTCTTCGGCCACTCTTTGCCTCTCGATCGCCTCCTGCCTCAGTTTGTCGGTGAGGCGGGACAATTCGGCGCGGCGCTCGGATTCGAGCCTGGCAAGGGTTTCGAGCATTTTGGGAACCGGTACGACGCCAAGGAGCAAATGGTTTCGCAAGACGACGATATGATCGAAAATCCGCCCTTTTTGGCGCTCCATCACGCGGCTTGCGGCCACCTCGATTGGCATGTGATAATCGACGATCAAGGGGTCGGGGTCCATCAATTTTGAAACCGGCTTGGAGTGAAAAAGGGCGTGTCCGAATTGACTACCCAAGGTTTTGTGCAGTTGCAGGCTCATCACGAGGCCGACCGGCTGGTCGAGGCTGGTCACGACCAGCCCGGTGATGGGTTCTTCGATGTCGAGCATCTTGCGCACATCCTCCACCCTGGCCCCGGGTGGAACACAGGTTGCCGGTTCGGCAAGGGCGCCGATGGGCATGGACTTTCCCGCAAACGGTGGTTGGGAAGTCAAACCGGCAATAGAGGCCTGCGGCAAATCCTGCGACGGGGCGGTCAATAGTTTTCCGGTAATAAAGCCGGCAAGCATGTTCGGTCTCCTGACGAAATGAGTTCAAAAGCTCCCGGGGAAGGGGTGCTAAGAGATTTTATCGGAAAAAACGGGTGAAAAAGTGATGACGGGGAGGTTACAGTTGTATGAAAAATTGGCCGCAATCATGGGATTGCTTCCGGGTTTGCAGGGGCGAGACGGCGTCACCAGCAATATTGGGTCGTTTGCGTCGACACCAGGCGTGTTGGTCCCACGCTATCCAGACCCTCTCTCTGGTTCAAAGACGGAGTTTTATCCGTGCTGTACGAACGACTCGAAATCCCCCCAACCCCCCTTTGCAAAAAAGGGGGGCGATTGATCCAAGCCCCTCCCTGTGCGTTATTGGAAAAGGGGGGGATTGAGCCAAGTCTCTCCGCGCGAGTCTCCGCTAAGGGGTAAGTGGGCGTAAGGGTGGGAAACATGATCTATCCGAAAGGGGCTGACACGCGGCGGCCAGGTGTGGAATGGCCGCCGCGTGGCCCTTGGGGGTAACGGGATTGGGTCCCTAGTCGATTTGCTCCATCAGGTAATTGGGGAGGCCCATCTGCTTTATCTGGTCCTGTTGGGATTCGATCCAGTCGATGTGTTCTTCCTCGTCTTTCAGGATCGACTCCAAAAGTTCGCGCGAGCCGTTATCGCCCTCTTGGGCGGCGATTCGAATGGCTTCGTTGTAGCCCTTGATGGCGATTTCTTCGGCTTGCCAGTCGCTTTGCAGTTGTCCGGGAATATCGGCGCCGATGTTTATCTTCTTATAATTGCTCACTATCGGAATCCCGTCGAGGAAAAGAATGCGTTCGATCAGCTTTTCGGCGTGTTTCATCTCGGTGATCGATCTTTCCCGGATTTTGTCGTGCAACCTTTCGTAGCCCCAGTTGTCGCACATCTCGGCATGAACGAAATACTGGTTAACCGCAGTCAGTTCGTCGGATAGCAGGTCGTTTAGTTTTACGATGACGTTGTCGCTGCCCTTCATCTTGTTCTCCTTATTCGGGGTAAATAAGCGGGTAAAAGCAAAAGGCAAAAGATTATCATTTGTTCTGGGGCAGAATGTGGGTCGAACTCCCCAGGAAGGCTCCTGCGGCCTCTTCTTCGGCTTCCGAAAGGGTCGGATGAGGGTGAATCGAAAGGCTTACGTCTTCGGCAAGCGCTCCCATCTCGACGGCAAGGACCCCTTCGGAAATCATCTCGCCGGCATCTTTTCCGACGATCCCGACCCCCAGGATCCTTTGGGAATCGGGGTCTATGATCATCTTGGTCATTCCCGAGGAAAGGCCCATCGAGACGGCGCGACCGGATGCGGACCAGGGAAAACGGGTCGTTTTGACCTTGATTGCGCGCCTTTTGGCCGCTTCTTCGCTCAGGCCGCAAACAGCTATCTGCGGATCGGTGTAGAGCACCGCAGGAACGGCCTGGAAATCAAACGAGGAGGCCATCCCGGAGATCACTTCGGCGGCGACTTTCCCCTCATGCATGGCTTTGTGGGCGAGCATGGCCCCACCTGTGACATCTCCTATCGCAAAGATTTTTCCATCCGTCGTTCGTCTTTGCCCGTCAATGGTTATAAACCCATGGTCATTGGTCTTGACCCCGGTATTTTCAAGGCCTATTCCCTCCGAATTGGGGAGCCTGCCGGTGGCTACGAGCACACGGTCAAACCTTTTTTCATTGCTCTCGATTTCTCCCCGCAGTCTTACGTTTACGCCGGAATCGTCTTCTTGGGCGGATTCGATTACCGTGTTGTAGTGAATCGATTCGAAGAGATCTTGGAGCCGGTGGAGAAGTGGCCTGGAAAGATCGGAATCTATCCCGCGCATGAGCTGTCCGTTGCCCTCGACAAGGACCACCCTGCTGCCAAGCGAGGCGTAGACAGAGCCGAGCTCCAGGCCGACAAAGCCGCCGCCGACAACAAGGAGTCTATTCGGGATATCGGCGAGTTCGAGCGCGCCCGTAGAATCCATGATCCGTCCTCGGGGCTTAAAACCTTCGCCGGGCAGGGGGCGGGGGCGAGAACCGGTGGCAATGATCGCGTGTTTAAACCGTATATGGCTAGACGAGCCGTTTTGGACCCGCGCATGGCTTGAATCCTCAAGGGTCGCTTTTCCCTGGAGATAGAGGATTCCGCGCCTTTGGGTAAGGCCCGATAAACCTTTCGCCAGCCGGGCGACCACCTTTGTCTTCCAGGCCCTCAACCGGTCGAGATCTATTTTTGGTTCGGAAAAAGTGATGCCCATCTCGGTCGATCTTCGTGCGTCATGGATGAGTTCAGTCACATAGAGCAGGGTCTTGGACGGAATGCAGCCCGTAAAAAGGCATACTCCTCCGGGTTCGGGGGATATCTCGACCATCGTTACGTCTAGCCCCAGATCGGCCGCCCGAAAGGCCGCGGCATATCCTCCCGGGCCTGCTCCTATTACCAGAAGATCGGTTTCCTGGGTAAACTCGCCCATTACCATTTCGAAAAAATCCTTTGCCGGAAGAGAAAAAAATTTCAACCCCCCTTACCTGTCTAGCTCATCATAAGCAGGGTCTCCGGCTCCTCCAGTTGCGCTTTGATCACGTTTAGAAACCTCGCCGCTTGAGCCCCGTCAAGGATGCGATGGTCGAAAGTGATGCTTAGGGGCAGCATCAGGCGAGGAGCGATTTCGAAATCATTTATGTCGCCGATCACAACGGGCTGTAGCCTCGCTCGGGCCATCCCCAGGATGGCGGCCTCGGGGTGGTTGATAATGGGAGTAATCCCCGTACCTCCCATCGGGCCCACATTGGTTATCGTAAAGGTCCCTCCGGAGAGATCTTCATTGGTCGCTTGTCCCTTTCGGGTTTTTTCACTGACCTCCTTGAACGCGAGCGCCAGTTCGAGGATGCTCTTGCAGTCCACGTTTCGGATAACCGGAACCAGCAAGCCCCGGTCGGTGTCCATCGCGAAACCGATATTACGGTAATGTTTAAGTATGATTTCCCCGGATTCCATATCCAGGCTGGAATTAAAGTAGGGGAATTGTTTAAGAGCCGCGGCGGCGGCTTTTATGACAAAGACCATAAGGCTTAGATCCGCGCCCTGGGCCTGGACCCGTTCTTTGTGCCTGCGGCGGAAGGCATCGAGAGCCGTAAGGTCTGCCACATCCATGTGAGTGACATGAGGGATTGTCGCCCATGCGGCGGCGACCCGTTTTGCGGTAGCCCGCCGAACCGAGCGAAGAGCGATCCGCTCTTCGGAGCCCAAGACCCCGGGGGGGGGGACCGGTTCTGCTGTAATGGGCGCGGGTTCGGGGATGGGTTCTTTTTTCGCCTCGGGGCCCGGCTTTTTTTCAGCAAATGCTCGCACATCCTCAGGCGTCACCCTGTCCCCCGGGCCCGAAGGGTGTACTTTGGCAATGTCTATTCCCAGCTCCCTTGCCAGGCGGCGGGTGGAGGGGGCGGCGGCAACCAGCCCCACCGGGGTCGGGGCGGGCTTTTGGGACTCGGCGGCTTCTGCGGCTTTTATCTCTTCTTTTTTTTCTCCCGGCCCCTTTTCTTCTTCGTAGGTCCCGGGCGGGGGCGCCAACTTTTGTTCTTTTTCGCCCTGTTTGGAAAACACGATCAGCACTTCGCCCACCCTAACCGTTTGCCCCGGCTTAACCCTTATATCCAGTACCGTTCCGGTAACCGGGCAGGGGACCTCGGCAGTCGCCTTGTCGGTTTCGATTACAAGCGCTGTCTGTCCGTCTTCGACTTGGTCTCCTGCCTTAACGAGGACTTCTATTACCTCGCCCTCGTGAATACCCTCTCCAAGGTCGGGTAGCTTGAATTCGACCGGCATACGTTTTCCTCCCTTTCTCGGATCCCGGCTTCATCCGAGGGCTCAAAAAGATGTTAGAATGCCAGGGTTTGGCGAACCGCCTTCAGTATCCTTGGAACACCCGGCAGATAATCCTTTTCGCGCTGATAAAGCGGTATGACGATATCAAAGCCTGTGGCCCGGCTAACGGGGGCCTCCAGGTAGAGCAGCGCCTTTTCGACAATTCGTGCAATGACTTCGGCGCCCGCGCCGTATGTGGCGTGGGCCTCGTGGACTACGACGGCCCGTCCGGTCTTTTTGACCGATTCAACGAAAAGCTGGTCGTCTAGAGGCGAGAGGGAGAGCAGATCTATTACCTCGCACTCCACGCCGTCTTTTTCGCTTAGCTCCGTTGCGGCTTCAAGGGTTGGCATGAGGCTTGCCCCGTAGGATATAAGGGTGATGTCCCCGCCCGGCCGGGCAACCCTGGATTTTCCGATGGGGAAGGTTTCCTCCTCTTCGGGCACCTCTTCCCTGAATGCCCGGTAGACTGCCTTGGGCTCGTAGAAAACGACAGGATCCGGGTCCCGGATGGCGGAGACAAGAAGCGCTCTTGCCAGGCGCGGGGTTGAGGGAATCACCATCTTTAGCCCCGGCGTATGGGCCCAGTAAATCTCGCGGCTCTCGGAATGGTGTTCGAGCGCCCGTACTCCTCCGCCGTAGGGGGCCCGCAGCACCATCGGGACGGTGTAGCGGCCCTGCGACCTGGGGCGCATCCTCGAGGCGTGGGCCTCCATCTGGTGAAAGGCGTAATAGCTAAAGCCCGAAAACTGTATCTCGGCAACCGGCCGCAGCCCGTAGACGGCCATCCCGATCGAGCACCCGGCTATTGCGGATTCGGCCAAGGGAGTATCCAGCACGCGCTTTGGCCCGAATGTATCGAGCAGTCCATCGGTTACCCGGAAAACACCCCCGTCCACCCCGATGTCTTCCCCCAAAAGTATTACCCTGTCGTCTTTTTCCATCTCCTGGCGAAGCGCCAGGTTAAGGGCCTGAACCATATTCATTTTTGCCATTGGAGATTCTCCCGCCCGGGTGTGAGCTACTTCTTTTCTTCGAGTTCCCTTGCAACAATTTCTTTCTGGTCGAGCAAAGAAGGTGTCAATTCCGCGTAGGCATGGTCGAACATGTCGAGGGGATCGATGCCTTTGGCCATGATCTCTTGCCAGCGGCTTTCAGCCGAGGCGATTTGCGTTTTGATTTCTTCGGCAGTCGCGCGGATTTGCCCCTCTCCAAGAATTTGCCTCTCCGTCAGGTATTTTTCAAACCGCGTGATGGGGTCTCGTTTTTCCCACTCTGCTACTTCCTGCTCGGTCCGGTATTTTTTGGGATCATCGGCTGTTGTGTGCATGGAGAGCCGGTAGGTGACCATTTCTATAAGGGTCGGGCCATCTCCAGCCCGGCATCTCTTTGCGGCCTCTTTTACCGCGCAGTAGACGGCCAAAACGTCGTTTCCATCCACCTGTACGCCCGGCATGTCGTAGGCGATCGCTTTTTGGGCCAAAGTAGCCGAATTTGTCTGGCGGCTCCTGGGAAGAGATATCGCCCAGTGGTTGTTCTGGCACAGGAAGATAACCGGGAGCCGGTAGACGGAAGCAAAATTTAGCGCTTCGTGAAAATCGCCCTGCGATGTCGCCCCGTCGCCAAAAAAGGTGGCGGCAACCGACTTTTGGTCGCGGTACTGCATGCCAAGGGCTATCCCGACGGCATGGGTCATTTGGGAGCCGACGGGCACAGATACCGGCAGCATGTTTAACCCTTCTTGAATTCTTCCGCCCTCGGAGTAGCCCGAGTAGTAAAGAAGCATTCTCTCCATGGGCTTTCCGCGCCAAAGCTCGACGGGGGCCTCTCGAAAGGAGGGAACGATCCAGTCCTCGGGCAAAAGCGCGGCAGCCGCCCCTATTTGGGCTTCCTGCCCCTTAATGGGTGCAAAGGTCCCGATTTTCCCCTGTCTTTGGAGGATGAGCATCCTTTCGTCGAACCTTCTCGCCAGCACCATGGCTCGATAGAACTTTAGCAGCAGTTCGCCCGGGAGATGCGGATCGAGCTCTTGGTCTATTTGCCCCTCCTGGTCCAGGATCGAAAGGTATTTGACGCGGTACGCAATATCGATTTCGCGGTTTGGCATTATTCTTTTTCTCACCTCTTAAAAATTAGATAAGGAAAAAAGAGAAGCCGGAAAACAAAAAATCAAACCATGCCTCTTGTTGATCGGACAATATAAGCACGGGTTTTTTCTCATGCCAGAGGCAATCGGCCCCCGACAGAGCCACGCATCGGCATGAGGATAACCGAGGTCGGGGTTTGGCGCAACCCTTGGCTATTGGTATTGAATATATATGTTCCTTATGGAATTTTAAACGGGAGTAACTATCTTGGTAACTTTAATGATCTCTATCTTACGGTAAGAGGCGTTTAGATCGATGAAAACTCCGCTGATAAGGACCCCGCTGCCCGGGCCCAAGGCCCTGGAATTTATCCGCAAGGACTCGGAGCTCGTTTCTCCTTCCTACACCAGGGTCTATCCGCTGGTTGTACAAGAGGCCAAGGGGCTGTGGGTCCAAGATGTCGACAATAACCGGTTTCTTGATTTCACGGCGGGTATCGCGGTAAACGCCACCGGCCATTGCCATCCCGAAGTCGTACGGGCGATACAAGACCAGGCCGCAAAGCTTATCCACATGTCGGGGACCGACTTCTACTATCCCCCCCAGATAATTCTTGCCCAAAAGTTGGCCGGGATCTCCAATACGTCCGGCGGGGCCAAGGTGTTTTTTGCAAACTCCGGGGCGGAGGCCGTTGAGGCCGCCTTTAAACTCGCGCGCCATCACACGAGGCGAGCAATTACGATCGCCTTCTTTGGAGCTTTCCACGGCAGGACGATGGGGGCATTATCGCTTACCGCAAGCAAGGCGTATCAGAAAAAGCACTTCCATCCGTTCGTCCCGGGGGTTATCCACGCGCCCTATCCCAACTGCTACCGCTGTCCCTTCGGCCTGCGCCACCCCTCGTGCTCCCTTGCATGCGTTCGGTGGATAGAAGACCCGATCTTTCGCACCAGCGTTTCCCCGGAGGAAGTAGCCGCCATATTTGTCGAGCCGATCCAGGGGGAGGGGGGCTATATCGTTCCGCCTGCCGAGTTCCACGTCGAACTGGCAAGGCTTGCCAAAAAGTACGGGATCCTCCTGGTTGCCGACGAGATACAATCGGGCATGGGACGGACCGGCAAAATGTTTGCCATGGAGCACTTCGGTGTGGAACCAGACATTTTGGCCCTGGCCAAGGGGATCGCCTCAGGCATGCCGCTTGGGGCAATGATTGCCGGGGGAAACCTCATGGACTGGCCCGCCGGGTCGCACGCCTCGACCTTTGGCGGAAATCCGGTTTCCTGCAGCGCGGCCCTTGCCACGATCCGGCTTTTGGAGACCGGATTAATCGAAAACGCGCGGATACGGGGCCACCAGTTAATGGCGGGGTTACGGGAAATACAAAAAAGGTTCGAATGCATGGGAGAGGTAAGGGGCAAAGGGCTAATGGTTGGCGTTGAATTCGTAGAGGATAGAATTAGCCGGCAGATCGCTCCCGATTTGCGGGACCGCGTCGTGCAGGGGGCATTCCGGCAGGGGTTGCTCCTGCTCGGATGCGGTGAAAGTACGGTTCGCTTTTGCCCCGCCCTCACGATAAGCGCGGAAGAAGTGGACACGGGGCTTTCCATTTTTGAAGATACTTTGGACAGGATTAACAGGTGAAGGAAGGGGATGAAGGAAGGGGATATAAGAGGGGAAAGGGAAAAAGCTTTTAGACAGGATTAACAGGATTTACAGGATTAGGATTCTACGAGACCTGACATGTTTGGGTTTATGCGAGTCGAGCAGCGGAGAGCATGCGGGAGAGGGTGGTGGGCGGTATGTTCTTTTAATCCTTTTAATCCTGTCTAAAAAATGCCTTTAAAAAGCTTTAGACAGGATTAGGATTCTACGAGACGGGAGATCGTCGGATTTATTGGAATCCGGCGGCGGAAAGCATGCGGGGAAAGGGAAAAAGCTTTTAGACAGGATTTACAGGATTAGGATTCTACGAGACCTGACATGTTTGGGTTTATGCGAGTCGAGCAGCGGGGAACATGCGGGAGAGGGTGGTGGGCGGTATGTTCTTTTAATCCTTTTAATCCTGTCTAAAAAATGCCTTTAAAAAGCTTTAGACAGGATTGGGATTCTACGAGACGGGAGATCGTCGGATTTATTGGAATCCGGCGGCGGAAAGCATGCGGGAGAGGGTGGTGGGTTTAATCCTGTAAATCCTGTTAATCCTGTCTAAAAAATGCTCTTTAAAAAAGGTTGGGGCAGGATGCGACATGTTAATGAAGCCGGTGTATTTTTCAGGCCCCTTTTACGTCCTGTAAATCCTGTCGGAGGGTCTTTTCATGGAAAATCTTTTTGAACGGCTCGGTATTAAGGAATGGGAACAGGGGGCGCTTATCGGGTCTAACCGGCTGGACTGCCGGGGAAGGGTCGTAGAGGCAAAATCCGCAGTGGACGGGAAGTGCCTTTGCAAGGTAAGGCAGGCCGATGCGGCCGCCTATGAGTTGGTGGTGCAAGCGGCGGCGCAGGCATTTGTTCGGTGGCGCGATGTGCCGGCGCCCGGGCGTGGAGAGGTGGTCCGGCGGATCGGCCAGGCCTTTCGAGAGCACAAAAAGGAACTCGGGAGGCTCATTTCGATCGAGACGGGAAAAATCTTGGCGGAAGGCGAAGGCGAGGTCCAGGAGGCGATCGATATGTGCGACTTTGCCGTCGGCCAGTCCCGGATGCTCTATGGATATTCGATGCACAGCGAAAGGCCGGGCCACAGAATGTTTGAACAATACCATCCGCTTGGGCCCGTGGGGGTGATAACGGCCTTTAATTTCCCCGTGGCGGTGTGGTCATGGAACGCGATGCTGGCCCTAATAGCCGGGGATGCCGTTATCTGGAAGCCCTCCGGCAAGGCGGTTCTTAGCGCCATCGCGGCAAACTCCCTGGCTGCCCGGGTAATTGCCGCGTGCGGACACCCCGAGGGGCTTGTAGACGTGGTCATCGGCCCGGGGGAGGATATCGGCGAGAGGATGTCTGCCGATACGCGCCTGCCGCTGGTCTCGGCTACCGGCTCGGTGGAGATGGGACGCCGGGTTGGAACACGCGTATTGTCGCGCCTTGGAAAACCGCTCCTGGAGCTTGGGGGAAATAACGCGGTCATCGTATCTGCTGGCGCCGATCCGGGTCTTGTCGTTCGGGCGGTTCTTTTTGGCGCCCTGGGGACTTCGGGGCAAAGGTGTACGACCATAAGGCGCCTTATTGTCCAAAATTCGATATTTGATGAGCTAAAGGAGTTGCTGATTGGCGCCTACAAGGGGGTGAAAATCGGAAACCCGCTCGAAGAGGGCGTTCTCATGGGGCCGCTTATCGACCGGGAGGCGGTTGCGGCGATGGAGCGGGCTCTTGAAGAAATCAAGGCGGGCGGCGGGAAAGTCCTCTATGGGGGCGAGGTGCTATCGGGGGGCATCTATGATGGCGGCGCCTACGTTCGCCCGTGTCTATGCGAGGTGGAGAGCAGTTTGCCGATAGTTGGGAAGGAAACCTTTGCGCCGATACTCTACCTGATACGCTTTGAAACCCTCGATCAGGCCATTGGAATAAATAATGAGGCGCCGCAGGGGCTATCTTCTTCGATTTTTACGAACGATCTGCGCGAGTCGGAGCTTTTTTTGAGCTCCCGGGGGAGCGATTGCGGGATTGCAAACGTAAATATCGGCACCTCGGGGGCCGAAATCGGCGGGGCCTTCGGAGGCGAAAAGCAAAGCGGGGGGGGGAGGGAAGCGGGCTCGGATGCCTGGAAGGCCTACATGCGACGCCAGACCTGCACGATCAACTGGTCGGGGAAAAGAGAGCTCGCCCAGGGGATGGAATTCGATTGAGCCGCTATCTTGTAAGCGAGGGGGTTTTCATGAGTGAGAGAAGACGAGATCCCGCAAAAAAATCCTGGGCCGAGCCCTGGAAGGTAAAAATGGTTGAACCCGCTCGGCAGCTCGCCCCCGAGCTTCTTCGGGAGCGCATCCGGGATGCGGGCTACAACACCTTTCTCCTAAGATCCGAGGACGTATACATAGATCTATTGACCGATTCGGGCGCCTCGGCCATGAGCGACTACCAGTGGGCAGGGCTTATGCTAGGCGACGAGGCCTACGCGGGAAGCCGCAATTTCTACCACCTCGAAGCGAACGTGCAAAAATTCTACGGCTATACGTATGTCGTTCCCACCCACCAGGGGCGCGGCGCAGAACACCTGGTTTCCAAAGTCTACATAAAAAAAGGCGATTTTGTTCCAGGCAATATGTATTTCACAACGACCAGGATCCACCAGGAGTTGGCCGGTGGGACCTTTGTCGATGTGATAGTAGACGAGGCGAGCGACCCGCAGAGCCTCCACCCCTTTAAGGGAAACGTGGATTTGCAAAAGTTAGAAGATCTGCTGAAGAAAAAGGGGCAAAACTGCATTCCCTACGTCAGCCTGGCGGCCACCGTCAACATGGCGGGCGGACAGCCGGTGTCGATGCAAAACGCGCGAGAGATCCGCGCCCTGTGCGACCGCTACGGGGTCCCGGTGCTCCTTGACGCCACCCGGGCGGTCGAAAACGCCTACTTTATCCAGCAAAGAGAAACGGGCTACGGGGAGAAAAAGGTGGCCGATATCCTTCGCGAGTTCTGTTCGTATACCGACGGGGCGTGGATGAGCGCCAAAAAAGACAGCCTGGTAAACATCGGGGGGTGGCTCGCGCTAAACGATGCGGAAAAATTTGGCGAGGCGCAAAATCTGGTTGTGGTCTATGAGGGGCTCCACACTTACGGGGGGCTGGCGGGAAGGGACATGGAGGCCATGGCCCGGGGGATCGAGGAGTCGGTTGAAGAAGACCATATCCGGGCGCGGGTCGGGCAGGTCGAGTATTTGGGGCAAAAACTACTCGGGTGGGACGTGCCGATAGTTCTTCCGGTCGGGGGCCATGCGGTGTTTCTAGACGCCAAAAGATTCTACCCCCATATCCCGCAGGAGAGGTTTCCGGCCCAGACTCTGGCTGCGGAGATATATCGCGAAGCAGGCGTTCGAACGATGGAGCGGGGGATACTTTCGGCGGGGCGCGACCCGCAAACCGGCCTTAACCGGTTTCCAGGCCTTGAGCTCGTTCGAGCCGCCCTGCCTCGCCGGGTCTACACGCAGGCGCACATGGACGTTGCCACCGAGGCGATCGAGGAGGTCCATTGGAATCGCGCGCGCGCGAGGGGGCTAAGGATGGTCTATGAGCCCAAATATCTGCGGTTTTTTCAGGCGCGCTTCGAGCCGGTCTAAATGAATAGTAAAATCGGATACATAAAATTTAGTCATAATTTCTGTTGACGGATGGGAGGCGATTGGGATAGATATGTCCCTGCCTTCGGGTGGTAAGTAAAAAGGGTAGCACACAGTTCCTGGTAGATCGGCTAACACGTAAAAGTGGTCCTTTCCTCGGAATTACCCTGTTAGGTGAGAGTCCCGGCGAAAAGGTAGTTGTTTTTTGGAAGGTCGGGGCGAGGGAAAATTTTTCGAGGTGGGTTCGCTTTTTTTTGTTGACAGACGAAGGGAAAGTGATAGTATCTGCGACTTACCGCTTGCTGGAAGAAAAGAACTTCCGGGGGCAAAAAAGAAAGTGGTT
>JARLHO010000022.1 GCA_031292215.1 Syntrophobacteraceae bacterium | reverse complement strand
CCCTTTTTGTATGGGCTGTCAGAGGAGGGAGGACGGCTGGAATTTGACGAATCCTGATTGAGTCTGGCCTCAAGATCCTCGATACGTTTTAGCAATTGAAAAACAAGCGCTTGCACCGAGGCAGGGGTTTTTTCCCATTCCTCGTGAGTTAAGGTACGGTCAGGGATTGCATCGATATTTGGAATTTCGGAAGGCATCGGCTGTAAGTCCCCACTCCATGTTCACAGCTTTTCACCTTCCCATACCAGAATAACTTGAGAATGTCCCGCACGAAGTGCAATTTTCGGCCAAATAAAGAAATTTTTTCAAAAATGTGTGTTTGGGTTTGGCACCCTGTGATTAGTTACGGTCGAAGAGCACAGGAAACGGTAGAGAAATTGATATTACAGAAGGTGTTTGCGGTTTCATTAGAAACTGTAGATTCCCTGGTTTCACAACATGAATTGATTGGGTTCAACAACCGTAATGTGCATTGGTTTTACTACCCGTTGTTACGAGGGGGGTGGTTCGCTGACAAGATGAGATCCTGTTTCGACAATTGGGCTCAATATATACACAACATTTTTTAGTAATCGGATGTATGATTGATAGGGGCGCCACCTGTACTCTCGAAGAGGCTTAAACGATGAAACTCGAAGACCGAAGACCTTCAGGTTAACGCCGCTATCTGCGGCCTGCTTCCAGACAGTCTCGTCACCGTTGTCAGCGTCCAGTGGTATGGCTCCGAAGCATTGGAGCTGACTTATAAAACGCCCACGGGTAAAGTTGCAAACGAGCTCCTCTACCGAGATGCGGAACAGCGCCTGGAAATCGTCGAACAGGGTCGCCCCTGGAGCTTCGATGGCGACGGCGCCCTGTTTCGACTCGTTTCCGAAGCGCACCGCATTCGCCTGGCCCACCTTTTCGATCCGGTGCTTGCCGTCCACACCTCGTTGGTTGATCCTCTACCGCACCAGATTACGGCGGTCTACGAGGCCATGCTTCCACGGCAGCCGCTCCGATTCCTGCTCGCCGACGATCCGGGTGCGGGCAAGACCATCATGGCGGGCCTGGAGTAACAGTCAAAGGGGAAGCTTTCGCAAATCAAACTCTGATCTAGCTTTCGAGGGGGGAAGACCAAAGGTTGGATCAAGGCCCCCTACCCATTCATGAATACTCGGAGTTTTTAGGAAGCAACTTGTCCGTTAGGGACGGGCTTGTCAGGTCGTGGGATTGGAAACGAGGAAGTACTCTCTCCCGGTCCGGTCCTTTTTTATAGCTCTAGCTGGCTAATAGTGCTCAAAAAGTTTAAACGGTAATCTTTCATACTGCTTTCAACATAATGTCTATTTCTTCAATAGCATTCTGCGCTACCGTCAGGTCAATATGTGGTTTTGCAGCATTCAGCTCTTTTGCCCTATTCATAATTGATCCAGGTAGTTGTGACGTCTTTGTTACATAGAGTGCAGTAGCAAGACACTCAAGTTCACTTACCCCTTTTTGACCGAACTTCTCAGCGACTAAAGATATGCACGACCTGTATTTGTCAAGTGTTTTGGGGAACCGATCTTTAAGAGTTTTGCCCGGGATGGTAATGTTCAATCGTGGCCCATAAGGCGGTTGAGGCTGGAGAACTAGCAATCCATCGGCTCTAAGCTCAGTCAGTTCATCACGCAATTCAAAGGAAAAAGGCCCGTGTTTATACAATATAAAGCCAACATGAAGAGGAACTCCACAAAGTGCTTCTAAAAAATAGGCCGCCTTCTGGACGTGCGTTTCCCCGCACCAACTTCCCTGTTTTCGCAAACTTTCTATTAACTCAAAAAGAATTGATGCTCTCTGATATTTTTCCATTATTACCCCTCCTGTATAGTAGCGGCCTCGATGATCTGCTGCCGATGATGTTTTAGCCACTCATCCGCCTCCGGGAAAATGCTTCGGTCGGTAAATACGTAATCAACTATGACAACCGGCAGTTTTTCTAATGTAGTCGAAACCGCCAATGAGGATTCAATCCTGCCATCTCGCATCAAAACTGGAAAATCCAGAGATCCTCCTTTTTGGGCGTACCTGTCGTGTCGAAGTAATGCAGCATCGAATCGTTCTGTCCCGGCACGGTAGATGGCTCCGCCTGATTCCAGGTTTATTTTGATGTCGGTAGGATTGCGTTGATATAGTACTTTGAAATGCTTTCTGAGGACAATACGCTCAGCATCAATATGACCGGGTTCATCTTGATTAAACGCAGCCTTCCTTAAAGCGGATGTAACTTCATTATCTGTCATTGCGAGATGAGATTGTATATTTGTCTCGAATCCCCCATTCGGCAACCAAGCCTTGAGAAAGTCTTTGAGATGAATGTCATAAATACGCCGAATGGGATGGAAGTAGACCTGTGAGTACATAAAATACCGTGCAAGCATCAGTGCTTCGGCACTGTGCAAGCCACCTTCTTCAACACCGAGCGCCGGCTCTTGGCTGTTATCGCCGACACCCATGGGAGGAGCGGTTAGTATGCGCAAGGTATCGATCAGACGATACTGATCAAAGTTTCCATAAGCCACGCCAATATGATGAGAATCCCTTAGCAGGTAATCCATTCGATCCACACCGAACGCATCGCCTACGATTATTTCAGATAGGATCGTTTCCCAATCCGAAAATTTAAAGCCGGCGGCTTCTTTCGGCCCCAATGCAAGTTTTACAATGTCATCTGGTCGCAAAGGCGGGGTCACACTATTCCAAATCTCTTTGAGTTCTTCACTCTGAATAATTTCAGCCGTGAGCCGCTCGTGGTCCCATCCCTTCGGAAGAAGTTCTTTCTCGGCAGCGTGTGAAAATGGAAGATGTCCCAAGTCGTGACACAACGCAGCCATCCGCAACACTCTCCGCCAATAACGACGGGTATCTTCAGTCGTCACTTCGGGGAGAAGTCTTCGAATTTGATCGTCCACATTATCCGGGTTGGTAATTACATCATAGACCCGACCTGATAATTCCATCACTCCGAGCGAATGTTCGAACCGTCGATGTGTCGCTCCAGGGTAGACCAGATACGTCATTGCCAATTGATGGATGTGACGAAGTCGTTGAAAGGCTCGGGAATCCAGAACCTTCCGCTCATGATTGTCCAAGCGGACAAAGACATGAACGGGATCTCGAATTTCATGAATATTCTTAGCCATTTCCACGGTCCGACAAATAAATTCAAGAGCACACGCGAGCGCCAGAATTTCCATTTTTCAGGCCATTCTGCCCAAATCTAATCTCATTTTCCTTGCGGATTATAGCAGATAATGGCTGACGAGTTTCGCCAATTCTTCGTAGCTCTCCAGTCCGCGAGAAGCTTATTTCGATCTGCATTCAACCCCCGGATGAGATCGATCCAGCATGACCTGGAGCGCCAAGCCAATCAGGCAGGTGTCACCGGCGTTCTGAAACCGGCCTGAAACCGGCGTCCTGAAAATGGAGTTTGATCGCCTGCTTTTTCTTCCCCAAAATTCCGCATAACATCTTCTTCCTATTGGCTTTTCTTCCTTAATTCTTTTTCTTAGCGAATCGATCCATTGACCGACGGAGGTAAACGGTCAATGGCGAAAAGGACTAGGAAGCGGAAATGCTTGTGCTGTGGGATTTTCTTCACCCCCGATCACCGAAACCGGCAACGACAGAAATATTGTTCCAAACCTGAGTGCCGCAAGGCCGCTAAAGCGGCAAGCCAGGCCCGTTGGCTGAGTGCGCCGGAGAATCGGGACTACTTCCGAGGACCTCACAATGTGGAGCGCGTTCAGGAGTGGAGAAAGGCCCATCCGGGATATTCCCGAAGGAAAAAAGAAGCGTTACAAGATCGCTTGTGCGGAAAAGATGTTAAAAATCCACCTGTTAAACCATCTTTGGGTGACGTGCAACCCGCTTTCGCCCCTGCGTTACAAGAACTCTTCTCCGCACAACCAGCTGTTTTAATAGGACTAATCTCCCACTTAACAGGCTCGGCGTTACAAGATGACATTGTAAAAACCGCCCGGCGCTTCCAAAAATTGGGAAGCGATATTTTAAATCGCCCAATTCAAAGCCGAGGAGGTATTTATGATCAAAAAGCTCCCCATCTATCCCCTGCGGATACGCCGGGTACCAAGCCAGTTCAGCTGGGTGGACCACCGGCTGGTCCGTGACCGCCACATTGAATCCTGCTCACACCCGGCGGCGGCCCTCTACCTGTTTTTGGTGACCGTGGCCGACCAGGAGGGGCTTAGCTACTATTCGGACGCATCCCTTATGAGCAGGCTCGGCATGGATGTCCAAACCCTGCATGCGGCCCGCCAAAACCTGATCCGGACAAAACTCGTAGCCTACGAGGACCCCCTCTATCAGGTGCTCTCGCTTGATCCCTGCAACGAGAGCAAACCCGACCCGCGAAACGCCAGGCCAGGCCCAACTCAGGATGCCGCCGTGTCCATCGGCCGCCTATTCAAACAGATGTTGGGAGAGACGTCATGATCGACTTCGAGCTGTTTTCAACAATCAGGAACTATCACGAACAGAAGGGCTTGAGTGCCAATCAGATCGCAGACGAGCTGGGTCTTGATCTGCGGACCGTTTCCAAGTGGTTGCAAGAAAAACGTTTTCGCGAAAGGGCGCCGGTTATGCGTCCAAGTACGCTCGACCCCTTCAAGGGGGCAATCGTTCGGATGCTTGAAGCCCATCAATACAGCGCCGCTCAGATCCTGCAAAGAATCCGCGAGGAAGGGTTCAAGGGCGGATATACCATCGTGAAAGAATACGTGCGCAAGGTCCGTCCGAAACGCAGCCCGGCATTTTTAAAGCTGGCGTTTGCACCCGGTGAGTGCGCCCGGGTCGATTGGGGATCATTGGGCACAATAAGGACTGGAGAGAGCACAAGAAGGCTCAGCTTCTTTGTGATGGTCCTTTGTTACAGCCGGATGATGTATCTCGAGTTCACGGTTTCACAGACCATGGAGCATTGGCTCGCCTGCCATCAGAACGCTTTCGACGCCTTTGGCTCAGTGCCCGGAAAGATTATGGTCGACAATCTCAAAAGCGCCGTGTTGAAGCGGATCGTCGGGCATGCCCCGGTTTTTAACCCGAAGTACCTCGACTTCGCAAACCACTTTGGTTTCAAAATAGCTCCGTGCGGCGTCGGGAAAGGAAACGAGAAGGGACGCGTTGAAAACGGGGTGGGCTATGTTAAGAAAAATCTTCTGGCCGGTCTTGAGTTACCCCAATTCGACGCAATGGGCAACGTTTCCAGGCAGTGGCTCGATACAATCGCCAACGTCAGAATCCACGGGGAAACCAGAAAGAAACCGGTCGAGATGTTTTCCGAAGAAAAACAGTCCCTTTTGCCGCTCCCCGCTCACCCTTACGATATCGGCACAATCACCCGGGTGCGCGCCTCCACGCAGTTTCGGGTAACACTTGATTCGAACCATTACTCCGTTCCCGCGGAATACGCCGGGGCGAACCTCACGCTCAAAGCATATCCGGACAGGCTCTGCATTTACTGCGGCGATAAGCTCATCGCTCGCCACCCGAGGTCTTACGACAGAAATATTGACTTCGAGGACCCGGACCATCCAAAAGCGTTGCTTGCTCAACGCAAGAAGGCCCGCGAACAGAAGCTCTACATGCGTTTCCTTTTCCTTTCCCAACACGCTTCCGACTACTACCGCGAACTCGAAAAGCGCCGCATGAATCCGCGCCATCACGTGCAAAAAATTGTCGCTCTTAGCGAAATATACGGCGCGGAGCCGGTGGCCAGGGCCATGGAAGACGCATTCCACTTCCAGGCGTTTTCCTGTGAATACATCGCAAATCTATGCGAGCAACGCACAAGGCGGTTGCCCGAGCCCGGCGCACTGATGCTTACTCGAAGAGCCGATCTTTTGGAACTGGAAGTCCAGCGGCCCGATCTATCCATTTACCAAAAGGAATCCAAAAAGGATGGAATCGATGGGAAAAAATAGAATTGCGGACAAAAAACCCACCCCAACGAATCTGGCCGCCTATCTGGAGTCGCTTTGCCTTCCCTTCATGCGGGACAATTTTGAGGCGCTCGCCAGCCAGGCGGCTCAAAATGTCTGGCCCCACGTCGACTACCTTGCAGCCCTTGCCGAGGGCGAGACGGGTTTGCGACGGCAACGCTCCATAAAAAGACGCATTAAGCTGGCACGATTCCCGGTAATAAAGACGCTCGAGCAGTTCCGCTGGAGCTGGCCCACAGCGATCAACCGCGCAGCCGTCCAAAACCTTTTCCGCCTCAAGTTCATCGATGATAAGACAAACGTTATCCTGCTCGGCGGCGTGGGCCTTGGTAAAACTCACCTTGCCACCGCCCTTGGCTATACGGCCTGCCTGGAGGGCCGATCATTCCTGTTCACCACGGCTGTCGATGCCATCAATACCTTATCTGCGGCACAGGCGGCAAATCGTTTGAAAGCAGAGCTAAAAAGATACCTTGCTCCCTCTTTGCTCTGTCTGGATGAACTGGGGTTTCTTCCCATCGATAAGCACGGCGCCGATCTTCTCTTCCAGATCATCAGCTTGCGCTACGAACAGGGCTCAACGGTCATCACCTCAAACAGAGCATACAGGGACTGGCCGGGGATCTTCAACAATGACTCAACTCTTACATCAGCCATTCTCGACAGGCTTCTACACCATGCAGAGACCATTGTTATTGAAGGCAAAAGTTATCGGATGAAGGACGAGATTGAATCCTGAACACGCTTTAACGAAGCCGTCGGTATACGAAAGTACCCGGTGCCGGCGGCTCACCCAATCAAACATTTTCAAACCGCCATTTTTTCTACAGTTTCACGCCGCCAGCGACACGAGGCTTCCAGGCGGGTGTCACAGTGGAAACCAAATTTGGCCGGGGTATTCCTTGCATATCTGGGTGTGTGAAAAATTTGGACGGAAACTAAAAAGGGCTTACGGATGAACCGTAAGCCCTCGAATTTTCTGGCGGGGTGGAAGGGACTCGAACCCTCGGCCTCCGGCGTGACAGGCCGGCGTTATAACCAACTTAACTACCACCCCAAATCGAACTATTAGGCGGAACAGGGCTCGAACCTGTGACCCTCGGCTTGTAAGGCCGATGCTCTCCCAGCTGAGCTACCCGCCCAAAAACTCCCTTCCCCGGTGTGAGAAGGGCCGGGACAGGCCCTGTGCCCCTCGCGTCCCAAGAGAAGAGTATTATTAATCGAAACGGCCTTCCATGTCAAGCAGTTTAGATGGCTGCCCGTCTCGAAAAGTTTTCGTAGGGCTGCGCTGAGGTTAGCCCAACCGACGGCCCTTAAAGAGAGGGGCCCGGGAATGCTTTGAACCAGCCTCAAAAACAGCGGGCGTTCCCCGGGTCGCGCTCTCCCTTGGCCGCCGCCCCCTTAGTGGGCGCGAATTTCGTCTGCTGAAGGCTCCTTTGGTAAAAGGACCGGGGTCTCGACCTCGGGCTCCTTGAACAGTGTCCCGCCATCTTCTGTCGCCAGGGCAAACTTTAGCACATCGTCCATGTGGGTTAACAGTTCGATGTTTATTTCCGCCAGGATCTTTTCCGGGATGTCTTTAAGATCCTTGGCGTTATCCTTTGGAATCAAAACGGTCTTAAGAAGCGCCCGGTGGGCGGCCAGGATCTTTTCCTTCAGCCCGCCGATGGGTAGCACTCGGCCCCTCAAGGTGATCTCGCCGGTCATGGCCAGGTCGCTTCGCACCGGAATCTTGCTAAGGGCCGAAACTATCGACGTCGCCATGGTAATTCCAGCCGACGGGCCGTCTTTGGGGATCCCCCCCTCCGGCACATGGACGTGAATATCGAGCTTTTGGTGGAACTCGGGGTCAAGCCCCAGTTCCTTTGCCCGAGATCTCACATAGCTTAAGGCCGCCTGCGCCGATTCCTGCATGACCTCGCCAAGTTGACCGGTAATGGTCACTTTCCCCTTACCGGGCATGATCGCTGTTTCGATGCCCAAAATATCGCCGCCAAACTCGGTCCAGGCAAGGCCCATCGCAAGGCCCACCTCGTCTTTTTCTTCGGCGCGTCCGTAATGGAATTTGGGAATTCCCAAAAAGTCCTGGATATGGTCCTCGGTAAGCTCCACCCTGGTCTCGGGCCCGTTGCGCACCACTTCCTTGGCCACCTTGCGGCACAGCGCGCCGATTTCGCGCTCAAGGCTCCTAACGCCTGCCTCCTTGGTGAAGTGGCGGATAATGAACAACAGCACCTCGTCTGTAAAGTCGATGTTGTCAGCACTTATCCCGTTTGCCAGCGACTGTTTTTTGATCAGGAAGTTTCTGGCGATATTTTGCTTGTCAAATTCGGTGTAGCCGGCAAGCTGAATGATCTCCATCCTGTCTCGAAGCGGAGGGGGGATGGATTGCAAGGTATTGGCCGTCGTAATGAAAAATACCTCCGAGAGGTCGTAGTCGAGATCGAGGTAGTGGTCGTTAAACGAAAAATTCTGCTCGGGGTCGAGCACCTCTAAGAGCGCGGCCGAAGGATCTCCTCGAAAATCCATGCTCATCTTATCGATTTCATCCAGGCAGAAAACGGGGTTATTGCTTTTAACCTTCTTTAGCGACTGGATGATCTTGCCAGGCAAAGCCCCGATGTAGGTTCGCCTGTGGCCGCGGATTTCAGCCTCATCGCGCACCCCTCCCAGCGAGAGCCGGATGAAGTTGCGGTTCATCGATCTGGCGATCGAGCGCGCAAGCGAGGTCTTGCCCACCCCCGGAGGGCCCACAAAACAAAGGATCGGCCCCTTTATCTTTTTTACGAGCGCCTGCACGGCCAGGTACTCGACGATACGCTCCTTGGGCTTTTCCAGGCCGTAGTGGTCTTCGTCGAGGATGCGCGCCGCCTCGTCTATATCGATCTTATCTCTTGTTTTTTCAAACCACGGAAGCGACAGTATCCAGTCGATGTAGTTTCGAACCACGGTCGCCTCGGCGCTCATCGGCGACATCATCTTGAGCTTTTTCAACTCCGCGCGCACCTTGGAGGCCGCCTCGGAGGAAAGCTTCTTTTTCCGTATGCGCCTGTCGAGTTCTTCGAGCTCGGACTTGAAATCGTCCTTTTCACCCATCTCCTTTTGTATCGCGCGCATCTGCTCGTTTAGATAGTATTCGCGCTGGGTCTTTTCCATCTGCTTTTTGACCCGGCCCTTGATGCGCTCCTCGGTCTCGATGATCTCGATCTCGGAGCGGATGTGGCCGAAAAGCTTTTCGATTCGCTGCAACACATTGACCGTTTCGAGCAGCTTCTGCTTGGTTTCGAGCTTAAACGGCATGTAGGAGGCAACGGTATCGCTTAGCCGGGACGGGTCTTCGACGGTTGCAACCGTATCGATGATCTCCTGGGTGATCTTTTTGTTGTGCTTCGAGTAGGCCTCAAGAGAGGATTTCACCCCCCGCATCAGGGCTTCGATTTCAACGGAGGTCTCCTCTGCTTCATCGATTGCCTCCAGCTGCACCACGAAATGATCGGGATGAGGCAAAAAGCTCAGTATCCTGGCGCGATAGTCGCCCTCGACGAGCACCTTCACCGTGCCGTCGGGCAGGCGAAGGATTTGCAAAATATTTGCCACGGTGCCCATTCGATAGATGTCGCCCTCCCCCGGGGTGTCCGTTTTTGCCTTGGTCTGGGCGGCTAGAAATATTTTCTTATCCGCCCCCATGGCTTTTTCCAGGGCATTGACCGATTTGTCGCGGCCAACGAAAAGGGGAACCACCATCGAAGGAAACACCACGATATCTCTTAGCGGCAACAGTGGCATGGTGAAAATATCGTTTTGCTGACCATCTTTTGTGCGCGTTAGTTTGAACATATTCGTAGACAGCTTTCGTTCAGTGAAATCAAATACCTCCGGCTACACCGGAGGTACGCGAGCCGTTTGGCCGAAAACCTCTTTTACGCCGACTCCTGGTCCTGGCCCCGATACAGGAGTAAAGGCTGAGCGTTCTTTAGGAGCACGTCCTCGTTTACGATGCACTCCTGGATCTCCGGGTGGGACGGCAGGTCGTACATGATGTCGAGCATGATGTTTTCCATGATGGACCGAAGACCGCGGGCGCCCGACTTGCGCCGTATGGCCTCCTTGGATATCGCCCGAAGAACCCCGTCGTTAAAGTGCAGCCGTACGTTTTCGAGCTCGAATAGCTTTTTGTACTGCTTGATCAAAGCGTTTTTGGGCTCGGTTAGAATATTTACCAGCTCGTCTTCGGTGAGTTCGCTAAGGGTTGCGATGACCGGCAGCCTGCCGACAAACTCGGGAATCATGCCAAATTTTAGCAGGTCTTCGGGCTGCACATGGCGCAATACCTCTCCGATGCTCTTTTCTTCCTTGCTCCGGATTTCGGCGCCAAACCCCATGCCCTTTACGCCGACCCGGCTCCGAATAATGTTGTCCAAATAGTTAAAAGCCCCGCCGCAGATAAAAAGAATATTGGTCGTGTCGATCTTTATGAATTCCTGCTGCGGATGCTTGCGGCCCCCCTTGGGGGGAACATTTGCCACGGTGCCCTCAAGGATTTTTAAAAGCGCCTGCTGCACGCCTTCCCCCGAGACGTCGCGGGTGATCGAGGGGCTGTCGGATTTTTTGGCGATCTTGTCTATTTCGTCAATGTAGACAATGCCCCTTGATGCCTTCTCGATATCGTAGTCGGCCGCCTGGATAAGACTTACCAGGATGTTTTCGACGTCTTCGCCAACGTAGCCCGCCTCGGTTAAGGTGGTGGCATCGGCAATCGTAAAGGGTACGTTTAAAATCCTGGCAAGGGTCTGCGCAAGCAGGGTTTTTCCCGACCCGGTGGGGCCGATCATCAGGATATTGCTCTTCTGGAGCTCCACGTCGTTTTTGTCGACTTTTAGCTCGATTCTCTTGTAATGATTGTGGACGGCCACCGAAAGGACTTTTTTCGCCCTCTCCTGACCGATCACGTATTGGTCGAGAATCTCTTTGATGCCGGCGGGCTTGGGGATTTGGGTGGCTCGCGCCGCGCCCTCCCGTTCATACTCCTCGGCAATGATGTCGTTGCAAAGCTCGACGCACTCATCGCAAATATAGACAGTTGGACCGGCAATCAGCTTCTTTACTTCATCCTGGCTTTTTCCACAAAAAGAACATCTGAGCTCACCACCACGGTCGTCACGTTTTCTGGCCATTAAAATTTCCTCCTTACCTGCATCTTCCCCGGGTTTGTCTATTCTCAATAAGAATATCGGGTCGATTCCAATTTACTATGAATCAAATCTTACTATTGGGAAGACAGGCTCAGCTATTATAACAACGCAAACGAGATTAAGCTACTTCAAATTGGGCGCCGTAACGATTTCCGCTACTTAGCCGCTCCTTTTCCAACCGGAAAGGCCCCCTCATGAGGCGAAGAGGTAACCCTACCGAAAGAAAAAATCAATAGGGTGTCAATCGTTGGCCTCCTACTGTTTTTCGAGCGGCAAGACCAGATAGAACAGATTGCCCCCCGGTTGCGGCTCGCACCCCACCAGCCCCCCATGGATTTCGACCACGTTTTTTACAAAATAGAGGCCGTGTCCCTTCCCCTCCTCCGCGTTGCCCCCCGCCCGGAACCCCTCATCGAAGACCCGTTCGCATTCTTCCCGGCTAAGGGGGGCCCCGGAGGTGAAAAATTCGAATCGAACGCCCGGTTTATCCTGTGCGAAGGCTCTCCGTACGATCTGCCGGTTTAGGGAAAAGACCCTTGCGGGCCCGCCGTCCTCACGGGTTTGCCCGGCATATTTTAGCGCATTCGAAAAAAAGTTGTCGAAAACCTGGGAGATCAGCCCCTTGTCGACAAACAGGGTGACCGGTTCATCGGGCCCCTTTTCGATCCTGTCGTCGACCGTTATCGATTTTCTTTGGAAATGGGCGTAGTAGCGATCGATAAGCGGCCGGATAATCTCTTTTTGGAAATTGCACGACTGTTTCCTGAGCACATAGGCGCCTTTTTGAAAATGGTCCTTTCGCATGAGGGTTTCCAGAAAAAGGCTGTTGTGCTCGTAGTGACTGCAAAGCGCCGATAGCTCGTTTTGAAGGCTTTGGTTGGCCTCATGGAGCCTTTGGGCCGCACCTGCCAAAGATTTGGCGATGGCCCCGGTTAAACCGGACGCCGCCTTTTGCACCGGCTCTTCGATGGCCCGGTAATTTTCGACCATTTTCCTTAGCCGTATAAGGAAGAGCTTATAGTACATATTGGGCGTAATAACGTTGTGTTCGATGTCCGATACGAGCTGATTTATGAACTTGATATGATTGATATTTTGCTGGACCAGCAGTTTCTGGTGGAGATTGTAGCCTATCCGGTTCGTAAATTTTTCGAGGAAAAAGTGTTTGCGCTCATCGATCCTGTCTTTGGGAAAGACTTCGAAAACTCCCAGAATGGATCGTTGCCCCAGAAACGGGAGCGTGTTTACCAGGGCCTGGTTGCCTCTAATCGGGAAAAGCCACGACGCATCGGATTCGGTGGGCGCATCGACTACCACCGCCCGGTGCGTGGCGCGACCTCCGGGCCCGACCAGCCCCTCCTCGCTGGTGCACACCAGCTCCAGTTGCGAGCTCTTGGGCTCGATAATATAGATTCGGCTCTCGAGGTCTAAAAACTCTTTGGCGACACTGGAGCAAATCTGGTAGAGCGAATCGATCGTCGTGTATTCCTGGGCGAGGTCGAAAAAAGTTGCGAAAGCCTCCTCCTGGGACCGCTCGAAGCCGTAGCGCTCATAGCTTCCCTTTTTTTCCTGCACCCGCTGCGAGATGCAATAGGTCATTTCCCCGGAGGATACGCTCCCCCCCTGCCTGAAAAGCTCGCACGACGCCTCTTCGACCATAATCGCTCCCTGACCCTCTGTTTAGACGATAAGCATTATTATAGTATAGCACTATCGGGCCTCATATAAGGAGTTAAGGTATTTACCACATAAACGCTACAGGGGCGAAGGACGGATCGGCAAGTGTGGGCACAAAAAACAACGAAAGGAAAAGAACATGGCGCTCACGAAATGGAAAATCTCACTGGCGCTTCTTCTCGCGGCCTTGCCGGCCTCCTTTGCGCTCCATCTCGCGCAGGGCTCGGGCCGGGCGACGGAGCTCATACGGTTTGTCCCCCGTTTGCCGGGCCACGGGATGCTCAGCGGATACTGCTGGACCGGTTCGATCGCGGTTGACAGGCCGGATGCGTGGCGGTGCATGGCGGGAAACGGGATTTTCGACCCCTGCTTTACGGGAAAAGACAAGGGCTTTGTGGTGTGCGACCCGGACCCCGCAAAGTCCGATCCGGGCATGAGGATGAAGCTGACACGGCCGCTGCCAGTCCCCGACGCTCAAACCGCTCCGGCTGCCAAGGCGGGCGCCTGGCTTGTCGAACTGGCCGATGGATCGACTTGCCGGAAACGCACCGGCGCGGGATGGGAGATACAGGGCTTGATCGTTAACTATTATTGCGAGGGTGGGAAAAAAGGAGTGGAAATCGACCTGGTGGGGGACTTGGACACCAGCGGGCCGCTATGGACCGTGCGGAAGGCGACCATTTTCGAGGGCGAAAAAGGACCGGGGCGGATCAAAGAGGAAAAAGCGGTGATAAAAAGGGTTTGGCGCTAAGCGACGCAGTCCTTTAAGAAGCGGGAAGCGGGAAGCGGGAAGCGGGAAGCGGGAAGCGGGAAGCGAGAAGCGAGAAGCGGGAAGAACCGCTTCCGGAGATAATCCTAAATAGTCGATTTAACGGTGGGATTGAGTTAGAACAGAATACCCCCCGGGGGGCGGGCTTGCTTGCCGGTTGTTCGATCCCGTAGATGTGATATAAAAAGGCTTTTGTTCATCTCAAGAATACAGGATATCCCATGGAAGGACAGAGCAGAAATTCGCTTCTTTGCCCCAAGTGCGCGCGGTTGGTCAGCATCGATGAAGAGCGTTGCCCCTACTGCGGGCTGGCCCACCCCGGATCGCGCTGGAAAAATATCTCCTTTGGCCGGGGGCTCTTTGCCTCCAACCGCATCGTGACCAACATCATCGCGCTAAACGTCGGCATGTTCCTCCTGTCGATTCTTATCCGTCCGGGATCGATCGCTCTTTCGGCAAATCCGCTCCATTTTTTGTCTCCCAGCTCTCAGAGCCTGATTTTGCTCGGGGCGACAGGAACCATTCCGATAGCCCGCTTTCACATGTGGTGGTCGCTTCTTAGCGCCAACTATCTGCACGGCGGCATCCTGCACATTTTTTTCAACATGATGGCCCTGTGGCAGATCGGGCCCCTGGTTGTCCAGGAATTCGGGGCCTACCGGATGTTTTCGATCTACACCCTTAGCGGGATCGCAGGCTTTCTCCTTTCCTACCTTGTCGGCGTGCCTCTTACCCTAGGGGCATCGGCTGCGGTTTGCGGCCTCATCGGGGCGACTCTTTATTTTGGCAAGAGCCGGGGCGGCCAATACGGGCAAATGGTCTACCAGCAGGTGATCGGTTGGGTGATCGCAATTTTCGCCTTCGGTTTCCTGGTGCCGGGAATAAACAACTGGGCTCACGGCGGGGGGCTCGCTTGCGGGGTTTTGGCGGGCTACCTTCTGGGCTACCAGGAAAGAAGGGGCGAAAATCTCTATGACAAGCTCCTCGGGGCGATCTGCGCGGCGGCCACCCTGGCGGTGCTTTTCTGGTCGCTTCTCTGGTCGTTTCTGGTGCTGACCCATTAAAGGGGGGGGGCGAATAGTTGTTGACTCTAAAAGTTGTTAGTGCTACCTAACTCCTTAAGGAGAATCAACCGTGAGAAACGACCTGATAGTTCTGGCAGGAAATCCCAATGCGGGAAAGACTTCCCTTTTTAACGCCATCACCGGGGCGCGCCAGCATGTGGCCAACTACCCGGGGGTGACCGTTGAGAGAAAGGAAGGCTACTATTCGCACGACGGCCTGGAGCTCCACATCGTGGATCTGCCGGGCACCTATTCCCTGACCGCCTACTCCCCCGAAGAGCTGGTGGCGCGGGAGGTCCTGACCCTGGAGAGTCCGCGGGTGGTCATAAACATCGTGGACGCCTCCAATCTCGATCGAAACCTCTACCTGACGCTCCAGCTCTTCGAGCTGGGAATCCCGGTGATAATCGCTCTAAACATGATGGATGTGGCCGAGGGAAGAGGGATCGAGATCGACGCCGGGGAGCTTTCGCGAAAGCTAAATGTGCCGGTGATCCCGACCGTGGCAAGGAGTGGCAAGGGAAAAGAGGAGCTCCTTGCGGTCGCAGCCCGGGTGGCCCGGGAAGGGGCGGGGTCGATGATACCCCCCCAGATCCCCTACGGGCCCGATATCGACCCGGTGCTCCACGAGATGGAGGCGAAAATCTCTTCATCGGGGCTTCTGACAGACCTTTACCCGGCGCGCTGGATAGCGCTCAAGTATCTCGAAGCCGATGAGGAAGTCGTGACCAAAGGCCGGGCGGGGTATCCGGAAGTTTCGGCCGAGCTCGAAAAGATGGTCGCACGGGTCGCAGAGCATCTTCGAAAGACCCTTGATACCTACCCGGAGGGCATCATCGCCGATTACCGCTACGGCTTTATCTCGGCGGTGCTAAAATCGGGCGTTCTAAAACATAAGCACGATGCCGACCGTCTTTACCTGTCGGACCGCATAGACCTTGTTCTAACGCATCGCCTGGCCGGCCCTCTCATCATGGCCCTGGTCCTCTACGGTCTCTACTATTTTGCGTTTACGGGAAGCGATGCCCCGGTTAGATGGCTCCAGGCGGGTTTTGCGGCCCTTGGGGGAGTGATCCGAACTCACCTTGGCCCGGGTCTTCTGCGCTCGCTCCTCGTAAATGGAATCATCGACGGGGTAGGCGGGATCCTGGGGTTTGTGCCGATAATTATTTTCATCTTTTTGGGCATCGCCTTTCTTGAAGACTCGGGCTATCTCGCGAGGGCGGCTTTCATGCTCGACCGGGTCTTTCGCACCTTCGGGCTCCATGGAAACTCCTTTATGGCCTACATCGTGGGCGGGGGGATAGCCGGCGGGTGCGGGGTGCCCGGAGTCATGGCCACGCGCACGCTTCGCAGCTCCAACGAGCGGCTGGCGACAATGCTTACCATCGGCTTCATGAACTGCGGGGCGAAACTGCCGGTCTACGCCCTTCTAATCGGCGCCTTTTTTGCCCGGAGCAAGCCGCAGATGATGATGCTCCTGACTCTTATCTCCTGGTCGATGGCCTTCCTTGTGGCCAGGTTTTTGCGCTCTACGATTCTTCGGGGCCCCAATACGCCTTTCCTGCTCGAACTGCCCCCCTACCGGCTGCCGACCTTGCGGGGGCTGGCCATTCACACCTGGGAGCGCTCATGGATCTACGTGAGAAAGGCCGGAACCGTTTTGCTCGCCGTCTCCATTCTTTTCTGGGCGCTCATGAACTTTCCACGCCTTTCGGAGTCCCGGAACGCGGCCTTCGATGCGCAGAGGCGCGCCCTTGTCGCAGGCCTTGCGTCCACGGTGAAAAGCCCGCCGGCGGAGGTGGCGGGCAAATTGGCCGGCGGTTCCACCGCGGCCGCAATCGACGCCGCTCAGGCCCGCGAGGCCTTGAGACACTCGTATGCCGGCCGGATGGGCATTGCCCTGGAGCATATAACGCGCTTTTGCGGATTTGACTGGCGAACGAACGTGGCCCTGGTCGGTGGTGTGGCGGGAAAGGAGATCGTGGTCTCGGTTCTTAGCACCGCCTATTCGATGGGCAGAACGGGCAGCGGGAAGGAGGCCCCCCTGGGCGCGGTTCTTGCCGCGGATCCGGCCTGGAACCCGCTTGTGGCCTTTACCATGATCCTTTTTACAATGTTTTATGTGCCCTGTATCGTAAGCGTCGTATGCCTGGCAAAAGAGGCGGGAAGCTGGAAATGGGCATTGTTTTCGGTGGTGTTCAATACGTCGGTGGCTTTTCTGGTGGCCGTTCTCGTGTATCAGGGCGGACGGCTTCTAGGACTTGGCCTCTAGAGGAGGACCGGTATGTGGCAAACAATCGCTACGGTCGTTTTGCTGGTTGTCGCGGCGATATTTCTGGTGCGCCATTTCTTGAAAGTATACCGCACCGGGGTTGACTCGGGATGTTCGGGATGTTCCTGCTCGGGTGGGTGCGGCGAAAAGCCGGGTGCTGATAGGACCGGCTGTAACCATGGTGAATAGTGAACCAACACATACGCCCGCCTATCTTCTTTTGCAATGACTCGCATGGGGAGGGGCTTGGCTCAATCGCCCCCCTTTTTTGCAAAGGGGGGTGGGGGGGATTTACTCTCCTGCCACTTCCAGAGCCGGAAAAAACGAAACGACTATCTAATACTTCATCAGTTCGGGAGTAAGTATCCGGTCAAAAACGAGGGTCGATTTAGACGCCCCTGGCAATGGGGGGATTTTAAATGCTTCCTTCCTCTATATTCTTAAGAACAGGGACGGAGTTTTATCCGTGCACCGGTAAGTTGCCGGATGGGTACTACACAGGGAGTCCGCCATAAAGAGTCATATTCACGTGGCCTGCGGCATAATCGAGCGCGGCGAAATGGTGCTTGCGGCCAGGAGGGGCCAGGGGAAGGCCATGGAGCTAAAGTGGGAGTTTCCCGGCGGCAAGATCGAGTCCGGGGAATCGGTTGAAGAATGCGTCCGGCGCGAGCTGCAAGAGGAGATGGGGATCTCTATCGACGTACGGGCCGTTTTACCTTCCACCACGCATCACTATCCGGATTTTTCCGTCACCCTCTACCCGGTGGTCTGCCGGATATCCTCGGGTGAAATCGTTTTAAACGAGCATGCCGCCATAAAATGGCTTTTGCCCGCGGAGCTTCGCGAGCTTGACTGGGCCGAGGCCGATTTCCCGGTCATCGATTGCTACCTTGGCGGATTTTGGAGGGGGGCCGAGGAGGGTGGCGGCAGTTGAACCGCAGGCGGAAGGGCCTTGATGTAATCTAGGAAAATCCAACCCTTAGACTATCTGCTGACTCTCATTTACGGTGTATCTCATCTTGGCAAATATTGCAAAGCGTGATGAGATTCTCCGTGGTGTTTTGCCCGCCTTTAGCGTGTGGCGCTATGTGGTGCGCCTCAAGGTGTCTCGGGTCGGACTGGTTCCACTGTTCATAACTCCATCCGCAGTTTCTGCACCTGTATTCGTCCCTTTGTTGGATCTGACGGCGCACTTGGTCGGGTATCGCCCTGTCGTGTTCAGGTGCCTGTCGCGAACTTGCCGGCACATAGGCGCCAATGGGAAGTTCGGGCATTCCAGCGACCTTCGTCATGATTTGCCACCCCATCTCGGCTCGGAGTTCTCTAACCCTTCGTGCCCACTCGGTCCGATTGTTTGCCACATACCTAAGTTCTTCACCGGTCACTTTCGTGCCGACATTCTTTAGGAGGTATTCAAGAATTTTGTCCTTTACTGAAGAACTCTTGCGTCTTATTTCGTTAGCAGTGTTCCAACGGAATGCCGCGTCACGGTCTTGTTCTTAATCAATGAGGATGTATTCGCTTGGCTTCATCGCCGCCAGATTAGTACCGGGTAGAGCGACTTCCTCCGCCAAGGCGATTTCTTTTGCCGTCAATCCGCTCACTACGGACCATCCAAACTGAACGCGCAGCTCACGCACGCGGCGCGGCCAGTCGCCTATTCCGGCGACAACCATCAACTCGTTACCGCTTACGATTGTGCGCGGGTACTTGCGGAGATAAAACAGTATGCGGTCACGGGCGCTTTGGGCGTACTGCTTCTCTATGAGTGCCGAACCAAGGGACCGCAAAGCCGTATTCGCTGGGACGAGGGCCGGTACTTTTCTGCGCAGATCATCGTATTTTAGTTCGTGGACGAAATTGGCCAGTAAGTGCTCCAACCGCTTCAGCAAGCTCGCTGGATCATTTTTTTTCGATTGTCGGACCATTCAGGAAATCCTTCAATTTTTGTCCCAGAAGTTCGCTGTTTCGGGTTTCGCAGGACCAAACCGTCAAAACTTTCCATCCGAGCGCAGTGAGTAGTTCTACATTATTTCGGTCGCGCTCGATTGTCCGCCCGATCTTTGTCTGCCAAAATTCGACGTTGGACGAGGGGCGCTTTGATCTCTTGCAATCCAGGTGACCATGCCAAAAGCAGCCGTGGACAAAAATCGCTTTCTTGTCTTTGGGTAGAGCAATGTCAGGCTTTCCGGGTAATCTTGCGTAGTGCTTCCTATATCGGAAGCCCATGGAAAACAGCTTTTTTCTGACTTGAAGCTCCGGCTCCGTGTCGGTCCCGTGTATTCGGGACATTATTGCACTGCGCTTCTCCCTGCTGAAGACGTCCGCCATTCCTTCCCTTTCACATCGAGTAGCAGGGCGTAGACGCTGTCGGCGAGCCTCGCCGCTAACCCAGGCGGGACCGCGTTGCCTATCTGCTTTGCGACTTCAATTTTGGAGCCTATGAATCGAAACCCGTCATGGAATGATTGTATTCTGGCAGCCTCCCGGTGGGTGATTGGGCGGTGCTGTTCCGGGTGCAGGTATCGGCCCTTTTCAGGCTTGAAGAATTCAGTCCTAATCGTAACACTAGGCCTATCCCACCACAGTCGACCAAATAGGTCCGTTCCTCCGGAGGTCTTTCTGATCCAGCACTCCGGTGTTAAGTCTGGCGCCCGCTCTTGAAGGTCGAATCGATTCATGCCCTCATCGGGCACTGCCATGTATCTTTGTAGACTCTTTGCGGTCGGAGAGCGCCCGAAATGGAGGTCATATGGCGGAGGGACGTCTCTTATTTCAGTTCCATGCGGTGGTTCAAGATCGGTGATCGCATCCCTCACGGTGACATAGGGTCTTGGGTTGGACACGAATGGTATTTCCTTTTCAGCAAAAATGCGCTTATGGCCATTTTCAGGAGGGAAGTGCGTTCGCTTTGGAGGAAAAACCGATTTAGGGTCCGTAAATTTGCTGCCGATGATAAACGCACGCCACCGCATTTGAGGTACGCCGTAATCGGCGGCGCAAAGCCTGGCTGATGCTGTTTTGAATCCCAATTCTTCAGCGGCCTCCAAGATCATTTGATGTTCGATCGAGCCGATCAATTGTGGCACGTTCTCCATTAGGAACACGGTCGCACCTGATTTTTCGACCACTTTGATAAATGGCCTCCAAAGCTGTTTCCTGGGGTCTTCGCTACGCGATTTGTTCAGCAGACTGAATCCCTGGCATGGTGGCCCCCCGATGACGGCCTCCGCCCGTGGTATTGTTACCGCCCCACCCCGAAGGATATCTACAATGTCTCCAAGGACGCAGTGTTCGCCAAAATTGGTATTGTAGGTTCTGGTAGCATAACCGTTGTTATCATTAGCCCAGACTGGTTCAAATGCATGGCCGAAAGACGATGTGAATCCGATTGTCATCCCCCCGGCTCCAGAGAACAAATCGATGAGTCGGGGCCGCAATGTTGAGTCAAGCCGGCCTCTTGTACGCATTTCGAAAATCTCTTCGTCCATGCTGCGGACACTCATAACCAATTGGGGTTCTTCACTTGTATATATCATTTTTTCCCTGCAGGCATCCCTAAATCCAGGTGGACAAAAAATGGCCTCGCTTCAGTAGGTTACCGAGCCGGCAGGCCAGATCAAAGGTTCGATATTAGCGGGGCCGCCGCCTCCGGGGATGCGGCTTGAACGAGATGAAACTTCGGCGCCTACCTCACCCGGCAGGCGGTGCGGACTGCGGTCCGAGCCGCCGCCGGCGCAGCCAGTCGGGCAGGTCGGGGCTTGGCAACCCGTCTGCGGCGACACGCCGCTGAAAGTTTCATACAAGAAAACTGCGGCTTTGCAATTTGGGGGTCGGCATTTTTAGCTCGCAGAACCTGGCTCTTTCACCTTGTCCATCCGCGACAGTGCCCCGGAAAATGGTTCACTGTACCCAGGCAAAACACAATCGACGCGCTCTCGGATTTATGTTGTGCGCTGTTCTCGCTGGGGGCCGCCATGGCGGGCGGCTTTTGTCTGATCTACCCCGGAGGAGCTACATAATACCGGCGATCAGTGCAGGATCATAGTAAAAACAGCTAGAGGAAGTTCGCCGACGAACGGGTGAGTTTTCAAACCACCCGAGTCACGGCACGGCGTATGCCGGATGATCGGCCGGCACGCTCGTGTCGCCGATGTCAGGAACGCAATCTCATGCAACGGGACGGGCGACAGTGATTGCGGAGCATGCTGGAAACGTTGGAAACCTGGATGAAGGTTTTTCCTCGGTCTTACCGCTACCCCGGAACGAATGGACAGCGGAAACGTTGCCGCCGATTTTCATAATTGTTTTGCCGCAGAAATTCGTCTTCCGGAAGCGCTCGAAGAAAAACTGCTCTGTCCCTTCCATTACTTCGGCGTTGCCGACCCTGTCAGCCTGAACCAGGATTGTTACTGGAAAAACGGAAGGTATGACACTGGCCAATTGGAGAAAGTCCATACGGGAGCGCATGCCCTGGCGCACCAGCGCATAGACGCCATCCTCGTGGCTATCAAAAGATATGAACCGGACCTGGGGGCTGTTAAGGGGATCGGTTTTTGCGTCAGCATCGCGCACGCGAGGTACATGGCGGACGCCTTTAATGGCCGTGGAATCCCGTCCGAAGCGGTTGTCTCCGGAGTGGAGAGCGATCTGTGCGCTAAACTGCTAACAGATCTCGCGCGCGGGCGACTTACCTTTCTTTTTACTGTCGATAAACTCAGCGAGGGTCTGGATCTCCCCGAGGTCAACACCGTTTTTTTCCTGCGCCCTACCCAAAGCCTGACCGTATTCCTCCAGCAGTTGGGACGCGGACTGCGTCACGCCCCTGAAAAGGACTGCCTCACGGTCATAGACATGGTGTGGGGCAGGCCCATCGGCGCTATCGCGTGGATACCAAATTGAAGGCTCTCCTGCCAAAGCTTCGATACTCGATAGACCGGGAGGTCGAAATGGACTTCCCCCATCTGCCTGCCGGGTGTTCTATCCAACTCGACCAATACTCTCGAAAGTATATCCTTGATAATATAAGGGAAAATCTTAAAAACCTCTCGGTGCAAATCCCCGAGCGCCTGCAGTCTTTTACCAATGAATCTGGAAAGGAGCTCACCTTTGGCAATTTTGTGCGTCGTCATGACTACGAACCCGAAATTTTACTGGCCAAACAGAGCTGGACTGAATGGAAGGCAAGGGCGCAGCTCGCTCCAATCCCTTCGGACCCCGACCTTCCTAAATTGAGAAAGACGCTGTTACGTGCGGCTTTTATGAATGGCCCCAAGGAGATTGCCCTTACAAAGCGGGTATTGAGGAAAACAGCCGAGGGCTTGATAGGCGCCGCTGTTTTAGCTGCGGGCGATGAAGCGATACCCCTCTATTACCGAATCTGGGGTGACAAAGGAAGTAATCTCAATATTTCTTCGCTGAAGGATTCTTTTGCCAGGCTTTCGGGCAACCCCTCGATTTTAAACGACCTCGATGAAATACTGGCATGGGCGGAAGCGGAATCGACGATAAGGGGTCTGGCGCCTGAGCTGCCATTCGCATGTTCATTGGAATTGCATGCCCATTATACGACTCCGGACATTCAAGCCAGGCTGGGACAGGCCGACCTGCGCTCCGCCGGTCAACGGGGCGTTGGAGTCATACATTTTCCTGCTCTCAGGGCATATGCCCTGCTCGCGACTTTCCAAAAAACCGAGCGCTAGTTTTCTCCGAGCACGATGTATGCGGACTACCCTGTGAGCCGCGACCTCCTGCATTGGGAGTCCCGGTCGAACACCACGCAGGAATCAGCCACGGGACAGAATCTGATACACCACAAAGAGCGTGGCTACACGTTTTTGTTTTTTGCAAGGTCCTAGAAGAAAAGAAATAAATCCGTCTTGCCCTTTTCCTATCTCGGACCCGCGGAGTTGGTGAGCTACCAGAGTGAAAAGCCTATTGAAATGGTGTGGAGACTAAGACACGAAATGCCGGTGGAAATGTTCGAGGAAAATAGAAGAGGCAGGTAGGGCGCAAGGCAGAAGCTGACCCGCTAAACATATTTGCCGGCAAGCGAGAATCACTCACGATCAAAGCCATAATATCATCCTGGAAAGATGCGGTTTAGACTATCCGCTAGCTGCCCGTACCGGCTCTTCCTAACCGGAAGAAGCCGGGCGGGAAGGTCCATCCCCGGTCCCAATCCCTGGCGTGGAAGAAAATAACGGGTTTTTACCGCGGCGCTTCCCCGTCCCCCCTCCACACACCCGGGCGCGAACGCTTGGCCGCAACACCCCTCCAATCACCCCTGAACATCCCCTGGTATTAATTCGCAGCGGTTCGGATAAGACGCGTTGAAGACGGCCATTTAAGCCAATTTAAATAGATGTATCGGCTAGTTATTTAGTTGGCACAGCACTTGCTGATTAACCCGTCAAGCAAATAGCCCTGCCGGATGGAAAAAATACCGCCACGGCCCTTTTTCCGTATCAGCTCTGGTACATTTTTCATTGGAAGACTTCCCGGAACCCTGTTTGGCCGCAGCTCCCGGTGAGCATAAACGGTTTTTTTCAGCAAAGCCGGCCGTTCCACGTAAAACGGCCGTTTCGACACCATCTGGAAAGACTCGGAAAACGAAAAAACTTCGATAAACTCTACCATCAGAGGGGGAGCCACATGAGGATGAAAATCGGTTTGCTGCTAATTTTGGGATGTATTCTTTTTGTCTTCTCGAAGGCGCAGGCCACCATCACCTGGTCGAGCGACTATTTCGATTACAAGACCCAAGATGCGGGGGGGATTTACTATAATCCCACCCCCAATGGCCCCCCCCCTGCCATGTTAGGCGCTGCGGCCGAAAAATCCTCAACCTCGGGCAATTTGGAAAATTCCGACGTGGCAACCGCTACCGAATCGCAGCCGGGTTTGACCATGGCTTCGGGGGCCTGGGGCAAGTCGTTCCAGAATTCGGATAAGGATTCAGGAGGTGCGACGGTCAACGTCTATGCAAACAATTGCTTCGCTCTGGACAACCCCGTGGGGGTCTGCCTGAACGGACAGAATGTAGGCTCCTATATCAACCGACCCTTCACGGTGAGCTCGACAGGCTATTATATCCTTTCGGCCTCCGCCCTGGCGCCGCTTGACTGGAGCGGCACGACAACGGGGACGGCCCAAGCGCCCACACCTCAGCTTACCGGGATGGTCCAAATCTTTCGGACCGATACCAACCAGAACACCACCACGCTTTTGGACTCGCAAACCTTCAGCCTCTCAAGCCTTGTGGCTTCGTCCCAGCAAGTGATAGTGCCCCTGGTGGCGGGGGACTCCTACCAGTTCGTCGTAGCGCTTTCGAGTGTCACCAACGTGGGCGGGGTAACGAACCCGGCCGGCATAGTGACCTCGTTTACCAACCTCGACCGGACGAGTTTTAACTCCCTTGGAAACATCGACGGCAACTTTAACGTCGGCACGCAGACAATCCCGGTCACCATCACGGCTTCGCTTTCACCGGGGTCCCCACTCTGGCAAAACGCTACAGACGATGGAAACGACTGGCTGTATCTGAGCTGGTTCGGCAAATTTAGCGCAAACTATTGTCCCTGGATATACCATGAAACCCATGGATGGCTCTTTCCCTTCGGGACCTCCACAGACAACGTCTGGTTTTGGGACCAGACGATGCAAACGTTTTGGTGGACGAGCCAGACAGTCTATCCATTCGTATACCGAGCCAGCGACCAAACATGGCTTTTCTATGATGTGGGGAGCTCAAACCCACGGTGGTTCTACAATTATACCCTGGGAGTTTGGGAAAAAGATTAACCGGGCATGGGGAAAACCAATCGCCGGGTCGCCCCCGCACTGATGGAAGCGACCCGGCAATAAGTCCGGCGCGCGCTACCAGCCTTGGAACGGGGCCGCGCGCAAGGGTCCAAAAAGCTCATTTCTGCTGTTCAATCATCTCTTCGAGTTCGCTAACGCGCGGTTCGAGCTCCGCCATTTCGATTAGTTTTCGATAGGCATTGGCCAGATCGGCCAGAGCCCGGGCATCTACCGGTGTGATTTCCCCATCTTCAAACCGGGCCGCAATGGCGGCTAAAAATTTTGGAATATCCGAGGAGGCCCCGATTTGAGGCAGGTTGAATTTGATCGGCGAGTCCTTTTTTTTCGGGATCAACCGGTCCATGCAGATTTGAAGGCAGGTCCTGTCGCCTTCAAGGGCTTTATCCACCACTTTTCTCGTAAGCAATTGGGCTTCTCCCTCAAGGAGCGCCTGGGCGATGAGTGTGGATTTGTTCCGGCTCCCCTTGGGCCTGCCCTTGGGGTTGCCCGATTGGCCTTTGCAAAACGGGCGTCCCCATCCGCTCGAGCGTTTAGCTTTAGGCTCGCATGTATTAGCCATTGACTGTATCTCCCTGGCCCCTGACCGGTGATCGGGTGAGAATAGAAACGAAGGGGAAAAAAAAACGGCAAAAAACCGCCGCTTCCCAGCAAAGCCGCTGGTTCCACTTTGGGTGCTCCGGATTTTAGCTCCCATTGCCCCGGTCTGCAAAACGGCAACGGGAAGGGGAAACCAGAAGCGGCAATAGATAAGGCAACCAGATAGGGAAAAAGCAATGGGGCAAAAAAAGCAGCCGGAAGGGAAAAAACATTCCTTGCGAGCCGATTTTTGCTATAGGTCGCTCCAGGGGGGCTCTTAGCCGGCCCCCGGGAGTAGTGCGGGCAAGGCGCCCCGCAGCGCAAATCCCGGGAGGGGTAGTCAAACCCCCTCACGCCACTTTAGGCAAAGGGCGTATACATGTCGAGCGCAGCCACGCGATCGAGTTCCCCCGCCTCAACAAGCGAGGTGTAGAACAGTTCGAGCCCTCTTTTCTCCGGTTCGTTCAACTCGTACTGAAGACAGCGGTAGTACTCCTCGAACTCGCGCGCTTGCATTAAGCCCGTTTGGGCGGCCACTTCGCAGATCCGGGAGATGTTGGCAAGACCCCATCTTTTGGAAGACAGAAGGGCCTCGATTGCCCGGGGCAACTGCGCGGATTTGTCCCTGACCACGTCCCTTCGCACCACCCATACGGCAAAAACGAAAGGAAGCCCGGTCCACTTGAGCCAGGCGGCGCCGAGGTCGAGTACGTGTGGGTAAAGACCGCTCGCCGCAAGCCGCAGCGCTTCGTCTCCTATGGCAAGGCACGCATCGGGACGCTCGCTTTCCACAAAACATTCCAGACACGATCCGGTCTCGAACTTCGGGGTAACCCCGTAGCGCATGCACAAAACTTTTAGCAGCCCCACCGAGGTTTGGGACTTCGAGCTAAGAAGGACCCTTTTCCCCGTTAGCCCTTCGACCGGCATGCGGCTAAGAAGCAGCACGCTCTTTACTTCACCCGCCGAACTAATGGAGATTTCCGGCACTATCTGATAGAGCTCCGCTCGACGAGCGTACTCTATGGAGGAAACAGGGCTTATGTCCAGTTCTGCTCCCGCGCAAAGATCATTTAGCCGGGCGGGATCCCCGGCTATGATCTCGAAGGGATTTTCGACCATGCCCGCTTCAAGCGCATGGTAGATCGGAAGAACGTTTAGAAAATCTATCCTTCCAAGCCTTAAGCCCGCTGATTGTTCACCCATTTCCATGCTCCTTTTTTTCCTGATTCGATAAGGGATTGGGCAAGGCTCGACTCATTTGCGCCCGCTCCGAGTGCCACCGCAAGCATGTTCGCTGTGGCCCCCGGCGCGATACACCCGAAATCCCCCGCGCGACCAAGCGAGCGGGCGGGGTTTACCGTAATCATTTCAAGGATTTTTTCGGGGTCGATCGCCGGGTGGCTCGCGAAGACGTGAGCGGCTTCGGCAAAAAGATCGAGATCCGTGTTACTGGCAAGACTGTCGGTAGCAAGGGAGCAATTGAGGCCCAGGGAGAGCGCCTTTTCAATCCGCGCTCGGCCGGCGCCAAGGTTACTGTTGCTTCTGGGGCAAAAAACCACCGAGCAGTTTCTCTTTGCGGCAAGCGCCCAGTCCGACTCCGACAGGTGAACCGCGTGTACGAGCATTGTGTTTGCGTCGAGTGCGCCCAGCCAGTCAAGATATTCTACCGGGGTTTTTCCGGGCGGCTTCCATCCGGGGGGAAATCTCCCCAGGCTTTCCAGCAGTTCGCGGCAAAAACCTTTTCCGGTCTGTAAAAACTCGATTTCGTCTACATGTTCGGCGACATGCATCGTAAGGGGAAGCCCGCGCCCCCGTGTCCACTCCTTGCACTCGGAAATGATCGGGGCGGAAACCGAATAAACCGAATGAGGCGCCGGGATAAGACCGGATGGGTCCAGGAGAAGACCCGGCGGCATCGAACTCGTGAGCGAATCGAGGTTAAACCCCAGGAGTTCGAGAAAAATCAGCCTCTCCACCCCCCCCCAATCCGACCGGCGCGCCGCGCCCCCATTGGTGATATCCCCGCAAAGCCCTGTGCCGCTCGCAAAGCTCTCCTTTTCTCCAAGCCTTAAGGCCCGCTCGGGCGCCTCCGATGCCGTTTGGGCCCGAAGGTCGAACAGGAGCCTTATCCACTCGCGAAAGCCAGGCTGGGGGAAAGCTATTTTGCCTCTTAGGCCGGAGAGTTCCAAGTGCGTGTGAGAATTTACAAGGGCAGGGAAAAGCGCCGCCCGGCCGTGGTCGATCACACGGGTTCCGGCGGGACACTCCTTTTTTACGCTCGCGTAGGCGCCGGCGAAAACGACCCGGCCCCCCGAGGTAAAAACCGCGCCGTTTGCAACGGGGGCAGCGCACACCGGCATAAGCCACTGGGCCCGGTGAATCAGCGGCTGCCCCGGGATTTCATCGACCCCCTTCACAGCACCTTCCCCTCCCGTTCGCCGGCCGAGTCGCAGAGCAGTTCGTAGGCCATCGTCCGCTGACGCGGCAAAAACCCTGCCGACTCGATTACCCGGCGGATCTCCTGGACCGAAAGGCGAAAACTCACCCCTGCGGCCGCCACGACATTTTCCTCGATCATCGTTGAGCCGAAGTCGTTTGCGCCGAAAAAAAGGGCCACCTGAGCGACCTTGGGCCCCATTGTCACCCAGGAGGCCTGAATATTTTCGAAATTGTCCAAAACGAGCCGGGATATCGCCAGAAGCCTTAAGTAGGACACCGCCGTTTCGGGTTCCCTTCGGATCGCGGTGTTCTGCGGCTGGAAGGCCCAGGGGATAAAGGCCGTAAAGCCCCCCGTGCGGTCCTGGAGGTCTCGCAGGGCGAAAAGATGGGTGAGCCTGTCTTCGACCGTTTCCTCGTGGCCAAACATCATGGTGGCAGTCGTTCGAAGCCCCTGTGCGTGCGCCTCCTCCATCACTGCAAGCCACTGGGCGGCCGAGCATTTGCGAGGAGACACCCGTTGCCTTACCGAATCGACTAAAATTTCAGCTCCCCCCCCGGGGATCGAATCCAACCCCGCGATTTTGAGCCTCGCTATCACCTCTTTTACGTTAAGGGACTCCCGCCGGGCGAAAAACACGATCTCCGGGGGCGAGAAAGCATGTATGTGGATCGGATACCGGGACTTTATAAATCCAAGCATGTCCTCGTAGAAGGAAAACGGCAGCTCGGGGTGATGGCCGCCCTGCAAAAGGATTTGCGTTCCGCCAAGCTTAAGGGTCTCCTCGATCTTTTGGGACAGCTCCTCCCGGCTGAGAACATAGCCCTCGCTGTGGCCAACGGGCCTGAAAAATGCGCAGAAACGGCATCCGCACTCGCATACATTGGAGTAATTGATGTTGCGGTCAACCACATAGGTGACAATCGGGCGGTCGTGTTTTCCAAGGCGCGCTTCATGGGCCATGCGGCCCAGCGTATAGAAATCACCGTCCACATAAAGGCTTTTCGCCTGCTCCAGGTTTAACCTGCCGTTTTGACTCATAACTTACACCTTACTGTCAACCGTTTCCAAAAAATCCCGGCCGGCTTTTCGAAATAGGCTGTCACGTTCCACGGGCAAAAACCCCCCGTCCCGGATGATCCCCTCGATCTCGCTTCGCGTCATTTCCTGCCGGGATTTTGCCCCGGCCATGTGCCCTATCTTTTCCTCCACCACCGTGCCGTCGAAGTCGTCTGCCCCGAAGTAGAGGGCGACCTGGGCGACTTTTGCCGAGAGCATCACCCAATAGGCCTTGATGTGGGGGATGTTATCGAGCATCAGGCGGCTGATAGCGATCGTTTTTAAGTCTTCGACCCCGGTTGGCGGCTCCATGGCCCCAAGCGGGGTATTGGCCGTCTGGAAACTAAGGGGGATAAAGCAGACAAACCCCCCGGTCCGGTCTTGGAGCTCGCGAAGGGCCACCAGGTGCTCGAGCCTTTCCAGCCGGGTCTCGATATGGCCGTAGAGCATCGTGGCGTTGGTCTTAATTCCCATTTCATGCGCCTGTCGTATGCAATCGAGCCAGCCGCGGGCGTCGAGCTTTTCCGGGCAAAGAAGAGATCTTACCCGGTCGCTAAAAATTTCCGCCCCCCCGCCCGGCATCATCTTCACGCCGGCAGCTTTTAGCCGGGCTAAAACTTGAGCGATCGCGATCCCCTCTTTTTTTGCGAAATGGGCGACCTCGACTGCTGTAAAGGCCTTGATGAAGGCATGCGGTTGTAGCTCCCGAATCTTACCGATAAGACCCTCGAAAAAGGAAAGAGGCAGATCCGGGTGGCAGCCGCCGACTACGTGGATTTCCGTCAAATCGTGTCCATTGGCGCCGATTTTTTCAAGGATTTGCTCCTCGGAGAGTTCAAAGGAAAGCGGATCGCCCTTTTTCTTGCTAAAAGCGCAGAAGCGGCAGCCATTGACGCAAATATTGGAATAATTGATATGCCGGTTTACGACATAATATGCCTGGTTTCCGTAAAGCCTTTTCCTGACCTCGTGGGCAAGCGAGCCAACGGCGTTTAAGTCCGGGCAGGCAAAGAGCTTTTCTCCGTCCGCAATCGTTAGCCTTTCCCGGTCGCAAACTTTGCGGGCGATCTCCTCAAGACCGAAGTTCCTATAGTAGCGTGGCTCAAACATATTCTCCCACCCCCCCTCCTCCTTGCGGGACTAAACGCCCCCCTGCGGCGCCCATCCCACACCGAAGCAACTTGATAAACTCGTCTACTTTTCGCTCCAGCACATCTGCCGGCGCCTTGTAAATACTTGCCCCCGCGTCTAAAAAAGGAACGCAGTACGCCTGCAGCAACCTGTCCATGAGAGCGTCAAGCATGAACACGGTCATCTCTACGTCGGTATCCGGCCGGAGCTCCCCCCGTTCGATGCCCGCCTCCACTACCGGCTGAAGATATTCGGCCGAAAAAAGATGCACCTGCTCCAAAAACTCGGCTCTTAGCGGAAAATCTTCCTGAAAAATCATCTTGAGGTAAATTCGGTAGACCCTGGGGTGGCGCTCGATAAAGCGGATTCCCGCAAGCAGGCTCTCCTTTATCCGGCCGAAGAAATCCTTCTCGCAGCTCTCTTTTTTCACCTGCCGCAAAGACTGTCTTACCAGTTCCACGGCATGGTCGAAGATGACCGTGAACAACCCCTCTTTGCTTCCAAAATACTGAAAAAGCGATCCCTTGGCGATACCGATGCTTTCCACCATGCGATTTACGCTCGCCTGCCGGAACCCGTGGCGCGAAAATTCCTCCACGGCCACATCCAGTATCCTGGCCTTTTTGTCTTCGCCTAGTTTGGTAAACGTATCGCGGGCAGCCATGCAACCTCTAATCGATTAAAATGACCAGGCGGTCATTATACAAATCGAGCCTGCCTTGTCAAACAGATACGTGACCGGGCGCTCACCCGGGGCCTACACCAAACCCGAGGGACAAATCCGAAAACTTTCCCGGTCAAAACCACATCCATAAGGCGTGCAGCTCCCTTGCTCCACACGAGGTCTTTTAGTCAAACGGTTACCGATTGGGTCGGGGGTGCTATTTACTGCAGGGGATGGGGTTAAAAAGGAGTGGGCCTATTCGTGGCGGTGGAAAAAAACATATTCACGCAAACATTCAGGGCATCTCATAAACACCTTGTCATCGCCTTCTCCGAGTATGCGGATCCTCGTTCCACAGGAATCGCACCTTCTGCGCAGAAGTAATCCTCGAAACCAGGTGGAGGCGGCGCCTTCCACGCCGATGCTCGAACCCGCCACAACGCTGCCACGCGAGGTCATTTCGACCCGAGAGGCGGCTTCGGGCGCCTGCCCGACCCCATTCCCCCTGCCTTTGACGGGAACGGGCGCTGATATCGCTCCCTGTTTGCTTGCCAAACTTTGTTTGCCCCTTTTTTTACAAATGACTTGAATTTGGCTTTATTGCCCAAAAACGGAAGAAAGTAAAGGGAAAGCTTTCGTCCTTCGTCACGGCCGATTGTCCAGTTATTTAAGTATATGCATTGTTCATGCCATAACTCCGGAAAAGCTCCTGTCCGGTCCGCTCAGGCGAAATCAATTGGCCCATCCGGCCCAGATGCTTTACTATCGCCCTTTCGTTCTTAGAGTGAAAAAAGACAGAAGAATCCGATGCACAAATCTTTTAAGCCAACAAAAAAACAGATACTTGACGCTAAGGCAAAGACCGTTTCCGACCTCATAGCCCCGGGGCTAAAAGTGCTCTTTTGCGGCATAAACCCCGGCCTCTATACGGCAGCGACGGGGCGCCATTTCGCAAGGCCCGGCAACCGGTTCTGGCCCGCGCTCTACCATGCCGGTTTTACTCCGAGGCTGTTTTCGCCATTCGAGGAAGAAAACCTCCTGCGCTACGGCTGTGGAATCGTTAACCTGGTGCAACGGGCAACGGCCAGAGCTGATGAACCGGGAGCAGAGGAACTGGCCGTAGGCGGGCGGGCGCTAGCACAAAAGGTTCTCGTCTTTAAGCCCCGGTTTTGCGCTGTCCCGGGCCTTGGGGCTTACCGGAGAGCCTTCTTGCAACCTGAGGCCTCGCCGGGCCCCGGCCGGGAGGAAATAGCCGGTATCTCCACCGCCCGGGTTTTGCCCGGCCCGAGCGGAATAAACGCGAATTACCCGATGAAAGAACTCGTGCGGTTGCTGATAGAGCTAAGAGAGGCTACCGAAAAATCAGATACTCCTTACATTCTACCGGCAGATCGATAAAGACCGGGGAATGCGAGGTTTTGTTAAAGAGTATCTCATGGACTTTAGCACCACTACCCCGCATCCTCATAGGAAAGCGCACCGGATCGCGTCCCCTTTTTTTTACTCCCCCGATCTCAAATTCCACACCCGAAGCGATTTGGCTCCAGCACCTACGGGGGCCCCAAAAACCCCGGCTCGATCCCTTGAGGCCGTTTGGGGGCAGGGGGAGGGGGGGGGGGCATCGCGCACTGAGCGGCCGGTCCACCGCAGAGGAGCGGTCGCGCGCGCCTCTTCCTCTGCCCATTCATACCCGTTGCGTCTTCCGGATTAATTTGGGCGTCGCAGCCCCCTGGCTTTGGCCCAAAACTTGCTCTATGTGTTGGATCAAACCCTCTTGGTTCTTACGAAAAGAACCCTGCAGGAGAGGTCCTTGCGAAACGACGCCGCTCGCCGCCCCTGGTCATAAGGGTAGAGTTGCTGCGGCGTCCGTCGAAGCGTTTTGTTCGGATGGAGCAATCCTTATCTCTCGATAAAGGTTCTTCCTTTTAAAGAGACTCTTTCGAAGTGCTACGCGTAAACGGTCCTTCGATCACCGCAGGCAAGGCATGAGGCCGCGGGTGATTGTTGCACCATAGAATCTGGGGAACGGGGCATGGTGGATGGGAGCGACAGAGCTGAAAGACGCAGGGCAAAAAGAATCAATGTCAATCTGCGCATAAAGATTGCCAGGGCCGTCTCCAAGACCCCGGGCCGGTGCGGCGAGCAATGGGGGGATGTGGCGAGGTTAAAAAACATAAGTCACCTGGGCGCCTACTTCGAATACCAGGGCTCCCAGCGACTCAACCCGGGCTCCATTCTCCGCGTGGATCTCGATGTTAGCCTGTCGTTTGAAAACAAGGATATGGATTCGGGCGAAAACCTTCCGATGGGCGGATTGGCCGCAATCGTGCGCACCCTAAATCCTTCGGACGGCTTGCTCGGGGTGGGAGTAAAATTTATCGAACCTTTATCCATGAAGCTAAACTCCGGCTAACCCAAACCATCCTCGGCCTCGCCCATACCTTTACGGCCCCCTTTTTTCCTTGCGGAGGCAAAAGAGCATTTTTTCAATTTATTAAAAAGAGTCGCCCTGCTGATTCCCAGGTCCTTAGCCGTTTTATCTCGGCTCCCCTTGTTTAGATCCAGGGTCTGGCTGATGAGATGGTGTTCGAATCTTTGCAACGCCTCCGAAAGGTTCATTGTCGGGGTCTGGAGGTCAAGTCCTTTTCCCAGCCCCGATATCTCCTCGGGCAGATCCGAGAGCCTTATCTCGGAGCCACGGCAAAATATTACGGCCCTTTCCATCACATTTTCCAACTCCCGCACGTTTCCCGGCCAGTTGTAGTTGCAAAGGGCAGGCAGCACCCACTCATCGAACTTTTTGATGTTTCTTTTGTGTTTGCGGGAAAATTTCTGTAAAAACTGTTGCACCAGGATCGGAACATCCTCTTTTCTCTCGCTTAGCTTGGGAATCGAAAGGCTTACCACGTTTAGCCGGTGGAACAGGTCCTCGCGAAACATCCCTTTTTTGCCAAGCTCTCGCAGGTCGCGGTTGGTGGCCGCAACCACCCGGGCGGCCGTATACATCGACTTGGTGTCCCCGACCCGCTCAAATGTCTTTTCCTCTATAACCTTTAGCAGCTTGGCCTGAAGGCCGATGGAAGCCGAATTGATGTCGTCTAGAAAAACGGTCCCATCCCGCGCCGCTTCGAATCTGCCCTTTTTGTCCTTGTCCGCCCCCGTAAAGGCTCCCTTTCTGTGGCCGAACAACTCGGATTCCAAAAGCCCCTCGGATAAGGCCCCGCACGACACCTCGACAAAGGGCTGGCCGGCCTTTTTGGAACATCCGTGAATGAATTTGGCCAAAAGCGTCTTGCCCGTTCCGGAGTCCCCGGTTATGAGCACGGTCGCTTCGGTTTCGGCGGCTATGCTCGCCTTTTTAACCAGTAGCTCCATCAGCTTGGACCGGAAATAGACATGATGGGAATTGGATTTGTCCAGCTCGTGCCTTAGCCCCTTATTTTCATCTCGCAGGGCCTTTCGCTCCAGGGCGTGCCGGATTGTGAGCGACAATCTCTCATTATCGATGGGCTTGGTAAAATAGTCGTATGCCCCACCCTTTATGCACTCCACCGCATCGCTAACGCTGCCGTATCCGGTGAACAGTATCAACTCGACATCGACCCCGTGTCGTTTGATAAGCTTAAGGATTTCCTTTCCATGAAGCCCCGGAAGATTTATGTCCGAAAGGATTATTTCGTAGCTTTGCGACTGAATCAGTTCCCAGGCCTCGGTCCCATTGGCCGCCACGTCAACTTGAAAATTCAAATTCTGCAGAAACATCTTCAAAGAGACAGCGACCACTTTGTCGTCCTCTACGACCAATAATCGATTTGAATTCATTAGCGACTCCCGGTCCACATTCGAGCCGGCCGTTGAAAGCCGTGGCGCGGTCTGCCACAAAGGCCCCTCCCGTTTTGTCGTCTTCCATGGGACGGCTTGCCGATAGGCCTTGTCTCCGCGCAGGTATTGGAAGGCAACCACCATCCGGGCGCCCCCCCGAAGGCAGCTCCAGGGGAGAGCCCTTCACCCCGTAAATCCCTTAAACCCTTTTACGCGCAACATCTGGCCTTGCCTAAACTCGCAGTCCGAGGGCTGGGTTATCCAGCCCGTGGCCGACCACATCGGCCCTGCCAAAGCGAAACTTCGCAAGGGAGCCTTGAGGCAATTTCAGTGCCAGATCGATTGTTTCAGGACTGGGAAATCCTTGCCCGTGTCATCTTTCGATCGATTGCACCATCGGGGGCAAATTCCCGGATTTTAGAAAAAACGTTGCTTGCCGGAATCTCAATATTTAGACTCGGCATGGTGGCAATCGGCCGAAAGGGCCTCCAACACACCGATTAGTTAGATAAAAATCCTTGTCTACCATTTTAGACCGTGATCCCCCGCTTTGTCAAACAAATTAGACCCCTTTGGCGGCGGCGGCTTTGCCATCGAAAACTCGCTGTCCGGAGGTAAGAAGGCTCCACCCGGGTCGTGACGCAGCGCTCCCCGCGCCCGGGAGTCATCGCTGCCATTGCCTCCACGGCCATGGGCCTCGAAAATAGTTTTCCTGCCGCGCGAAGAAATGTGCGCGCCCTGGGTGCAAGATCGATTTATCCTTTGTAATCGACTCATTAGTTTATTTGGCACGGCGTTTGCCTCTATTGCCCGCAGAGGCAGCAACCTCTCGGCGATTGACCTTGCCGCACTTGCGCCTTTTCCGAATCAGTCCCCGGGATCGCTTCTGCTTGCGGGAAAGCTCAACCGGGGGGACCTGCAGTGCCCCGCGCGGCGACCACGCCTTTTTTATGGACCGTCCCCCGCGGCAAGAGCGCCCGTTCAAACACCAGTGGATTCCCGCAAACCTTCAGGGAGAGGAGGAGGTGCATGAGGACGAAAATCTGCCTTGTACCGTTATGTAAGATTTTGCTCTTTGCCTCCTCCAAAGCAAAGGCAACCATCGCGTGGGCGGGCAAACATTTCATCCACCCGGCCGGGGCAAGATTGGATAAACAAATCGGCTCGGGCCGAAACCAAATCCAATACGGGTCAAAACACTCCCCCCTGGCAATCGCCTCGTACACCCGCTGCGGCCAGGAGGGTTTTCGGGAAATCCTGTCGGCGTGGCTTTTGGCGCCGGCGCGGCCGCCAAGTCGCTCAGTCTTAGGGCTTGGCGCTTGCCTTTGCCCGAACGGATTTGAGCGTGGCCATGGATTTGTCCGGGGCCGGCGCCAGGGCGGGTTCTCAAGTAGCAAACGCGCCCGGACTAAACCGGATGTGCCCGGCCCGGGGAACCGGCAAGGAAAGGAGGTGATAAAACGGCGTAGGTATCTATTCGATTGGCTTTACCAATGGGGTTTGGAAAAGAGTTGGGTTTGATAAATTGTGAATTTAAGGAGAACGGTATGATTAAGAAACTCATGACATGGTTTTTTGGGGCCGCGCTGATCGCCCTTCCCGCGACCGCTCTTGTCTCGACTGCCCACGCAAGTTGCTATGTCCCCGAATTCGACGCCGTGGGGCTCGATTCGGCCAACATTTTCGTAGACAAGGTCCTGGCCGAGATCGTTGCCAATGGAGGCAGTCTGGAGACGAGCAGCAATTTTACGACCTACAGCTCCGGGGTCATCTACAACCCCTGGATAAGCGTCCAGGGCATGAGTTATCCCGACGCGGCGCAGCCTGGCGTTGCCGGCCTGCTGCCTTTTGGCAATCTCCCCCCCGCGGGCGGCGCAGGGGTTGGCGGAAAATACGCCTGCGTGGCTTCCAACTATGCCGCCATACCCTGCCAGCCGGCGGAGTTTTTCGCCGTAGCCGGCACAAACTACCAGTCACAGCTGGATCCCTGCTTCACGTTCACCTGCAACGCACTGGGCTCCACTTGCCATTTCCCGTACAAATCGGTCTTCACCCCGGAAAGATCAGGGGCCATCTATCGCTGGCGGATCGTACTGCAGGAAAAACCCACCTCGGACATCAACATCAACATCGAAGACTGCGTGCTGACCGAATCGCTCAACTGCCCGACGGGAATCTTCGCCACCCCGGGCGAGACGGGCTTTTTCAATGTCGGCCCCTACCTGCTCTTCTGGCAGCAGACGCTTCCCACCATTACCGCGGTGGCGATCCCCGGCCCCAATGCTTCCCTGGGCTTTAACTGCATCCAGCAGCTCTATGCACGGACCCAGCCCCAGGCCAACTGCATGCTCTACCCGGTCTGCGATCTGCCCTTCGTTTCGACGGCTCTCTTTGACGAATCGATCGTTGTGGCGATGCCCCAGACCTGCGCCAGCCCGTTTCCGGTCGGCAACTTCGCCTCCGGCTTCACTCTTAGCAGCGGCGACATGATCGATGTCTCCATCGGGATTCCGGAAACCACCAACCCCAATGACTACTACTTCGGGGCGGACAACGTGTTCCTGAAGTACATTGGAATGGCGGGAACCGGCGTAATCGGCGGCACCTCGTGCCCGTAAAAGTCGTCTACCGCGCGCCCCCCGCAACGCGCACACGCAACACGGGGGGCGCCCTTAAGACCCGCGGTGACGGGGGGCTTTTTAGCCCCGCGCCACCGCGGGGGAGGCTTTTTGTCTAACGTATACCATGCCGCCCTCTTCGGAGGGGGCGGCCCGGAAATCGACAACCCTCCGGTTTTAAAAAACGGGCTCCCATAGGTGTGAACGCTTATTTTAGCGGACCTTGAATCCGGCCGCCGGCCCCGCGCCCCGGGGCCCCCGGGGAGTCGGGTTCAAAGACAAGAGTAACGGAGAAGAAGGGCTACGATGCGATAATAGCGTTGTGAAAACCAATTGATTCCACTTTCGGATATGCCTACGGAAGAGGCGCGCTCAGTCGACCTCCTCCGGCAGCGCGGGGGAAAAACCATGAACAACAAAAAGCTCCAATTCTCACTGTTTGCAGTTCTGGCGCTGATTTTGGCAAGCGCCCTTATCACAACGATTGTGAGCGGCTACAGGTCGAAAAACGCGCTACAAGCCGGGGCAAAAGGCCAAAAGAGCTCAGTGACAAAGAAGGACTCTCCACCTCCGGTCCCAAGCCTTGCCCGCCCCTCGGATGCCGATCGGCAGGCCGAACAGGAAAGAAACGGCGAAATAGCCGAGGTGCGTGCTACCCGGATGAATCCCACACCCGCCAATATGAAGAGGCTGGTCGCCCTTATCGACACCAACAAGGACCCGGCTATTCTTTCGGAAGCCTTAAACACCCTTGGCGTGCTCGCCCAGCGAGGAATAAACTCCGAGCAGGCCTGCAAGCTGCTCGCCCAAAAGGCGCTCGACAAGGATTTCCCCTCCCGGGGAGAAGCCCTTCTAGTTGATGCGATACTGGAAAAAGACAAAGCCCTGCCGGTAGTCTCAGCCTTTCTCCAGGGCGCAGGGGGCGGGCAAAAGCCTGAGGACAGCGCCATGCTGGGGTGGGCGTCACGAGCGCTTGGCATGATGGCTACCCCGCAAAGCGTTCCTCTTATAGAAAAGCTCATCTCGCAGACAAATGATCCCGAAGTGCGGGGCGCAGCCTTTGCCGCCCTCGCCAAGGCCGGCTCCCCGCAGGCTTTCTCCCTTCTCAAGCAGCAGTCACAATCGACTACCGGGAAAAACCAGGCCTACAGCGTTGCGGCCCTCTCCGAATCAAAGGACCCGCAGGTACGGCAATGGATCGTTGACGCCATCCAAAACGGCACGCTCGGAAAGGACGCCGTATCGATGCTCGCGGTGATGCCCTCGGCCCCGGATATCTTTGGCAAAGTGCTCACCGAAGGGGGCCTTAGCCCGGCAAAACAGCTCGATATGCTCCAGCAGATCGAACCGGGCCTGCACGGCAATCCCGGCCGCCAAAAACTCGCCGTAGCCCTTGCCCCCCTGGTCTATACCGGGGATCCGAAGGTACAGGGGGAAGCGATCAAGCTGATCTCACAGTCGGGGGGAAAGCAAGCCGCGGACATCATCAAGCCGTTTTTGACCTCCGAGGACCCCGAACTGCGAAAAGACGCCTTCTTTTCCTACATGAGGTTTGCAAGCGCGGATAACTACAAGTACCTGTTCGATTTTCTAGATGACCAGAAGCCGGAAACCAGAAAAATGGCAATATTTATGATCGGCAAGTTCTACGGCGCCTCCGACCGCAGCGCCCTCGAACAGGCGGCCCAAAGCAGCGATGCTTTCGTAAGGGATAAGGCCAATCAGTATCTTTCCAGCTTGAATTGAAAGGAGCGCTGTTATGTTTGGTGCAAAGGGAAATAAAACGGTTTTGCTCTCGCTTCTGGCGGCTTTGCTGGCCGTTGGGGCGCCGGCAGGGAAAACGTACGCCGGGGCCGATTCGCCAACGGCAACCAAAAAGGCGGCGCCCGCTGGAGGCGACATAGTGGCGGTTGCGGGCGAAAATAAAACCATAGCGATCACCCGGTCCCAACTCGAGCAGGCCATAGCCGGCTACAAGACCACCAAAAGCAAAGATGCCCTTACAAAGGCCGAGATAGCGGGTATTCTCGAAGACCTCATAAGACGCCGACTGCTCCTGCAAATCGATGCGGTCAAGGCATACCGCAAAGACCCCGCCATTATCGCCCGGGTAAAGGACTACGAAGATACCCAGATCGTCTCCCGCTGGGTCGAGGACCAAATCCGCTCGAAGGTGCAGGTGAGCGAACAGGAAATAAAGGCATACTATGACCAAAACCGGGGGGAGTTTAGAACCCCTCCCAGGGTGAAGGCAAGCTATATCCTGCTAAGGAGCCGGGAGGAGGCTCAAATGGTGCAAAAAAAGCTCCATGACGGCCAGGACTTCGCAAAGCTTGCCAAACAATACTCTATCGATCTTCCAACGGGCGGGCGAGGCGGCCTCATCGGAACAATATCGGAGAGCAAAAAGCCAAGCGAACTCGGTAGGGTCCTCTTTCTGCTCGCCCGGGGGGAGACAAGCGACATAATAACGACCAAGGCCGGCTATGCGATTTTTAAAGCCGACAAGATCTATGCGCCGGGCTTTAAGCCGTTCAATGTGGCCTTTAACGATATACGAGAGAAACTTTTTCAAAAAAAGGCCCACGACTCCTTTAAGCAGCTCGTACAAAACGTCGAGAAAAATGGCGCAATAAAAATCGATAAGGAACAACTGGCGGCAATCGAGCAAACAGCGTCCAATGCTCCCGGGCCCCAAGAGCCGCAAACGGCTCAGGCCGCAGCCCCGGTTGTCGCCGCCAAATAAGGGGCAAAATTTAAAGGGATGCGATTAAGTATGTTCCGGGGAGCGAAAAGGGTTGCCCGCTCCCCCGGACGGCCTAAAAAGGGCGCGATACCTGGAGTCTCGCGCAGCAGACATCCTCACCCCGGCCAAAGCCGGGGTGAGCCATCTACTGCCCCAGGTCGTGAGGGTTTAAGATGCGTTTGCCGGCGTGGGATGGGGGTAGCGAAGAGACTGTGTCGTAAGAGAAATTCGCAAACTGAGCTATAGGGCGCCGGGGCGCTTAAATATTGTTTGCCCTAAGCGCATGAGCAGTAATTTAGAAAGGGGCTTGGTTCAATCGCCGAAAGGGGCTTGGCCCAATCGCCCCCCTTTTTTTCAAAGGGGGGTTGGGGGGATTTCAGGCTTTTTCGCACACCATGGAGTAAACTCCGTTCAAACATACCAAGGTATCAATTGAGGCCGTGAGGCCGATACCCCCTGAGACGACCCCGTGAGCGGTCGCAGATCAGAACCATCAATCAAAAACTGTCCTTTGCCTCTACCCGGGCGGCCGGTTACGACACAGTCTCGAAGCGCAACCCATCTGGCTAATCTTGAACCCAATCTGGTATAACACATCCAAAGGGACTGGTTCCGACGTAAATGAGGGTTTCAACTCGATTGGGGCGCTCGCCGCAATCGAGGACTCCGCCTTCCAAAATATCGAGGCTCTCACCGGATGCGACGCTAGGAAATATGGGCCACTGCTTTCCCGCCCCCCCCGGCCAATACTCCCCGGGGGGCTGCAACCCTTCCGGCCTGTGCAAGCGGGATAATCACGCTCACTTCACATCCGCCGCCCTTACGGTTCTTAAACACTATGTCTCCTCCGAAACCTTTGGAGATTTTCTCGCAAAGCGCCAGCCCCAGCCCCGTGCCGTCCTCTTTGGTCGTAAAAAAAGGCCTGGTCACATCTCCCATGATTGCCGCCGGGATCCCCTGGCCGCTATCGGAGAATATGGCCATGACCGTTTTTTTGTCGGCGCCATCGCTTACCCTGACCTGCAGCTCCCCGCCCTCGTCCATTGCATCGTAGCCATTCTTGATAATATTTATGAACACGTGATAGAAACTCGTTGGGATTTCCATGCGCGCATTTTTTGTATTATATTTTTTGACTATGGATATATTCTTGTCTTCAAGAGTAGGGGCCATTATGTACAGAGCATCATCAATAAGATTTAACAATGGACTGGATGTAGTCTTCAACATCGCATCTCTTGTACATTCCAAGAACGATCTAACAGTATTGCCCATCCTACGGATAGCCGAATAGATCATCTCGAATATGTCGTGCTCAATATAAGCTACGTTGCTGATATTTATTTCAAGTATTCGAATCAATCGATTGATGCCGTCAAGCGGATTGTTCAAATCATGTGCAATATTTGCAACGAATTTTCCCATTATGGCCAGATTTTCTAATAATGCCAATCTTTTTGTAATTTTTTCCTGATCAGTTATATCTTCAATTATTATCATATACATACCGATACTAAAATTTCCTTTATATAACGGAACAGGTATAAATTTTATTTTAAAAAGACGCATTCCACTGTGGGTGTCCAGTGAAACAGCGTCATCAACGCTTATCACCTCGTTTGATGACAGCGAATTGGTTATCCTCTCACGAGTAATGGTCCCAATTCCTTGCCATATTCTATGCTTTTTAAAGGAACCGGTCGCCATATTTTCGCCTGATCCAAATGTGTCCTTGTACTTGTCACAGACATGCAATACCGATAAATTACCATCTACCAGCACCGACGCCACCGATGATGATCTTTTTAGCGACGTTTTATGAATCTGCAGCCGCCGATGCTCTTTTTGCAGCTTTTCCCTGTCGGTGCTAAAAATCGAGTGTTGGCCCATGTACTCGATTTGATTAAGAATTTCTACCGCTTTTCTTGTAAGCGAGGAGACGTTTATGAAATCTTCCGAACTATACTGGCCTCCGCCTATTTTGCCGTGCAGGTACAAAATCCCCCAGGTCGTGTGAGCATCCTCAACCGGGATGGTCAGCGAAAACTTTTCAGGCTTCCCGCACCGTCCCTGCGCGCTCCGAGGCTTTTGGGGCAGTTCGGGCGAAAAGGCCCCCTCCGTTTGCCCGCTTGGTTTATCCACAGCCTCAAAGCAGCCGTACGAGCTCAGTCCGTTGCTGTTTTCAAGCCAGTCGATCATCACCAGCTCAAGGCTTGCTTCCCGCGATCGGTACTGAAAAATGGAGCCTTTGATGCTGCCCGTGGTCTCCAAGGAGGCTCGCAGCAGTTTCTTTAGGACCTCCTCGGTGGAGGTTTCATTTTTTAAGCTCGACATGAAATCGGTCAGCATGTCCGCCTTTTTCAGCAGCAGATCGACCTGGGAGCTCTGCGACTGCAACTGGTTTAGCCTGCCATTAAGATATTTGTTCTCTGCAAGGGTATCGAGAAAGTCTATGGCGGAATTTACCACGCACTGTAGCTTGTGCGAGGAAAATGGCTTTTCCAGGTAATCGAAGACTCCCTTTCTGATCGAATCGGCCGAGTCGGGGATATTGCCGTGTTCGGTCATGAATATAAAAATCATTTTGGTTCGCATCGCCGCGGTTCTTTTAAACAAGTCCCATCCGTCGATATCGGCCATGCTGATATCCGATATGACAATATCCGGCTGGTATTGGCTGATTTTTTTAATCGCGCGCTCAGCGCCATATTCCTTGCAAACATCCAGGTTTTGTTCCAGAAGGTATTGCGCTATCGACTCCACAAGCTGCTTATCATCGTCAATAACGAGCACCTTATACGTTGGATAACCCTTCATATTGCTCCCCTCATCCACTGAACCATAGTATGGAATTTTACTCGAATCCGACTAACGGAGCCTGAGATCTCATGGCCGAAACGATAAATGGGGCAAGAAGTTGTTCTAAAAAACAGTAAGCAGCGATAGTATCGTTTGAAACGATCGAAGACTACTGTCCGGGATACCCCCCCTGGAAAACCGGGCAATTTCTGCTTCCATGGCAAGCGGCCTCGTTGGCAACGCCCTTTACCGGCTGGCTGAGGGTGGCGGGAAATCCTCTTTTTCGTGGCCTCATACTCAACCGGTATCCTTGGCGCCATTTTTGTTCATCGCAAGACGTAACACAATGGGTCCAGGCATGTATTATGGGAACACCCCAAGACTTTGATCGGGCAGGTGAGGGGATTGGCCGGAAATCTTTTTTGATCACCTCCGCAATTGGCCCCGGTCCCGCAGAAAGGTGGGATGGGGTCAGGCAGCAGATGAGGCCGCGGAGCCCCGTTGCCTTAAATGTAAATACTACCCTTGGAATTTTTGAGGCAGCCACTGAAGGGCTGCCTCGATCGTTGCCTGGCCCGCAATGGATGCCCCTTAAGGGGTGGTTGACAGGTCGGGAAAGGCGAATGTGGTTTTTACGGTGAAGTTTTGGAGGATGTTTCCATAAAAACTGCCGCAGGCCGTGCCCCCGGTCGAAGTCGGAGAAAATACCGCAACTACGTCGGTGAGAACGAATTCAGAGTTTGTCGGCACGGTAAACAGCGTGGCGATTCCAGTGCTCGTGCTCGTAAAATTCTGAGTTGCGCTCACGTTGGTCTGAAACGGAGAACCGGTCGTGGCATCGTATAGGAGATAGTAGCCGGTCATCAAAAGTGACACTGGCTCATCGCAGCACAGCACCTGCACCTGCACCAGGGAACCGGAAAGGAAAGGTATGCCCGAATTGAGGTGCAGCGCCTGAATGGGCTGAGGCAAAGGGGCGCCTGCCGGCCCACGGAGACCCGTTGCGCCTGTCGCCCCTTGAGGCCCGGTTGCTCCGGTCGGTCCCTGCGGACCGGCCGGCCCCTGCGGACCCGCGGGTCCCGCAGCTCCCTTGGCGCCGGCTGGTCCCTGCGGCCTGGCCGGTCCCTGCGGACCCGCGGGGCCCGTGTTGCCCGCCCCGTTCCAGCTCACAGCCGTCTGGCCGGAGGCGCAACGCTGGCCGCTATTTAGCAAAATGTGCGCATAGCCGTACCGGTCGATGCAAGCGGTGATGACCCCCTCGCCCGCGTGAGCGCCGCCACAGGTTAGACCAACGCCCAGTCCCACTACTGCCAGTATGGCCGCAAACCGTCCCTTCATGATAGCCCCCCTCGATTCGTAGGTAAGTGTTTTGGCCTGGCCCCCAAGGCAAACCTTGACCCGCTGGTTGGCGTAGAGATAAATAGCTCCTTTACTCCCCCGCCGACAGCGCCCCGGAACCGCTTCGCACGCCATTTGCTACTAACCGCCTGCGCTTTTGCTGCAACCAAAGGCAACACCTTACATGACGGGCTGAGGCAAAACATCGCCTCCGGTATTTCTTCGTGCAGGGGCGGGACTGGCGAAATATGCGCGTAGCCATCGATGGGTCAAACATCGGCAACGGAGGCGGACTCACGACTATCGTGGAAGTCTTGCGGGCTGCCCAACCTCACCGGCAGGGCGTATCCCGGGTGATTTTTTGGGGCGGCGCGAAAACCCTGGAAAAAATTCAGGACCGCCCATGGCTGGAAAAGGTCCACGAACCGATGTTGGACCGATCTTTTCCCCTAAGGCGGCTTTGGCGGAAACTATTGCTCCAAAACCTTGCGAGCCAAAAGGGGTGCGATCTTCTATTTTGCCCCGGCGGTTCGTATACCGGCTCGTTCAGGCCTTTTGTCGAAATGCGGCAAAACATGCTCCCCTTCGCCTGGCTAAAAGCCCTGCGCCATGGGATATCCCTTATACCGCTAAAGCTCATCAGGGCTCAAAGCCCGCGGACGCCCGCCCTGGAGGCCGCACCCGGCGTGATTTACCTCAGTGGCCGGGGGGCTCAAACGATTTGTGCCCCCCGTACGCCGGAGGCTATAATTTTTCACGGAATAAGCGCTGATTTTTTTTCCGCCCCGCGTCCGCAAAGGAGGATAGAAAATTGCTCGGCCGCCGATCCGTTTCGCATACTCCATGTGTCTACCCTAAAGGTTTTACAATACCAGTGGAGGGTTGCCGAGGCGGTTGTGCGCCTAAAAAGAGAAGGACTCCCGGTGATGCTCGACATAGTGGGGCCCGCTTACCGACCATCGAGCAAGCCTTTCCAAAACCTGCTTGCCAAAGCCGACCCCAATGGCATGTTCATCCGCTGTCCGGGTGCGATCCCCCACTCCATGCTTTCCTCGCTCTACCGGCGCTCGGAGCTTTTCGTATACGCTTCGGGCTGCGAAAACATCCCCTGGGCCCTGCTGGAAGCCATGGCCTGCGGGCTTCCCATCGCCTGTTCCAATCGAGGGCCGGTGGCCGAAATGCTAAAAGATGCCTGCCTGTACTTTGATCCGGAGTCTTCCGAGCAGATAGCCGCAGCGATGAGAGAACTGATATTGGATCGTTGTAAGCGAAGGCAGTGCTCTGCTCTGGCCTACCGATATGCGGGGTCGTACAGGTGGGAGAGGTGCGCAGACCACATATTCTCGTTTCTTTCACGGTTCGCGGCCAGGGGGGATAGCTCTCTCTTTCGATAAGCTCCATTTGTGGATGGGTAAACGAAGTGCAACCCATCGCTTCGGGGAGTCTTTATTTAGCTTTCCTGAAGCCTCTTGCGAGTGGGCGCACCCTTTATCCTTACAATTCCCCACACGTTCGCCCACTTACCCCTTAACGGAGACGCGCAAGAAGGGGCTTGGCCCGATCGCCCCCCTTTTTTGCAAAGGGGGGTTGGGGGGATTTCGTCTCTGTTCGTGCAGCACGGAGTAAACTCCCTCCCTATTCTTAATCCCAATATCTTTTGACACAAATATAGCCTGGTGTTAAATAATCGAAATTAAATAGTATCGCTATAGCTTCTGTAATGCTTGCGCCGGGACGGAGGGTTCCCCGTGCGTTTCAATCGCGTGATTTAACACTTCCTGCAAAGAAGGCTCAACCGATGAGAAAGGCCGAGCAGGATGGACTCAAGCGATGTATTTGCCCCCCGGGGGGCCGGTAGCGGAGATGCGACCGCAGCAGACGACATGTCCTGCGCCATCATGGTGGAAAAGGCATGGCTCGAACTCTACCTGCTCGTGGACTCACTGCTCGACATGCCCGCGTAAAATCGCCCGACGACTCCTTTGTTCCTGCCTTCATCCTCTTTTCGGCAGCTCCCCTCTTTTGCAATCGAGATCTCCCGACGTTGTCCAGATGTTTAGACCGGCGCCAAATATTTGGTCCAGGTTTTTAGACCCCAACCTTTTGCAGGCGGACCGACAGGTTACAAATCCATACCGTCGATTGGCAAAAATGTGGGTCCAACTATTTGGACTGCCCGCGCAAGCAGAGCCGGAAGGGACGAAAAAATCCACAGGATCTTTCCCGGGGCTAGGGAGTCTTTCGGAAAAATTGATCTGATCTTCCAAAAGACTCCCCGATTAATCGCTTCCTTTATACCTGTCCAGCCGAAACCCAGCACCCACAAGGAATTTGACCGCCGGACTCACCCATTCACCCATTCGCCGACTCACCGACTCACCGATCCCCTGTTCACCATCTCCAAGGCCTTTAGCAGTTGGGCGTCCCTACTGGCTTTCAAAAGCGCAGAAGACATCCCTTTTTCCTTTTCCGGGTAGAGGGGCGTGACCTTGGGCGAAAGGCTCACCTTCACGTCGGGCTCGATGCCTTTGTGCCAGATGACGTGGCCTGCGGGGGTCAGCCACTCCGCGATGGCAAGCAGCACGGCTGAGCCGTCCGAGAGGTGGAATTCCTGGAGCACGGTGCCGGTGCCAAACGTTTTTTCTCCCACCAGCCTGGCGCGGTTTGCGTCTTTTAGCGCCCCGGCAACTATTTCCGATCCGCTGGCCGTCCCCTGGTTTATGAGCACCACCAGGGGAATGGTGGTGGCAAGCCCCCCGGGCTGAACCTTAATCGGCTTGATATCGCCCTTGCTGTCCTTTTGTAGAACCACGGTCCCGCTGCTAAGAAACTGGCTGGCCGTAGATATCGCCTCGCCCAAAACGCCCCCCGGGTTGTCGCGCATATCCAGGATTATACCCGTGGCCCCTCCCGCTTCGATCTGCCTCAGGGCTTTTCGCACATCCTTTGTGACTCCCTCGCTAAAGCCCGCGATCCGAAGATCGGCTATCCTCGTTCCGGGCACTTGCGCCCACGTCACATTGCGAACGGTGATCTTGGCCCGGACGATCGTCACCTCCCGGGATTCCTCCGTTTTGGGGTCCAATATGGTCAAAGTGACGGAGGTGCCCGCCTTTCCCGCAATACGCGAGACGACCTGCTCCAGTGGAAGCCCGGTGATGTCCTTTCCGTCCACCTTCATAATAATGTCGCCCGTTTTCAGGCCTGCTCGAAGCGCCGGAGACCCCTCAAGAGGGGCGAGTATCACGACGTGGCCGTTCTTTATCTGGATCTGAGCGCCAATGCCGCTGAAATTGCCCTGCAGGTAATGCGACTCGATACCCACCATGTCGGGGTCGAGAAACGAGCTGTGGCCGGTGTCCCCCAGGGCGTTCACCATCCCCGAGATTGCTCCGTAAGTGAGCTTTGTGGGCTTAATCGCCGCGCGGTCCACATATTTGCCCTCGATTAATTGCCAGACCTCGTTTATGAGCTTGTAATCGAGCCCCGGGGCGTTTTGCCCGACCTGCGACGCAGATATTTCGGCAAAAACCGCCCGATCCAGCCTGACGCCTGCCGCCACGCCGCCCACTCCGATACAGGCGCAAACAATCAATCCGAGGAATTTCCTTCTGATGCCGATTCGTTTCATGTACCACCCCGCAGTTTCTCTTTTAGCCAATTTTTGATCCGCCAGCTTCGGCGGGACCTGTTCTTGCCAGCCTGACGAATTCCATAATAAGGTGAAAAATGGATTTGAACAATCGCTGACGTTACTTTAAGTTACCGACCGTATACATTTTATGGCTTCAAAAAGGAGACGAAGAGATGAGTTTGCAATCGATACGAACGGATAGGGCCCCCGCCGCTATCGGCCCCTATTCCCAGGCGATCCGGGCAAACGGGTTCGTTTTTGTGAGCGGCCAGATTCCGTTGGATCCGCAAAGCGGCGAAATAGTCGGCGGAGGTTTTGTGGAGCAGGCAAGACAGGCGCTTAAAAACCTGAAAGAGATTCTTATGGCCTCCGGCGCGGGGCTGGAAAAAGTTGTTGCCGTGGATGTCTTTGTGACCGATATTAATGAATTCGCAGCTTTTAACAGGGTGTATGAAGAGTTTTTCTCGGCGCACAAGCCGGCGAGGGCCGTTGTCGAGGTAAAGGGCCTCCCCAAGGGTGCCGTGGTCGAGGTAAAATGCGTGGCGGCGTTGCCGACCTAGTTATCGGGTGTGTATCGTGAACGGAAACTGGACGCGAATAGATATAACCTGCGGGGCGGACTCAGCAGATGTTTTGGCCTCCGAGCTTGCCGAGGCCTTCGGGGTGAGCGTGGAATACGTCTCGGACGGCGTCCGCGTCTACCTGGCAGGGGAGCGGTTGGCCGAAAGCAGGCAGCGCTTGCTCCAAATAGTAGACGATGTGCCGCGCCATCCCGGCGAGGGGCCAAGACAAATTTCCTTTGCCGAGATTCCCGACGAGGACTGGTTGAGGAAGTGGAAGGAAAATTTCCACCCGCTTCCGGTAGGCACGCGATTTCTCGTCTCCCCGACTTGGGAACCCGCGCCGCGGGACTCCGAGCGGCTAATCGTTCGAATCGATCCGGGGCGCGCCTTCGGGACCGGCCACCATGAGACTACCCGGCTCTGCCTCCAATGGCTCGAAGACTCTGGTTTTTCCCTGGGTACGACCCCGGTGACGCTCCTCGACGTAGGGACGGGCTCGGGAATACTTGCTATCGGCGCCGCCCTTCTCGGGTTCAAAGAGATTACAGCGGTCGATAACGACCCGGAGGCTGTCGAAACGGCGAAAGAAAACGCTTTGCTAAACGGCCTTGAACACCGGATCCAGATCCTGTGCCAAACGCCTTCCGAAGTCGAGGGGCAATTTGACGCCGTTATCTCCAACATAGAATCGGGCCCTCTTATCCGGATGGCGGGGGCGATCGCCTCCAAAGTAAGAGCCGGGGGGCGCCTTGCCCTTAGCGGTATCCTTTTGGAACAGGCAGGTCTGGTCTGCGCGGAATATGAAAAGATGGGCCTTGCCCCTTCCGGCCGTATCGCGGCGGGAGAATGGGTGCTTTTGGCCTTTACGAAGTGAAAGGGAAGGGTGGCATGGCAGAAACGCAGTGGAGTGGCGAGTGGATCACTCTGGACGCACAGGGAGCGCTAAACGTTCCACCAAACCCCAATATCGCTTTCATCGAAGGCGACGGAACGGGGCCCGACATCTGGGCCGCTACCGGGCCGGTATTGGATGCGGCGGTCCTTAAGGCCTACGGCGGGAAAAAGAAGATCCACTGGTTCGAGCTTTTTGCCGGCGAAAGGGCCATGAAGCAAACCGGGGAACCCTTGCCCGCAAAGACCATCGATTTGATCAGAAAATGCGTGGTGGCGATAAAGGGGCCCCTTACAACCCCTGTCGGGACGGGCATGAGGAGCCTTAACGTTACGCTAAGACGTGTTCTGGACCTCTATGCGTGCATACGTCCGGTACGCTATATTCCGGGAATTCCCTCGCCGGTTCTGCATCCCGAAAGAGTGGACATGGTCGTTTACAGGGAAAATACCGAGGATGTGTACGCGGGGATCGAGTGGGAGTCGGGCTCCGAGGAAGCCGAAAGGGTTTCGCGGCTTCTTTTTGAAAATTTTGACATCACGCTGCCCGAAAAATCGGGCATCGGAATAAAGCCGATGAGCCCCGCCGGGACCAAAAGGCTCGTGCGCCGAGCGATTGCCTATGCGCTAAAACAGCGCCTTCCTTCCGTCACCCTGGTCCACAAGGGAAACATCATGAAATACACGGAAGGGGCCTTTCGAAAATGGGGCTATGAACTGGCAAGGGAGGAATTCTCCGACCGTACCGTTACCGAAGCCGAGGTCCTGGCGGGAAGACAGGATCTGGAAGGAAAAGTGGTGATAAAGGATCGAATCGCCGATTCGATGTTCCAGCAGGCGCTCCTAAGACCGGAAGATTACAGCGTGCTCGCAACGCCCAATTTGAACGGGGACTATCTCTCGGATGCCCTGGCAGCTCAGGTCGGCGGCCTGGGGATGGCCCCCGGGGCAAACGTCGGGGATAAGGCCGCGGTCTTTGAGGCAACGCACGGGACGGCCCCCAAATATGCGGGGCTTGACAAGATTAACCCCGGCTCGCTGATTCTATCCGGGGCCATGATGCTGGACCATTTGGGCTGGGTGGAGGCCGCGCAACTCATTCATCAAGCTCTGGAGCGAACGATCGGGGCGGGAATCGTCACCTACGATCTCGCGCGGCAAATGAGCGGGGCGACCGAAGTCGGCTGCTCCCGGTTTGGACGGGCGCTAATCGAACACATGGACTAAACCGGCGGGAGAGCCGCGCGCGCGGGGCGGGGCGCCGTTTGGCCTTCGCGCCTTTGCTCCGGCGGCTCTACTTCGAAGCCAACGCTCGTAAAAAGCTTGCAATTACCCACAGATACGCCCACTTCCCCCTTAGCGGAGACTCCCGATAAGGGGCTTGGCCCGATCGCCCCCCTTTTTTGCAAAGGGGGGTTGGGGGGATTTACTGCAAAAGAGGGAGGGTGCAATGGCTGTTCGGTTCGTCAAAAGCTCGGTCTCCGCCTTTGGTATGGCGCCATCCGATGAAAACCGCGCATTGCGTCTTGTCGAGCTGTGCGGAAGGACCGCCTATAAATCCGAGGATAAGATTACCGAGGATTCCGCCAAAAAATTTGTGCCGATGCTAAAGTCGCGTGGCCATCTGTCGGTCCTCGAACACAGCAACATAGTGCTAAAGGTCGAAAACGACCCCGGTGCGCCAACCGGGGGAGGCTGCGCCGGGGTTTCCTTTGAAATGCTGGTCGAAGCTCTGCGCGACCGGCTGGGCTTTCACCGAATCTATCCGCTGGGCTCCAACCAGGGGTTTTACCTGGCCGCAAACTTTCGCGCCTGGGTCGAGACCCTGGATTATTTGAAACCGCGTAAAGCTCTGTATGACTTTTTTTGTCAAAGCCTTACCCGCTTTTTCCCCGCCCTTTTCTCGGCCCCGGCCGGTTCTTTTCCCCCCCGCGTCTCGCTCGTAGGCGAACAGGAACAACTTGCCCTTCTAAAAAACGACCCCTCCTTCGATCTTCCGGTCTTTGTCTTTAGATTTGTCTGCGACCGGGGCATAACCCACGAAGTGGTGCGCCACCGGGTGTTGTCTTTCACCCAGGAAAGCACGCGCTACGTAAACTATGGAAACCGGGGCATGGAACTCATCTTGCCCGAAGAATTGCACAGTGCATACGATGTGGCCACAGGCCAGTTGGCGCCGGACAACCTTCTTGCCGCCCAATGGCTGCAGCGCGCCGAAATCCTTTTTCACTGGTACGGCGAAGACCTTGCCCGGGGGTTGCGGCCCGAGATCGCGCGCGATATTTTGCCTAACCTTCTGAAAAGCGAGCTCTTTGTAAGCGGCAGGTGGAGCGGCTGGAACCATTTTCTACGGCTTCGAGACTCGAGCCAGGCCCACCCGCGAATACGGATTATCGCCAAAGAGGTAAAAAAATATTTCGAGGGGCTGGGGCTCCGAGTCCCGAGAGAGCAAGGGGAGTGAGCGCAAAGCAATGGTTGAGATATTTTCTCTTCAATGGGAGCTAAACGTCCACACGCTGGCCAATGCCGGCCTGGACTTTGAAAATACGATAAACGATCCGCAACAAAAGCTTATCTGGATCGAAAACTACCGCAAGGCCCTGTCAGCCGAGCTCGCCGAGCTCATCCGAGAGGTTCGAGACCACGGCCTTGCGACTCAAAACGGCAAGGTCGAAATTATCGACATGCTTCATTTCCTGGTGAGCCTTTCCCAGATCGTTGGCGTAAAACCCGAAGAGCTCCCCGCCTTCGCCCCGCACCCCCAAGGGGATCGACTGGAGGCGTGTGCCCTCCTGGCATTCCTTGCCCTCGATGAACTCCAGGGGAGCCTCAAGTGGAAATGGTGGGCAAAAGGCGGAGGGTATAAACCCGAGAGGGCGAAAAGCGCCCTCTCGGACCTGTGGGCCGTTCTCTTTGGCATCTGCGCCGTATTCGGCCTTGATTTCGACGCATTTAAAAAGATCTACCTTGCCAAAAACCAGATCAACTTCGAGAGGCAGCGAAAAAATTACAACGAGGACACAAAAACCGAAGCTGACAATCGCTCCATAAAGGTTTGACGGTGAATGAATCCAGGGGGCTTTTGCCCCGGGCAAAATTCGTAAGCTTTGAGGGTATCGACGGCTGCGGCAAATCCACCCTTTTGGACCGGCTGGCGAGCGAGCTGACGGAAAGGTCCATTGCCTACGTCAGGGTGCGTGAGCCGGGAGGAACGTCGATCGGCGAAAAGGTCCGGCAAATCCTGCTCGATCCCGCTTGCTCGGAGATGACCGGCCGGGCCGAGGTGCTCCTCTACAGCGCGAGCAGGGCTCAATTGATCTCGCAGGTCATAGCGCCGGCCATGGAAAAAGGGGTCTGGGTCCTGGCCGACCGGTTTGTCGACGCAACCTTCGCCTACCAGGGGTTCGGGCGAGGCTTCGAGCTGGAGAGGCTAAAAGAGATTCAGAAGTGGGCCACGGGGGGGCTGATTCCTGACAAAACGGTCCTTTTGGACTGTGACGTTGAGCTGGCCCTCGCACGGCTTGGCCGAAGGCAGGGCTCGAACCGGGACCGGATCGAACTCGAAGGCGAAGCGTTTCAGCGCAGGGTGCGAAACGGCTATCTCGCCCTCGCCGGGGAAGAACCGGAAAGATTTTTGATCCTTGACGCCTCCCGGCCGCTAGAAGAGGTGGCGCAGCAATTGCGCGCGCAGTTCTGGCCGCAAAACCCGTAGGTTGGGGTGATAACCCCAACTGCTTCCCCGATGCCGGGACGGCGGCGATAAAACCCGTTGGGGTGATAACCCCAACTGCTCCCTTAAGAGCCTGATAATTACCCACACATGCGCCCACTTACCCCTTAGCGGAGACTCCCAAGAAAGGGGCTTGGCCCGATCGCCCCCCTTTTTTGCAAAGGGGGGTTGGGGGGATTTACTCTCCAGCCGCTTGCAATGACGCGCATGGACCGGCCGGGCTCGCTCGCCCCCCTTATTTGCAACTTTGCAAAAGGAAATAGGTGGGCGCATGTGTGGGTAATTGTAAGTTTTTAGACGGGGAGCCCGCGAGCGCTCCTTTCGACGTGAAGGGAGGTCAGCAGATCCGGTGTAAGGCCGGAGCCGACGGTAACAGTCCGGATGGCAGAGGGTAAGGCGGTGGCTGACCACGAAAAAAGCCGCCATAGCCGAGGGCGCCGTACCCGAAGATCTGAGCCATCCCGGCCATATTTTCCCTTTGCGGTCTCGGCCCGGAGGCGTTTTGGAAAGAGCGGGGCACACTGAGGCCACTGTTGATCTCATGCGCCTGGCGGGACTGAATCCTTGCGGGGTTCTGTGCGAGCTTACCAACCCGGATGGCACGATGGCGCGTCTACCCGAAATCGTTTCTTTTGCCGCAAAGCACCGCATGCCCGTCCTTACCGTGGCGGATCTGGTCGAATATCGAACGGGGTTGCGGCAAAAAGCTCCTTGACACCACTCGCGCCCTGTTCTTATCTTTCCAATTCGATGGGCAGGAACAGGGGGCGGACGCCGCCGGCTCTTTCCTGTCTTTTCGCCGCGCGCCGCTTCCTTAATAAAATCTCCACCCTCCTGACGCGCTTTCGTAATGTTGCTTTGTCATACTTGCTCCAGTTAAGTGAAAAAGTGAAAAAGGCCATGGGAAGCTCCGGAGGCAGGACGGATAACCCCGGGGGGGGGGTTGCTGCCTTTCTTTCTATCGACTTTCAACGTTCCTACTCCGCTTGAGCCAGTGTGAAATCTGTTTAAAAAGGATAGGTCAGTGGCGAGGCTAGTTGTGATTGACGACGATAAGCACGTTCGAGAATTGTATCACAGCGAATTTTCCGAAATCGGCCATGAAGTTCTGACTGTTCCGGACGGTTGCGAGCTCATAGCCAAACTCGAAGAATTTAATCCCGATTTGATTGTTCTCGATATCAAATCGGGCGACTTGGAAGGGCTCCAGTTGCTTCAAAAAATCCGCGGTTTTGCTCCGGAGCTTCCCATTGTGGTGTGCAGCGCCTATGATTTTAGCCGGTGGAACATCGGGCGGCCGACCCTGGATTGGTGCGTAGTAAAATCCTTTGACCTTACCCGGTTGAAGGCTAAAGTCGAGCGGGCGCTCAAAGCAAAGACGCCGTTTGCTTTCGCAAATGGCCGATTTGCCAAAGCCTAAAGTGGCGATAGCTCAAAGCGATGTCCCCCCCCCATGCCTTCGCAACCGGAAGAGGGCCGAAAAACCCCGTGGTTGCCGTCACCACCTCCCTCCCGGATCGGCTCGATCCTCCCTCCTGGAAGCTGTTCTGCCCCACGTGAGCAACCTCGCTGTAATGGTTATGATCATTGCCGGGTTTTTTGCGGCGGTTGCCGGCTTTTTTGTGCAAAACCTGTTGTTTTCGTTATAGTGAAGGACAGGTACGACTACGCGTGGGTTCTTTTGGAAAAGGAGATGCCCATCGAACCCGAACCGGAGCGCTGGTATCCGATCCGGGACCTCCGGCCGGAAGCGGGCGGCGTGGGGGAAAACTCGTAGACGGGTGGGGTCCCGTGCTTTACGGGACCAAAACCATCGTCGGGGCGCGATTTTGACGGTAAAAGTACTGCGGAACATGCTGCGGAATGAAAAGTGAAACTCTAACGAAAAATTTGACTGGAAACGCTCAAGCGCCCGCCGATGTGGCGGTGGTGATTCAAACGGTCCTTCGCCCCTCACTTTTGCGAGCCGTTCGCTCGGTCTTCGATCAAGACCACCTCGGGCGCATCCAGGTGCTTATCGGCATCGATACCCACCAGGGAGATAGCGCCCTTTTGGATACTCTTTCTCGCGAGTGCCCGGAAAACGTACTATTAACCCTGCTGGACCTTGGGTACTCCACTTCGCATCGCCATGGCGGTTTTTACTTCAACCACTATGGGGGCGCTCTTCGGACCATCTTAAGCTATGCCGCAAACAGCAGATACCTCGCCTACTTAGACGATGACGACTGGTGGGGGCGAACCCATTTGTCGGCATTGCTTTTGGCGATCCGGGAAAAAGATTGGGCTTTTTCTTACCGCTGGCTGGTCGACCGGGAAACGGGTTGGCCGATCTGCAAAGACGAGTGGGATGCGACAGGGCCGGAGGGCGGCATCAACCAGGAGCGTTTCGGCGGTTTTGTAAACCCCAGTTGCCTGTTGCTAGATAAAGGCGCCTGCCATTTCATCCTGCCTGTCTGGTCGCTTGCAGCCTTTGCCGACGGCTCCGGCGAGGACCGTTTGGTATTTCGGGAACTGTTGAAGCGTCCCGGGGCTGCAACCGGCAAGTACACCTGCTATTACGAAATGCCCTGCGAAGTGCAAAGGCATGAACATCACGCGCGTGAATTCGCCGCTCGCTCCATCTGCTGGATACGGGAGCGGTCCCAAATCGCTGCCATCGCCCGGCTAGTCGATGAGGCCTCGACCGCATTGGAGCGCTGCGACGAAAGTTTCGCCGCCTCTACTTGCCTGCGTGCATTGACTTTAAATCCTCATCACCCGCGCGCGCTCTATTTGCTGGCTCTTTCGAAATGGCGGGCGGGAAACCGGTCGGATGCGCTTTCCCATATTTCCCATGCCTTGGAAGTAGACGACCGCGATCCGGATATTCTCTCTTTGTGGACCGAAATTACAGGAGGCGGCAACGCCTGAGGCGAGGTGGTTGGTTACCCTTTCCAGACCTTAGCGTTTCGACACGAAAGGCACTATTTCCTTTTCAGTCACCAGGTCTGAAAAACCGTCCATAGTGGAAGATGCGCTTATCAGGAAGGCCTTCGTCACATCCGGGTCAAAATGGCTACCCGCCGCGGTCTCGATGTATTTCAATACATCCGGCAAATCCATCCCGACCCGGTACGGTCGGCTGGCTGTCATGGCGTCGAAAACGTCGGCAACCGCGATTATGCGGGCGCCAATGTCGATTTGTTCGCCTCGCAACCGGTTCGGATATCCCGTTCCATTGAACTTTTCGTGGTGTTGGTGAACCGCTGGTATCACAGCCCGGTAAGTCGTGATAGGTTCCAGGATTATTGCCCCCTTGCCGGGATGACTCCGTATCACATCAAATTCCTCTTCCGTTAGCTTACCGGGTTTGTCGAGAATTTTGTTGGGAATCCCCACCTTGCCGATATCGTGAAGCAAGGAGGCACGATGCAGTATCGACATTTCAGGATCCGACAAATGGAGGATTTTCCCGATCTGTAGAGCTATCTCGCAGACTCTTTCGGAATGACCGGCCGTCCAGCTCGATTTAGCGTCGACGGTTCTCGCCAGCGCCTTTAGCGTCCCCCAGTTCAACTGGTCAAGTTCTTCCACCAGGGACGCGTTGGAAAGAGCCACTGCCATTTGATCGGCAAACTGTCGGGCATGCAGGATATCCTCGTCGGCCAGGGCTCTATCTTTTGCGTATACCAGATTTATAGTGGCGCTCAGCCGGTTTTTTACAAATACCGGCAGAATGGCAACCGATTGGATCCTCGCTCCATCGGGCGCCGCTACATATCCGGGAACAACTTCTCCATCGTTTATCACCAGACATTCCTTCCGGCTGCGAAGCTCCATCAGATCCGAAGGGCTGAAGCGAACAACCGTCGCGGCTTCCCGAGCGCCCGGAGTCCCACCCGAGGCGTAGCTCATTCCGGCTGCCGGGTTGCCGGGATCGGCCACTACGATGCTCAGACTCTCACAGGACAAAAACCCCTGGATACCTGTTAGCGCCGAGTTGATGATGTGTTCGGTTCCCAGGGAGGAAAGAATCGATCTGTCGATTTCCGATTTCGTGTTGAGCGCCCTGAACTGCTTGCCTAGTTGAGAGGCCATGTTATTGAAGGTTTGGGCCAGTTCCTGGAACTCGTCGTTACTCGTAACCGCGATCTGCGTGTCAAAATTGCGGCTCGAAACTTGCCGGATTCCTTCCTTTATCTTTTCGAGAGGGACCAGAGTGTGGCGGATATAGTACATGCTGAGAAAGCCCACCACGAGCAAGGAGAGCAGGGCTACTCCGGGGAAAATAACTTTGAAATCATCCAGGGGGGCCAACAGGTCCTTTTTACTCTGACTCAGGACGACTATCCAGGTTTTGGCCGCAAACCGCGATTGCAAAAAGAGCCGGTAGTAGTTGGCTATGTAGCCTGCGCCATCGTTTTCCCAGGAAAAGTCGTACCTGTTGTTTTTCTCGTTGACCAAGAGCGATCGTAATAAAGGCGAGGGGTCGGGAATCGAGCTGATGACCGGCCGCCCCGATGAGTCTATCACGCATAAGTCGGTCATGGGCGGCAGCGAGCATTCTACACCAACGCTCCACAAGTAGCTGCTGTCCAACCCCGCGACAAGGATGGAGTCTGGGGAGGATTGGAGCTGTATGGCCAGCAGCACTCTTGCCATATGATCGGCGCCCGAATAAGTGACGACACTTGTCTTGCCGGTTTGGAGCCCCATTCGTATCTCGTCGTAGTCGGGAATATGTCTTTTGGGATTTCCAAACAATGCTTTCAAAGAACCATCGCGATGATAGACCGCTATCCACCTGTATGGCGAAAATGTAGTCTTCCTGTCATTGGGCATAGCCAGCGGGACGATTGGAAGTCCTTTGTCGAGCTCGGTCCCGACCCTTTGAAGTTCATCGTCCAACAGCAGCAGACGCTCAAGTATCGATTGGCCAAAGAGCCTGGTCGCTTGATGAAGCCTCCTGCTCCCCTGCTCTTGGAGATTCTTAGTTACTTGGATAAATGAAAGCACGCAAAGAACGGCGATAGGGATTATTGAACAGCATATGAACAAAGAAAAGATCTTACGGCCCAATCTGCTTTGTAAAAATGTTCCTTTCATCATGACAATTATCCTGCATTAGAAATCGCCGGCAAGACCCAGGTACGCTCCATTTTGTGCTCTGATTACATCATCTTGTCCGTATTTGGAATTCAACTGCTTCTGCGTTTGTCCATCAGCACCCATACTGAAAAGATCGTAGTCTGTATTTATCGGATTTAGGTTTCGATCTTTGCGGCATTGACCGTGAGCATTATTGCCCCCATTAGCCAAGTTTAGATACTGGTAGGGATTGCCCCAAGGATCGACAGGGATTCCTTCCTGCAAGTCGTTCAAACTCTGCGGATATGCTTTGTAATCCATACAATAGCTGTCGATGGATACTGACAGTAATTTGATATCATACATCGCCTTACTATTGCGTTCTTTTAATTTCCAGCTATTGAAGGAGTACATTCCAACACTGCTCAAAATTCCTAGGATGGCGACAATCATACATAGCTCGACGAGCGTGTAGCCCCCCGAAACTCGCTTAACTGCTCCAATTGGATTATTGGCAGGCGATAGGGGCCATCTCTGCAAAGCCTTTGTTGGCTGGCCGTCCATATCCGCTTCCCTTCCTTTGTAAGGGCCATTTTCTATGTGTAGAGAAAAATCTTGCGCCAGGTTGTGCTCGGAACTCGGCGATACCTTGCGCGAAGCCTCCCCGTAACATTCCCGGTAATCGTTCACCACGAAGAACCGCCGGGGATTTTTAGCCCGACCTTTGCTCTTTCTTCGTGTGCTTCGGTACGCCAGGACAAGTCTGGCCGATCTGTCCGACTGAAAGGTGTCGGACATGTTAATTGCTCGTTCAACATG